>JBDHIC010000045.1:0-16030 GCA_039589035.1 Gemmatimonadota bacterium | reverse complement strand
GAACCCGCTGACCGCGATAGTGCGCACGATCGACAAGTACATCGTCGAGGCGATCACTGATCCCAACAACGCTCAGATCCTGATATTCACCTTTCTGCTGGGAGGCATGGTCGGCATCATCAGCCGCAACGGCGGTACTCATGGTGTCGTCGACTCGATTACGCGGCATGCGGTGGGCCCCATCCGAGGACAACTGGCGGCGTACGTCATGGGGCTGTTGATCTTCTTCGACGACTACTCGAACACACTGATCGTCGGCAGCACAATGCGCCCAGTGACCGACGGTCTCAATATCAGCCGCGAAAAACTCGCCTACATCGTTGACTCGACCGCTGCGCCGGTGGCATCAATCGCGCTAATCGGCGGTTGGATCGGCTTCGAGGTCGGGCTGATCGACAGCGCGCTGGAGCCGCTCAATCTAGGTGTCGAACCGTATGTCTTGTTCGTCCAGAGCATCCCGTACCGGTTCTATCCAATCCTGGCGTTGGCCTTCGTGTTGATGGTGATCGTGACGAATCGCGATTATGGCCCCATGCTGACGGCCGAGCTGCGCGCTCACCGAGAGGGAGAAGTCCTCCGCGAAGGCGCCAACCCCGCGAGTGATTTTGACGCCGAGATCTTAAATCCCATCGAAGGCAGGCCACGCCGTTGGTGGAACGCGCTCGTACCAATCGGCACCGTAGCGGCGATCACGCTGATTGGCATGTACATGACCGGCCGCGAAGCGGTACTGGCAGCGGGTGATCCCGATCTCGGCCTTCAGAACGTCGTCGCCAACGGGAACTCATTCTCATCGCTCATCTGGGGTTCGTTTGCGGCCTGCGTGGTGGCGGCATTTATGACGCTTTCACAGCGAATTCTGAACCTCGAGGAGACGATGGCCGCGTGGGTGGCGGGACTCAAGGCGATGCTGTTCGCGTGCATCGTACTGACGCTTGCCTGGTCGATCGGCGCGATTACCGTGGAGATCCACACCGCCGGCTACGTCGTCAGCCTGTTGACCGGTAACCTCGACCCGCGATTGCTCCCCGTGCTGGTATTCATCATGTGTGCTTTTGTCTCTTTCGCCACCGGAACCTCGTGGGGAACGATGGCGATCATGATGCCCGTCGTCGTGCCGTTGGCAGTGGCGCTAGCGGCGGACGCTGGATTGGCGGCATCCGCCGCGCACACCATTCTCGTCGGGGCTGTGTCAGGAGTGCTTGCGGGGGCGGTTTGGGGCGATCACTGTTCGCCGATATCCGACACCACGATTCTCTCGAGCATGGCCACCAGCTCGGACCACATCGACCACGTTCGGACTCAGATCCCGTACGCGCTTGCGGTCGGCGTCGTCGGCATGTTGATCGGCGACATCCCTACCGCTTACGGCCTCTCACCGTGGATCTCGATCGTCCTCGGGACGGGGATTCTGCTGGGCTTGCTCTACGCTGTCGGACGGCGGACGGACAGCCCTTAGGAGATTTGTGTAACCGAAGTCAGCTCGGCCGCGCCCGGGTCGTCTTGTGCCGCCTGGCTTCCGGGCGTGGAGATGACAAACGGAATCTTGCCGTTCTCACCTGCAGGTATCGAATCGACCAGCGAGATTTCGATGTCCATTTCGTCTCCGATCATCCCCCGCAACCGAGCTTCCACCCTTTCCAGATCCTCGGCGACGAAATCCTTGGCTCTCACAATCTTGACCTCGATCCCCGCAGTAGTGCGCTGGACGATCTGGCTCATCTGTACGCCGGGAGCATCAAAGAAAGCGTGCTCCAAGGAGCCGAGGTGACGCCCGTCTGGCGCAACGACCATGTCCTGGAGCCGACCGTCGATTCGCCCCACGATGCGATAGGTGCGCCCACACTCGCACGGAGCACCGTCACCGAGTGTCACGAGATCTCCCGTTTGATATCGAATCAAGGGCATCGCCAGGTTGTGAAAGGTCGTCGTGACCACCTCAATGCTTTTCGCCGGCCCCGGCCGGTCCAACTCTTCGCTTGGGGATTCGACGAACGAGTACTCCTCGTGAACATGATACCGGCCCTTCTCACAGGTGCTGATCAAGGCGGCGCGTTCGTTCTGCGCATAAAAATCGTAGACCGGACACTGCATGACTTTCTCAATCGTTGCCCGGTGATGATCACGCAGCGTCTCGGCACAGCAGACCACTCGCTTCACCTGCAGCTCGTCTAAGCCGAGTTCCTTCATCCAGTGACAGACCAAGTTCAATGTCGTGGGGTATCCCTTAATTACGGCTGGCCTGAACGCCTTGAGCGCGTTCACGTAACGAGGGACGTTGTCTTTCTTGAGATACTCGATGGGAAAAACCAGACAGTTCTGCCTGGCATCGTAGCTCGCTGCAAAACGCTTGTCGGGGTCTGCCCTGAAATCTGCGAAACGGTTACCGAACCTGTACCCCGCCCAATTCAACGCTCGCCACATTGAAGCAAACTGGTTCAGGTTTGACTCTTGATCCATCAAGAACCGAGTTGGTGTACCCGTGGTGCCGCTTGTTCTTACGAGATTCCTCTCGACACTGCTGATACCATCGGCGCACAACTCGTCAAAGTGGACCCGGACATCTTGCTTCGAGAGGACCGGAAGCTCGCTCAAATCGAGGCGGTCGATCATTTCGTTGAACCTGGATTCGTGGGGTCCAAGTGTACGTCGATAGTACGGCACGTTTCTTACCGCATGGCGCAGAGTTCGCTCGAGACGTTCCTGAACCCATTCCCGCCGCTGCGGCGGCGTCCAATACTGAGATTCCAGCAACACATCGTGACGGCGCTTGATTGCCAGCGGATGCAGCGCATAGTCGACGAGCCTGAATTTCACGCTCCCTGCGCCTGTTCGATCGGCCAGATATCCTCCAAGCCAGCATGGATCCCGATTGGTTCGTACCCCAAATCCTGAGTCGCGTTGGAGTGGTCGAGATTCGCGTCTTGGATGATCCCGGCGATGACGTTCCAAGTCAGCGGTGACTTCTCCATTACCAGTGCCATACCCCTCGCTAACACTTTGCACGCCCACACCGGAATCGGAATGAACGGGCGTTGCTTGCCGCGATGTTTCAGCATGAGCTTGGCGAGATCCCAAATGGAGATCGCTTCACCGCCGCTGAAGTTGTACGTCTTATCGTAAGCGTTGGGATTGCCAGCCACGGCCAGGAATCCCTTCAGAAGATCGTCGACATGAACCGGGTTCTTGAGCGCCTTCCCAGTTCCGATGAACGGCACTACCGGGAAACGCTCGAGGTAATCAAGGAACATTCGGAACTCGAGCCCGCCATACTCGTTGTAGGCAAGGGTAGGGCGAGTGATCGTGTACCTCATCGCGGTTTGCGAGCTGACAATTTGCTCGCACTCGCGTTTTGATTCCGAGTACGGAGTCGTAAACGGATACAGAACCGACGCCGACGAGACGAACACGAAGTGCTTTACACCGGCTGCGATCGCCCCCTCAACCATGTTGCGGGTTCCGCCGACATTGACGACCTGAAACACTTTCGGGTCGTGGGCGATGATCACCGCTGCCAAGTGGTACACCGTTTCTACGCCTTCGAACGCTCCTTCTAGCGTTTTCGGATCACTGACGTCGCCGTGACGCAGCTCGACGTCTACGCCTTCGATCGAGGTTCCGGGGCGGTCCAGCACCCGGACTTTGAACCCCCGCTCGATAAGCCCTTTGACCAGTTGGGTACCCATCACGCCAGCACCACCAGTGACGAGAATCATCGATCCCCTCCTACCAATCCCAGGGCCGCTTCACGTCCGGGCTTGGAGATCACGAACTGGATCTTGCCGTTCTCCCCGGGGAGAATCTCATCTACGTAGGTGAAGCGAATCTCCATGTCTTCGCTGAGTATCGATCGTAATCCAGCGTCCACCTTGTCGATTTCGCTTTCTCTGAACGTGCTTCCTCGTACGATCCTAACTTCGATCTCGTCAGTCGTTTCCTGAACAATCTGACTGTACAGGATTCCCTTGGCTTCCATGAAGGGATGCTCCATTCCGCTCAAGTGCCTGCCATCTGAAGTAACAATGACATCCGAGACGCGACCACTGATGCGGCCAAGTGTCGGCAATGTCCTACCACAAGGACACATTTTCATACTATCTAACGAAACGAGATCGCCCGTTTGATATCGAATCAAGGGCATGACCTCGTTATGCAGAGTTGTCGCCACAACTTCCCCGCTGCCCCCTGGTGACGCGTGCCGGCCCTTGGCGTCCACAAACTCTAGAAAAGAATACTCCTCGTGAATGTGGTACTGGCCCTCTTCACACGTACTCACGAGACCGGCTCGCTCGTTATGATTATAGAAATCGAATACAGGGCAACCGAAAACATCCTCGATTGCAGCTCGCTGGTGGTCGAAGACGGTTTCGGCACATAGCACCACCCGCTTCAGACGAAAATCTGTCAACCCGAGCTCCGCGATCCACCCACAAAGAAGGTGAACGGCTGACGGATAGCCCTTCAACAAGACCGGTTTAAACCGCTCCAGTTTTTCCACCAAAACAGGCACGTTCTCTTTCTTGAGATGAAAAACGCTGAGAACGAGACAGTTCTGGAATGGGTCATACCTTGTGATGGGCCCACTCTTGGGATTGCGTCGCAGATCTGCGAATCGATCGCCAAACCGATAACCCGCCCAGTTCAAAACCCTCCACAACGACGCGAATTGGCAAGCGTTTGAATGCGTGTCGATTCGGAACTCTGCTGGAGTGCCAGTGGTTCCACTGGTTCGAACCGTCATCTTTCTCGACAGTTTACGGTTATCGGCGCTCAACTCATCGTAGTTCGCCCGAACAACTTCTTTCGTAATTGTCGGCAGCTCGCTCAGGTCCAGCCGATCAATCATATCATTAAAGTCCGGCTCATAAGGACCTAACGTTCTGCGGTAATAGGGCACGTGACGGACGGCTTGATGTAGCGTCTGCTCAAGTCGCTCCTGCACCCACCCTCGACGACGTTCCGGTGCCCAGTATTGGGATTCAAGCAGCGTGTCGTGAAACCGCTTAATCGCCAGCGGATGAAGAATGTAGTCCCGGGGGCGGAAGATCATCCGATAGCTGCACCCATGGCCTGTCTGTGTTCTTCAAGGAGGCCTCGATAGTGACCAGCGATATGCCGACCGATCATTCGCAGCACGTTGAGACCGTATGGGATCGGGGACAAGCTCGAGCTCTCTTCGTCGTAGCGGGTAGGAATCGCAATCTCAGCACACCGCATCCCGACCAAGTGAGCCATCAAGATCATCTCCGACGCGCTGCAGAAGAGTGCGAGAATACACCATATATCCACTGTGGAACTCTCTCATTCGGGTACCAAACGCCAGGTTCTCGATGGTTGTCAGCACACGGTTTGGGATGTACCGGGTAAGGGGCATGCCTCCGCCTCGCGCGCCGCCCCCGAGTAGCCGTGATCCTTGGACGATGTATGCATCGTCGTGCAAGACAGGGGCCAGGAGATCGAGCACCCTCTCCGGCGCATACTGGCCGTCGGAGTGAACGACGGCGACGCCGTCGGCCCCACGGTTCAACGCCACCCTGAGCCCACTCTTCAACGCTCCCCCGTAACCGCGATTCTCGGGGTGATCCACAACTGCTATGCGCGGGTTGCCAGCCGCCAGCTCACGGGCCACCCGTCCGGTTCCGTCGGGGCTGGCATCGTTCACGATGATGACCGACCCGGTTTCCCAAAACGCAGCTGGGATGCGCCCGATCACGCTCGATAGCGTTGATTCCGCGCGATAGGCCGGAATCACGATCGCCGGCACTTTCCGATTCCCTGGGCTGCTCACCGCGGCCGCCTCACAGGTCGATGGCGGAGAGGGCGGGATTCGAACCCGCGAGACGCTGTTAACGTCTACGCGATTTCCAGTCGCGCTCCTTCGACCACTCGGACACCTCTCCGCACGTAGACCGAGAAGATATCCTCAGACGAGCACCCAGTCAGCACGACGACTTAACCCAGAATGACCTCGACCGCGTGAGTCGCCCCGTCATCGACCAGCTCGATTCGCGCGCCAGCTCCGGGCCGAGAGCGTTGCGTCGTCGGCGAATGGATACGTTCGTGATCCAGCTCGAGCTCGCGGCCATCGAGACGTACCTCCCCAACCCCGTGCATAACACCATTGGGATTCTCCACGACCACCTCGTACTGCGCCGAGTGATAGCGAAAGGACAACTCGAAGTTGGGCCAATCCCGCGGGATGCATGGATCGAGATAGAGCGTCTCACCGCGGAGGCGAAAACCGAGGATCCACTCCACTCCGGCTCGATACATCCACCCGGCCGAACCCGTGTACCACGTCCACCCTCCGCGACCCACATGAGGTGGCTCGGTGTATACATCGGCCACAGCGACGTAGGGCTCGACCTTGTAACGGTGGATTCCCGCTCGCGTGCTCGCATGGTTGATCGGGTTGAGGATCGAGAAGAGTTCAGCCGCTTTGTCACCGTCGCCCAGCTCGGCGAAGGCCAACACCGACCAGATAGCAGCGTGAGTGTACTGACCACCGTTTTCCCGAACACCTGGCAAGTAGCCCTTGATGTAGCCAGGGTCCATGGGTGTCTTGTCGAATGGCGGGGTAAACAGCAAGACCAACCCGTCACCGCGTTTGACCAGATGCTGCTCGACCGCCTTCATGGCGCGCTCCGCTCGATCGCCGCGGGCGATGCCCGACAGTACCGCCCACGACTGCGCGATCGAGTCGATCCGGCATTCCTCGTTAACAGCAGAACCGAGCGGTGTTCCGTCGTCGAAGTAAGCGCGCCGATACCAGTCTCCGTCCCAGCCATGTTCAGCGATCGCCGGCTTGAGCGCATCGAGATACGCGTTCCACCGCTGCACGCGCTCACGATCGCCCCGGGCTTCAGCGATCGGGATGAACCCTTCGAGCGCGAGGTGAAGGAACCAGGCCAGCCAAATGCTCTCCCCGCGTCCTTGATCTCCGACCCGATTCATTCCGTCGTTCCAGTCCCCGGAGCCGATCAGCGGCAGCCCGTGCACGCCGACTCCGAGGCTGACGTCGAGGGCTCGCGCGCAGTGCTCGTACAAGTTCGCGCTCTCTTCAGACGCGGCGGGTTCGAAGTACTGCTCAACTTCGCCGTCCGGCAACACCGCACCCTCCAGGAACGGTATGCTCTCGTCCAAGATCGAAGTATCCCCGGTCACGTTCAGGTAATAGACAAGAGCCAGCGGCAGCCAAACCCGATCGTCGGAGATTTGGGTGCGTACTCCTCGACCCGATGGCGGGTGCCACCAGTGCTGGACATCACCCTCCGGGAATTGACGCGCCGCCGCCCGCAGAAGGTGCGCTCGCGGGATCTCCCGCCCCGCGACCACCAGCGCCATCACATCTTGGAGTTGGTCTCTAAATCCGTACGCCCCGCCTGATTGGTAGAACGCGGATCGTGCCCAGATGCGGCACGACAGTGCTTGATACAGCAACCACTGATTGAGCATGATCGACATCGAGTAATCAGGGGTTCGAACCTGCAACGCGCCGAGAATGTCCTCCCAGCGCTTCACGACAGTGTCCAATACGCCGTCGAGGTCGGCGATCCGATACTCGGTTACGAGCGCTCGAGCCTGATCGGTATCGACTCCCTGCCCAAGCAGGAAGACGACTTCGATGCTCGCTCCCGGCTCGAGAACGAGATGCCGGCGCAGCGCGGCGCACGGATCATATCCGGTGCCAACCCGCGCTGATAGGCTCGATCCCGGCACCATCCCAGCCGGCTCACGCAGTGTGCCATGGCGGCCCACGAACTCGCCCCGATCCCCCGTCCACTCGTCTTGTTGACCACTCAGATCGGCGAACGCGACATGGCCAGCGAACTCGCCACTCCACCAGTTCTGTGCAAACAGAGCCCGCGTTTCCGTATCGAGACTGGTCACAACCGAAGCCGCGTTCTGGTCTCGCTCGACTCCCAGCACCCATTCGACGTACGCGGTGACCGAGAGCTTGCGCGTTTGACCCGACAGGTTTCTGACAACTAGGCGCGATATCTTGATCGGATCATCGACGGGTACGTACTGGGTGAGCTCGGTGGCGATCTCGTGACACTGGAGCCCGAATCTCGTCCATCCCTGCCCGTGGCGAATCTCGTAAGGCGAGGATTGGCGTATCGGCAGCGGAGTCGGTGTCCAGATCTCGCCCGTCTCCTCGTCCCGCAGGTAGATCACCTCGCCGGGCGGGTCGGTGACCGGATCGTTGGACCACGGCGTGAGCCGGTTCTCGCGGCTGTTTGACGCCCACGTGTAGCCGGATCCCGACTCCGAGACCTGAAAACCGAATCCTGGATTGGAAATCACGTTGATCCAGGGGGCCGGCGTCCACTGCCCTTCGCCGAGAATCGTGACGTACTCCCGACCGCCCTCGGCGAAGCCTCCGAGCCCGTTGAAGAATGCAAGCCGCGGTCTGGGCGGAGGAAATTCGGGCGCTAAAAACGCCTTTTTTGAAGTCGAGCCGAAAACCGCCTCTGGTTCGTGCTCGATCACGTTCTCGAGCTGCTCGCTCAACGAACCGTGGTGGCTGAGAAGCACGACCCTGGCGGCAGCCCGTAAAAGGTCACGGTCCTCTTCGGGCATCTGATCGACGCGCAAGATGTGAACTTCCCCGTGCCGCGCGTGAGTCTCGTGCCGGCCTCCCGACTGGCTGAGCCGGACGCTCCGCTCGAGCCACTCCTGCAGCTCCTCGGCGTACGAGACCGGGTGCTCGTTCGCCACCACGAGGTCCACTGCCAGCCCCTTCCAGCCCCAGTACTCGTGAGCCCGTATGAGCTGCCGCACTATTTCCCGGTCGCGCATCTGGTCGATCCGCACGAGGACGATCGGCAGGTCGCCCGAGATCCCGTACGACCAGAGGGTCGATTGACCGAGCCGGTTACGGGCCAACACCGCCGACGGCGGTCGCAAAGCCGGGCTCGAATAGATAATGTGGCCGGCAAGCTGTTGAAAGAGGTGCGCTTCATCGGCCTCGATGCCGAGGTGTTGGAGCTGCACCTGGGCCTGCGTCCAGGCGAGCTCCGACTCGCGCTCGAACGTTGTCGTCTCGCGGTATTTGTCGACCAGCGCCAACGCCGATTCCCGTGAGCCGGCCACCAGCGTCGAAAACGTCGCTCTCGCGGTTTCCCCGGGGCCCAACCGCACCACACGTCGCAAGCTCAGTATCGGATCCAGAACCGCTCCCGTCGTGTTGGACAAAGGTCGCCCGTTGGCGACGCTGCCGGGGCTCCGCACTCCATGCCCGCGATCGACAAACCTGGCCCGATCGGTCTCATACTGCAGCCCGCCAACGGTCTCGCCTTCGATCGCCACAACATGAGCCACCCAAACTTCGCGCTCGTCCTCGGAGCGCGGTCGGCAGGTGGCCAACAACGCACCGAAGGCGGGGAGAAACTCGGTCTGGACGAACAGCTTCTGAAATGCCGGGTGTGCGATATCCGCTTCCGGGGTCGTCAGTACTACCTCGGCGTAACTGGTGAGCTCGATCTCCTTCGTCCCACCACCGAGGTTCTTGACCGTAACCCGGCGCAGCTCGCCATCGTCTTCGGGCGACACGATAACTTCCATCGACGTCCACATGGCGCCGCCCCGGCGATGGAACTCGGCCCGGTCCTCCGAGAAGCTGACCTCGTAGTGTTTGGGCTCGGCAGCGGTTGGCTGATACCCGACCGACCACATGTCATCGATGGCCACATCCCGGACGTACACGAACGCGCCCCAGGAATCGCGCGTCGGATCCTCCCGCCATCGGGTCACAGCGAGGTTGTTCCAGTGACTGTATCCGGAGCCGGCATGCGTGATCATTACGCTGTACCGGCCGTTCGACAGAAGATGCGTGCGGGGGTACGTGGTGTGCGGCGTTCGGAAGCGACGCACAACCGGTGGAACGATCTCGCGGATATGACGTGCCGCCCTGACTTCTTCCCGTCGCGGGCGCGCCACCGAAACGTCGCGCGGGATGCGCTCCTGCAAGAGCAGCTCGCTCGCGCTGATGATAGGTACAGAGTGGAATCGGCGGCGCATGACACCATCGTTCAGCGCGTTGTCGATGGCGACGATCGTCATTCCCTGATGGTGGGCCATATACGCCTTGACGGCCGCTACCGACTGCCCTTGTGGAACCCGCTCGGGCGTGAAGTCGAGCGCTTCGTACAACCCTAGTGAGCCCAACGCACCGTACTCTGCCAATCGATCGAAATTGCGGGCTGCGGCATTGGGGTCGATCATCACGGCTAGCGCGGTCGCGTACGGCGCCACCACGAGGTCTTCACTCAACCCCCGAGTCAATCCGAGTCCAGGAATCCCGAAGTGTGAGTACTGATAGTTTAGATTCAAGTCGCGGGCATTGTAAGCTGACTCCGACACACCCCACGGCACGCCACGCGTTCGCCCGTACCGAATCTGACGATCGACGACCAACCGCTGGGTTCGATCCAGCAGCGTGCCCGGCGCTGCGTCGACAACGAGGTAGGGCATCAGATACTCGAACATCGATCCCGACCACGACAGCAGCGCCGACCCTCGGCCGGTCGGCGTGACCGGTCGTCCGAGGTGAAACCAGTGCTCTACCGGAACATCCCTCTTGGCGATCGCAAACAGGCTCGCCAAGCGGGCCTCCGAAGCCAAGAGATCGTAGTAGCCGCTATCGTGACGCCCCTCGGAGACGCGATACCCGATAGGAAACAGGTGTCGGATCTCGTCATACAGGAAATCAAACTCCATTTCGTCGGCGAGCTGATCCGCTCGATCTGCGAACGCTTGCAGGTTACGGGTCAGCTCGGCAGCTCGCTGGCACCCGGCATCGACAGCGCGGTCGAGCTTGCTCAGCCAGCGGTCGGCAACCACATCGCCACCACCCGATTCGAGCCGAATCTTGATCTCGGCGATCGCCGCCCGTGCTGCCCGACACAGATCTTGCGACTCCGTAACCACCGGAGTAGCCGACAACATCCGCCCGATCTGCTCCCACTTCTCAGCCACTTCGGGGCGTGAGACGAGCGTCTCCGGCACGTCGTCCGCCAGCATCCGTCCCCACGGCACCAGCAATTCCAGATCCTTGAGGTGGCTCTTGATCGAGTCCCGAGTGGCGCGCGCCCACTCCAGTAGCTCCACCGGTGTCGACCCGACACTCTCGGCAATCAGCGCCTCAGCGACGTCGACCAGCTCATCGGCGGCGGAATCGAGCGTCGCCAGCCTGACTGACCAATCGACAGACGTCTCGGCGGCTGCGGTCAATCCCTCGGTGAGCACCCCCAACGCCAGCTCGAGATCCTGCCACAGGACGGTCTGCGATCGATCGACGGGCCCCTGCCCACGTACCGCCACGTTGACCATCTCGATGGTGTCGGCCACACCCTTCAATGCGACCAACCGAACGGCCGGCTCAGAGACAATATCCCGACAGGCCGCAGCCGCTGTGAGCAAAGCACCCGCGAGGTTTCCGCTGTCGACGGTCGAGATGTACCGTGGTTCGAGCGGCACCAGCGTCCGCGTGTCGTACCAGTTGTAGTAATGGCCCTTCAACCGTTCCAAAGTCTCAAGAGTCGTAGTCGTCTGTCGCAATCGTTCCTCGAGCTCGAGCGTTCCGATCCACCCGAAGTCCCTAGCCGCGACCGCCGACAACAGGTACATGCCGACGTTGGTGGGCGATGTGCGGTGAGCAACCAGCGGCTCCGGGTCCTCTTGCAAGTTATCTGGCGGCAACCAGTTGTCTTCGGCTCCAACAACTGTTTCGAAAAACCGCCACGTGCGCCGTCCGACTGCGCGGAGAGTGTGCAATTCCAACGCACCGATCGTTGCTCCGCGTTCCTTTTCACGGGGTCCACTGAGGCGCAACGCGATCGCCGGTGATAACACCCAGAGCAAGATGACGGGCAGCGAAAGGAGCAGGGCGGTTGGACGGATCAGGATCAACACGATCGCGGCCCCCACCGCGAGCGCGACCGGTTTCCACATCGAGCGATAGATCTCCGTCAGCGTTGTCGCGACCCCGCGGCCGGCCCGAGCGGCCGTTACCCATTCGAGCAAGTGGCGGCGAGATACCAATCGGACCAGTGTTCGGCCGATCGCGTCGACCATGATCGCCGCACGGTTGGCGACAAACACCACTGCCAGGCCGACCCGGGCCGTCGCCATAACCGCATCGCTGAGGACGTCCCGAATGTGCGACCGCTTCGCGATCCCACGACGGTGTGGCAACAACCCACTCAACACCGGTACCGCCTGTGGCATGCCGATCGTAGCGACGACAAAGCCGGTCCATAGCAACGGCGAGAGTGGGAGCAGCGCCCATCCCGCAACCAACAGCGCGAACGTCGACGGCGCAGACAGCGTGCGGCGTAGGTTGTCGACCATCTTCCATCGGTTGATCAGCGGCAGAGAGAGGTTTCGTCGCTTGCCGTTGACAGTCGGTCGTTGACCGACAATCCATGGCAACAGTTGCCAGTCACCTCGCGCCCAACGGTGTGCCCGGCGGGTGCTGGTCTCGTAGTTGGTTGGATAGTCGTCGAACAGCTCGATGTCGCTCACCAGCCCGGTGCGCGCAAATGAGCCCTCGAACAAGTCGTGGGACAGCAGCGAATTCTCGGGAATCCGGTCCCTCAGGGCAGTCTCGAAGGCATCGACATCGTAGATGCCTTTTCCGACGTAGGACGCTTCGTTGAACAAATCCTGATACACGTCCGAAACGGCGGCCGAGTACGGATCGATCCCGGTCGGCCCGGAGAAAATCCGGTGATACCAAGAAACCTCTCCCGCGGACGGAAGCACCGGCGTGATTCGTGGCTGGAGGATCCCGTACCCCGCCTCAACTCGCCCAGTGGCCCCATCAAAACGAGGTCGATTGAGGGGATGCGCCATCGCGCCGATCATGCGCTGCGCGGCGCCCGGGGGGAGCCGGGTATCAGAGTCCAAAGTGATCACGAACTTGACGGTCTTGGGCACGTCGGTGAGCCCGTCACGTCGTTCGATGAACGTGGTATCGCGCGCCCCGCGCAGGAAACGATTCAACTCGTGGATCTTGCCACGTTTGCGCTCCCAACCCATCCACCGGTTCTCGCCCACATTCCACACCCGTCGCCGGTGTAGGAGCAGGAACCGCGGACCACCATCCGGTCGCGGGCCGTACCTGTTGTTCAGCTCGCTAATCCCGGCGGCGGCAGCGGCCAGCATGAGGTCGTCATCGCTCAACGTTTCCTCTTCGGCGTCGACCCAGTCGGACAGCAGCGCGAGTGCGACATGGCCCCGGGGTCCCACCAAATAATGGCGTTCGATCTGCTCCACCTGGTTGTGCGCGTCGGCCTCGCTAGATAACATCGTCGGAACCACGATCAGCGAGCTGTGCTGCTCTGGAATGCCAGAGCGGAAGTTCAGTTTTGGTAGCCGTCGCGGGCTCATCAGCTCGCTTATGTCGCGGTGAAGAACGGCCACCGCGAGATCACTCGCTGGAATCAACGACAACGCCGCCAGAACCACCAACACGGCTGCGCTGACACCGAACTGAGCCGAGTACACAGCCAGCAGTGTGATCAGCAACCCGGTGACGATCGCCAATGCGCCCAGGTAACCCAGCGTCGCGAAGGTCAAGAATGCACGCCTGAGCCAGCGCGAGATGGGAGCCCGAAAACCGAGTTCCTTTTCGAACCCGTTTCGACCACCGCGGATCAGATGGTATCCCAGATACCGGTTCAGATCTTCATCTTCGATAGGCGAATGGGATCCGCGCAGGTTGGCAGCGTTGGCCTTCTCAAGGACCCGTTCAGCCACCGTTAGTTCATTCAGCTTGCTGCCTCGGGCCAGCTCTTCGATCGCGTGTCGGTAGGTGTCACGAGTTGCAAAATCCATCTGTGGATAGATCTGGGCCGGATCACGGCGGAGGATGCGTTCGACCGGGCTCACTCGCTCGAAAAAGTCGTTCCAATCGTGGGCCGAGATCCGGCGCATCGACGTGATCAGGTTTACCGTCGTCGCGTGGGCAGAAAGCTGTTTTAGATGTTCGTGGCGTACGACGTCATCTGGTGTGAGGCCTTCTTCTCCTAACCGTTCCTCAAGCCATCCAAGGACGGGCATAACCGCCGGGTCGCCGTCGCGGAGCTGCTGCACCAGAGCGACCGCGAACGGTGAGTCAAGCGGTTGCCGTTCGTGACGCCGCAGAACCGCAGTCAGCTCGTCCGTACCTTGGCCAGCCGCGACCAGCAACTGATCGGCTAGTTGGTTGGCGCGCGCGCGCGCGCGCCTCGAACCCACAATCTGCTCGGAGATTCGCCGCAGATTCTCAATCAGAGCCATCCGTAGCATGATCGGCAATGCCCACAGCTCACCCATCGTCAGCGGTGATTCCCGCTGGTAACCCCGAGTCGCGCACTCGAGGGAGTACGGATCGAACCGACTATCGGTGTGGGCCACAAACAACTGTGCCAGCGCATAACAGCGCGGGTGACCCTGAAGATCTCCCGACGCCAGCTTGGGCAGTTGTCGATAGTAGCTGCCAGGCAGTGCGTCGCGGACGACGCGGACGTGTTCCTCGACGATGAAGAAGTTGTCGATCAGCCACTCGGCGGCGGGCGAGATCGCCTGATCCCGCTGGACGGCTTCGGTCAGAACACCGTATGCGGCACGAAGCGCCTTGGTGTTGGCGTCGAGTCGAGCGAGCAGCGGATACCCGCGACGGAAGCCGCGCTTGACATCGTGCCGAGCGGCCAGGGATCTGGCTTCCTGTTCGAGACGCTCGACGCCCAAGATCTCGTCACGGATTGGATCGAGACCTTCACCACCGGAACCGTCATGGCGGAGGGGGTGGGATTCGAACCCACGATACGCTATGAACGTATACCGGTTTTCGAGACCGGCGCCTTCAACCGCTCGGCCACCCCTCCCACAGCGCTCGAAACCTCGCATGCATGAGGCCGGATTTCAACCATACCATTGCGTCACCGAGGCGTTCGTTTCAGCTTCCGAGGCGTGCTGTGGACCACCCTCCTCGTGTTGCTCATCCTATACCTGATCGGGCTCATGCTGTCGGTCGGCGAGAGCTGGGTGCAACCACTCCCAGTGATTATGGGGCTGCTGCTGCTGTACCGAGTGACTGGCATCGGACGACGCAGGTAGCAGGGCGGCTCGAGGACTAGCGGCGACCTCGAAAGAACGCTTTCAAAAGCTCCCCACATTCAGCCGATCGCACATCTCGCACGATCTCGATTCGATGGTTAAGTCGAGAATCGTGGGCCAGGTTGGCCAGGCTTCCGCACATCCCGGCCTTCGGATCGTCAGCCCCAAACACCAACCGATCGATCCTCGCCAGCACCGAGGCACCGGCGCACATCGCGCACGGCTCGAGGGTTACATACAGAGTGGCGCCAGAAAGCCGCCACGAACCCATATGAGCGGCAGCCGCCCGCAACGCCAGCATCTCGGCGTGGGCGGTCGGGTCCCGCAGCTCTTCGGTTCGGTTGCCTCCCTCGCCGATCACTTGATCGTCGTGCACGACAACCGCGCCGACGGGCACCTCGCCGCGCTCGCCAGCGCTGTGCGCAGCCGCCAGGGCTAACCCCATCCACGTGTCGTGCGCGGCTAACCCCATCCACGTGTCGTGCGCGTCATCCATCTCTTCGGCTCACCCGGAATCGGACAAAATGGTGCGCCCTGGAGGAGTCGAACCCCCAACCTCCAGATCCGTAGTCTGAAAAACCCGAAAATCCAAGCAACAATATGAACCCTTCTGAAACCGCGTAATTCATTGACTATCAGTGGAATAGATGATACATTTAGTCTCAGTCCGTTTCTCGCAGTTTCGGTTAATTTGTTCCCCAGCTGTTCCCCCGAGCCGTTCTTTCCCCGAGGAGGTTCTTCAGTATATGCCTTCCCAGCGCTTGACCGACCGAACGATCCGCTCTCTTCGGGTCGAGAAACGAACGGAGTTCTTCGATTCCGTTCTCCCCGGCCTCGGTATTCGCATCGGGCCCAGCGGGGACAAGACATTCTTTATAAGGTACCGCTCCCCGAACGGTCATCGCCGGCAACGTCGGTTCACGCT
>JBDHIC010000044.1:0-12755 GCA_039589035.1 Gemmatimonadota bacterium | reverse complement strand
GACTTCGCAGGTGGATCGGCAGTAACAGATGGAAGCGGTCACTTTGTGATCGCCGGTACCCCGTCGACCTCGCTGCAAGCGCTCGACTTCACGGGTTCTTCGATCCACAACCGGGAGACGTTTGCGCGCAGCAGCCACACCTTCTGGGAGGTCATTCCATCGGGGTTCAACATGACGGCGTTCAACGATATTGCGCGGGAGTACGAACCACGGACGATCCGCTGGATGTCGAATCCATCTGTCTACATCGATACGCGCGCCCATAATTTCCCGGGTGGCGGCCCAGTGCCGCCCGCCTGGATCACCGAGATCGAGAACTCGGTCGCGGGCTTTATCACCGATTGGTCGGACGGCGAGGTTTCTGTCGCGTCGATAACGACCGGCACATCGCCGCCAGCCGAGGGCTCAACCGGCTGGTTGATCATCCAGTTCGACGAGGATCCGAATCGCTACCCGAGCCCGAGCACCGTCGGCCTGGCGCGGACGTTCTGGACGGGTAACCGGGCCATCACGAGTGGCGCGATCTGGTTGCGATTCGAAGGCATAGGCAGTTCCGGCACGCGTGTTGCGGTTTTCGGCCACGAGCTGGGTCACACGTTCGGCATGGGTCACATGAGCGGCTCGACCGCCAGCCTCATGACGCCATCGATCTAACCCGGATACCGATGACGCCAGCTTCTTCGTGGGCGCCTTGGTGCCGGCCGGAAACCCGGTCGCGTTCTACGAATGGGTCTGCGGCGACCCCGCTTTTAGCGCGCCCGAGGAGAAGCCCATCCCCTAGCTCGCAGACGCGTCGCGCAGCTTGACGCCGGCATAACACTCACCGCGTAAAGACAGAACGTCGATTCCATTTTCGGTCACGAGCACGTCGTCCTCCCACCGCACACCAAAGCGCTCAGGCAAGTAGACACCCGGCTCCACCGTCACCACATCGCCCGGAGCCACAACCGTCTCGCTATCGGCTACCAAGTATGGAGGCTCGTGAATCTCGCGACCGAGACCGTGACCGAGGCGATGCGTGAAGTGTTCTCCATGACCCGCCGCACGGATTAACGACCGCGCCGCATGGTCGACATCTCCGGCGATCGCGCCCGGGCCGAGTGCTTTCAAACCGGCTGCCTGAGCCTGGCGGACGAGCTCGTGGATCACGCGATACTCCGCCGGCGCATCGGCGACCGCCACGATCCCATCGTCCCACCAGAACGAGCGCGTAAGGTCGGCGGTAAAACCGTCCAGCCAGCCGCCCCAATCGATGAGTACCGATTGGCCTGGTGTGAGCGCGCGTTCGCTCGGTTCACCGTGCGGAACGGAAGAACCGGGGCCGTACTGCACCAGCGCCCAACCCTCGGCGTGATGTTGCCGAAAGACCTCGATAAACCGGTCGCCCATGACGCGTTCGGTAAGACCCGCTTCGAACGTCCCGACGACCTCGCCAAACACGGTCCACGCGACCTCGATCGCGCGCTCGAGTAGCGCCACCTCTTCCCCATCCTTAGAACGTCGCAACCGTTCGAACAGCGACGCGCCATCGACGAATCGTGCCGATGTGGCGGCGGCTAATCGCTCCGTGTCGTGGTACGCGGTTGATGGCTCGACTGCCCAGGTTCCACCGTCACCACTCTCCATCTGTGCCGCCGCGGCAACGAACGGGGACTCGGTTTCCTCCCAGCCGATCACGTTCGCCCACTCGATCTGTGAGGCGAGATGATCTCGCTCGAACGCAGGGCACACGATCCAAGGCTCGCCATCGCGTGGCACGCCGAGACACGTCACTCGCTCCGTTCGCAACAACGACACCCCGGTCAGGTAGGTGAAGTTGACGCCGGGTGTAGCGAGCAAACCGTCCCAGCCGCGCTCGAGCAATCCATCCTGAGCTCGTCTCCACCGTTCGCTCATGCCTTGAGCCCAGCCAGTTTTCCGCCGCGATCGTAGGCCACCAGCTCACGGTACCCGCCGATCACTTCACCGTCGACCACGATCTGGGGGAACGTGCGGGCCGCGGGTGCCACCTCGGCTAGACGCGCTCTCCCCTCCGAGGTGCGCGAAAGATGTTCCTCATGGTACGGTATCCCGCGCGCTTCCAACAGCAGTTTGGCGCGAATGCAGAACGAGCACGGATCGGTCGTATAGACGACGACCCGGATCGTGTCCGCTTCGTTGGTGTCTGTCACAAAGGTGCTCGCAGGTACCCGACGGCCACCGCGCCGGGACCCGCGTGGACACCCAGGACGGGTCCCACCTCGACGATGTCGAACTCGCTTTCCGGGGCCAGTTCCGCGAGCTCTGATCGGTAGGCGTCAGCGACCCCTGGAGCGCCCGCATGGGCGATCCAGATTCGACCGGGGCGCGGGGACTCGCGTTTTAGCGTTTTGCGGGCTCGATCGAGAATGTTCAAGTGGATGTGCCCTCGGCGCGCGACACCGATCACTTTCGGCGCCCCCCGTTCGACCGGGACCGTAATCACCGGGACCAGCCCGAGTCTTTCGGCGACACGGATCTTCCAACCTCCAACCCGTCCACCGCGCGCGAGAAACTCCAGCGTCGGGAATCCGACCCACATTCGAACACGATCGCGGGCGTCTTCGGCGGCTGCCACCACAGCTTCAACGGAGCCGCCTTCCAACGCGCACTCCGCAGCCGCCTGAACGATCAACCCTTGGGCGACCGACGCGGTGCCGGTATCAATTACCGTAACACGACCATCACCCACAAGCTCGCTCCCCTTACGGGCGGCGTTCATCGTTCCGCTCAGGGCTGCCGAAACGATCGACGTGTAGTGCTCAAACAGATACTTGTAGAGGGCGGCGTAATCGCCCGGTGGTGGCTGGGAGGTTCCCACCGTCTGCTCGCCACGTCGCAATCGCTCATAGACCTCGTCCGGATTGAGCGTCTGCTTGTCGAGATACGCAGCGGACCCCAGAAGCACGCGCAGCGGCACGATGTGGATTCGGAGATGCTGCTGATCCCTTTCCGGCAGATCTGCCGCAGTGTCCGTCACCACGGCCACTTTCTCACGACCGAACTGCTCGACGTGCTGAATCCGCATGTCATCGGCCTTCGTGCTGACAACCTCTCCGAACTCCGCAACCGCGCCGAAGACCGCTTCGGGTTCATCGGAGTGAACGTGAACTCTTAGTCTGTGTGGTGAACCGGCGACGACCAGTGAATCACCAAATCGTCCGATCGCAGCGCGGACGGTTGCCAAATCGAGGCCTCGCCCCTCGACTAGACACTCCGTGCAGTAGCGGTAAGTGATTTCCTCTGGACTCTCGACGATCGAAGCGCGTTCGAGAGGCGCGGCGTGGTCGCCCTCTTCGATCACCGTGCCCGCCAATCGCCCTTCGGCGAAATGGTTGATACCCTCGAGGAAGTACACAAACCCCTGTGCGCCAGCATCGACGACACCGGCGCGAGCCAGAACCTTGAGTTGTCTCGGAGTTTCGGCGAGCGCTTCGCGTGCGGTGGTCAGCGCCGCGCCAAAGACCTGCAACAGGTCCGCTCCATCCGTTGCACTGTCGGCAGAGAATCGGTCCGCCCACGCGCGCATTACACTCAGGATCGTTCCGTCGCGGGGCTTTTCAAGCGCTTGCTGGGCGGCCTGGTTGGCGTTCGTTACCGCCCGCGCCAATCCCTGGCCGTTGGCTCTCTCCCAGCCATCCAGAGCCGCCGCAAAACCTTCAAAGAATTGGGCTACAATCGCACCGGAGTTGCCGCACGCGCCGAACAGTGCACCATCGGCCAACGCTCGACTGACCTTGCCGATACTGCGGCTTCGGACCCGCTGGGCCTGCTCGACGGCGCTGACCAGGGTCGCCGCCATGTTCGTCCCTGTATCTCCATCCGCGACGGGAAATACGTTGATTCCGTTGAGGTTCTCTTGCCGCTGGCTGACCCAGCGCGCAGCCGCCCGCGTCGAGCGTCTAAGCCTCACCCCGTCGAGATAATGAACCGCCATGGGTCCACTCTACTCCCGTTTGAACCTAAACAAAAGGCATCCGCGTCCGGATGCCTCTTGCTGCCGTTTCTTTGGCCTGCCGGCGGAGATTACTTGTCGACTCGGTCCTTGAGGCCCTTGCCAGCCTTGAAAGCCGGGTAACGGGCAGCAGAAATCTGAATCGTCGCACCCGTCTGCGGATTGCGCCCCGTACGAGCTTTCCGCTTCCGTTGCTCGAAAGTCCCAAACCCTGTGATCTGGACCCGACGTCCAGCTCTTAGCTCGCTAGAGATGATCCCCCCTCGTTCGGTGGAAAACAACGCGTTGAGCGTGTCCTCCGCGTCTCTCTTGGTGAGACCCGTCTTACGGGCCAAGGCGTCACGTAACTCGGTTTTGTTCATGCGAACTTCAACCTCCAGGTCAAGATTCTTGTCTGCGGGGAAAGGCGTTACTGTCGGACATTACGCTTCTGAGGCGGGGGTGTCAACAGCCGATCGGCCAGCAATCACGCGGCGGAGCCGCTTTGGGAAGTCGGAGATCAGCCCATCCACGCCAAGGTCGAGAAGCTCGTTCATCTCGTCGACTTCGTTCACAGTCCAGACAAAAACCTCGCAATCAATCGCGTGAGCGGCCCGGACGAAAGCCTTGCTGAGAACCGGAATCCCGTTCCAGTTAACGGGTACCGCGAACGCCGCACCGGGAGGCTCGTACCCGTTCCATCGCTTCGAAACCACCCGGCGCATGAACCCGGCCACATCATTGGGTCCAAACCCTGTCTGGTGTCGCGGCACCAGCTCGCGATATCGATTGAGCGGCCCCTGCTTTAACGAGAACACGAGCACCCTCGACCGGGCATCCATCGATTGCAGGACGGTGTTCAGCTGAGGTTCCAGCGGAGGGTCGTCCTGTTTTATCTCAACGATGATCGGGACATCGGGAAACGCATCCAGCACTTCGGCGAGCGTTGGGATCCGCAGTTCACGTCCGCGAAAGGGAAAAGTTTCGCCGTCATCGAGCGTGAAGTTGTGACCCGCATCGAGCGCTTTCAGCTGGTCCAGTGATAGGTCACGGACTTTACCGTGACCGTCGGTTGTCCGCTCGAGAGTCGAGTCGTGTATCACGACGACCTCACCTTCAGCGGAGGTGTGAACGTCGAGCTCAAACGCCTCGGCACCCACTTCCAGGGCGGCCTTGAAGGCGACGATGGTGTTCTCGGGGTGCGTGCCGCGCGATCCGCGATGCGCAAACTGGCGCGGCTTGGGCCCGTCAAAGAAAACCATGCGGCCAGTCTAGGATCGGTGCGCCAGGCGCGCCAAGTCGGCGACCTCTCGCAAATCCGTCACCCGTTCTGCGCCTTCGGGGAGCTCGGCTCCGCCACCACGACGATCGAGCCAAATCGCCTTCCAACCCGCCTCAAGAGCAGCCTGGATGTCGTGACCGATCTGATCGCCGACCATGATCGGCGCATGGTGATCGGCAAGGGGACCGAGTGAGCGTCGCGCCGCATCGAATGCTGCCCGCCCCGGTTTGGCCGCTGGTAAGCGTCCCGAGACAAGCACCCGGGTAAAGAAACCCCCGAGTCCCAGTTGTTCGAGCAGCGGCTCGAGTCGGCTGTCCCAGTTCGACAAGACCGCCAGCGGGAACCCGGCCCGCCGCAGGTCGCGCAGAGCGGGTCTGACGTCGGCCGGCACTCGCCAGGCACGCTCGGTCGCGAACCAGTCGTAGGCGTGATCAAAGAAGCGTTCAAAATCAAACTCAGTGAGCAACGGACCGGCCGCGATGATCGCCGCCTCCGCGACCCGACGCCACCAATCACGTTCCGATGTCGGATCGTAGGCACCAAAGGCGAGTGGCGGCGCGGCACGAAACGCCCTTCGAAATCCGGCCTCGAGCGCGGCCGGATCGAGCGAGGCGCCCTCGCGCTTGGCCAACTCGGCATACGCCTCGCCAACGCCACACCGCAGTTCAACTAGTGTGCCGGCGGCGTCAAGAACGACGATCTGCATCGCGGTGGACAGACACCCCTCCAGTTGTGTGTGGCACAGAGCGTGCTTAGATACTGTCTAACAATGTTCAGCGCCATTCTCATACCGATCGTCGGAGTCGGCATCGTCGCGCTTTGGGTAGCGTGGCTCTTCAATAACCTGGTCGGGCTCAGAAACCGACTCCGGGGCGCGTGGGGAGATATCGATGCTCTTCTCAAGCGGAGAGCCGATCTCATCCCCGGTGTTGTGGCCGCGGTCCGCGGCTACGCCGCGCATGAGGAACGCACCCTGGAGGGCGTCACCGCAGCGCGCACGACGGCGATGTTGGCCGGCGGCGGACCGGAGGGGACGGCTTCACGAGCTGCCGCCGAGAACGCGCTCACGCAGCGTCTGAGCCAACTGTTGGCGCTAGTTGAGGATTATCCCGATCTGAAGGCGAGCACGAACTTCCTTCAACTCCAAGAGGAGCTGACCGAGACCGAGAACCATATCGCCAACGCTCGACGCTATTACAACGCCGTCGTACGCGACTACAACACGCGCCGCGAGACGTTCCCGAACCTCTTGATCTCAAAACCGCTGGGGTTTGCGCCCGGTGAGTTCTTCGAGCTTGCCGATTTGACCCAGCGCGACGCCCCGGATGTGGGAGCGGAGGCGCCAGAGTGAGAGTTCGCCGTGCGATCCTGCTGGCGATCGTAGGGTTCGCTTTCGCATCACCCCTTCGTGCTCAGGACACCGGATGGACAATCAACCGCTTTCACGCCGACTACACGGTACTACCTGATCGTTCGCTAGTTGTCGTCGAGACGATTGCGGTCGACTTCAATGATCTGAATCGACACGGCATCTACCGCGATATCCCAGTGAGATACAAACGCGTCGTTGGCGATCGTGGAGTCGTGCAGGCGGGGCGGATGACACTTGATCTCGACGTTCAGCAGGTCACCGACGGAACTGGCACTGAGTGGCAGACAAAGGTCAGCCGTGAGGGCAACGACATCCGAATCCGAATTGGCGATCCTGATCGCACCGTCTCCGGCCGGCAGACCTACGTCATTCAGTACACGCTTTCTGGTGGGCTGGGGTTTTTTGATGAGCACGACGAGCTCTACTGGCAGGTGACCGGTACACGCTGGCCGGTCGAAATCGAGCGCGCGTCGGCGACCGTGATGCTGCCCCAGGCCCCCGCGCGCGCATCCGCCGACGCTGAAGGCTGGTCGGCCTACTGCTACGCCGGGTGGGCAGAGAGCACGAGCAACGCCCGATGCAGCGCCGAATACCTGGGCAACGGCCAATACACATACTCGTCGCAAGGTCTTGACGTCGGTGAAGGATTGACGCTTGTCGCAGCCTTCCCGAAAGGCGTGATCGCCCCCCCAACGAAAGCCGAACAAACGGCGTGGTGGCTCGTTCGATGGGGCCCAGCGCTCCTACCGCTGCTAGCGATCGCCTTTATGTTTCAACTGTGGCAGCGCCGCGGCCGTGAGCCCCATGCTGGCAGCGTGGTCGCGACCTGGCAACCGCCGGAGGGAATTCGACCCGGCCCTGCCGGAACGCTCGTCGATCAGCGCACCGACATGGACGATGTCGTCGCCACGGTACTCGATCTCGCGGTCCGTGGGTACGTGGAGATCCGTGAAGTTCCACCCGATGGCATTCTCGGGCAGGTTGACGCCAATTCATTCGCGGGTCGAGCGCTGAGGACCTTGGGGTTGTCAGAGAACGACTGGCAACTGACCCAGACCCGCGTCGACACCGACGAGCTCAAACCGTTCGAGAGGCGGGTGCTCACGGGGATCTTCGAGGGTGAATCCACGCGTCGGATGTCTGATCTCCATAATGAGTTTTACGAGCGCCTACCCCGTATCCACGAGTCGTTGTACGCCGACCTGGTTCGGCAACGGTTGTTTCCAACCAGCCCGCATCGCACCCGTGTCAAGTACCTCTGGATCGGTGGCGCGATCATGGCTGCGGGTGCGGCGATTGGGGCGGCGATCAGCCATATCGTTTTGCTCGTCGGCGTCGTGTTGTCCGGACTCGTGGTGTTGCTGTTCTCGTTTGCGATGCCGGCGATGACGCCGAAAGGCGCACAGATCAGGCGCCAACTCAAGGGGCTCGAGGAGTACATACGCCGCGTCGAGAAGGCCGAGTTGGAGTTCCGACATGCGCCGGAAAAGACCCCCGAGTTGTTCGAGACGCTGCTCCCGTTTGCCGTGGCACTCGATGTAAGCGACATCTGGGTCAAGCAGTTCGAGGGTGTGCTCACAGCCGCACCCGCGTGGTACGGAAGCGACCTGTCGAGCTGGAATTCAAACGCATTTGGATCACAGATGGCGGGGTTTCAGAGCGCCGCAACGCGTACGTTGGGCTCCTCTCCCGGATCTAGCTCAGGTGGCGGCGGTGGCGGTTCAGTCGGCGGTGGGGGAGGTGGCGGCGGGGGAGGGAGCTGGTAGTCGCCTAGGCCTAGTTCTGACAAGCGTCCGGGAACGCTTCGGGGTTGATCAAACATGGCTGACACAGCTCCAGCACGATCTCGGCTGTCGACTGTATCCGGGGATCCAAGAGCCCGCTCGTGCCGCATAGGAACGGAACTTCTGGGAAGAACCTGATCTCCTCCAGCCTCAAGGTGCCCGCCTGATCTGGGACAACTACATGGCCGGTGGCTGTACGCTGGCCAGCCGGTAGCACGACCGTTCCCACAATAGTCTCGCCAACAAACGGCGACGCCAACGTGTAAAAAGCCTGCAGCCGCCCATCGACCTTGAAGGGCTCGCGATCGCCAGCCAGAGAGAGCTGGACGGTGACCACCGAGGTGGCGGCACCCACTCCCCCGGGTCCGGCAGGATCGTCATCGCCACACGCGATCAGAATTGCGATCGCGAGGCCAAGCGAGCGTGGTATCACTCGGCGCCGCAACAAGCCCTTCATGGCCCTCCGACGTCGAACAAGCCGGGCTGAGCTGGCCGCTCTACGGCTACACCAGCCAACGCGTCAGGGTACGCGGTAAGCAGGGGCTCGGGCACCGACACCCGTTCGCCCGATGCCCAAGCTTTGAGTTGCAACGCGTTGACGACGCCCTGACCCTGATAATGATTGTTGGTTATGGCGATCACCGTCTCGACGGCCGAATCGTTTGTCGCTCCCCGGATCCGCTCGACCCAGGGCACGAGTTCGTCCCTCTCGTACAGGTAGTCGTATCTCTCGCTCGATGGCCGTCCTTCAGCGAACCACGCATCGAAGTTTCGTCCGTGGAGGCGAGCGTACGAGATCGGACCGGTGCGCCGATCAACCGCCTCTAGCGAGCCAGCATGAAGCGGCTGGTCGATCATCGCCAGACTGACCCCTCGCTCGCCCAGCCACGCGAGCGCATCTCTATCATCCCACGATTCGTGCCGGACTTCAAGCACCAGCGGGTAGTCATCGAACGTGGCAACAACATTCTGGAGCCATTGACGCTCGGGCGGCCGGTTTCGGAATGACCATGGAAACTGCACGAGGACGGCGAGCAAACGATCCTCCTCCGCGAGCACGTCGATTCCTTCACAGTACTCCCTGACGTCGGTTTGGGCGGGCGGCGTGTCGCGTTCGTGGGTAAACCGGCGCCACAATTTGGCGGTAAACCGAAAGCGCGGGTGGTCTCTCAGCCGCTCCACCCAAGCCCTTGTCCACGCCTTGGGTGGTGGACGATAGAAGGACGTGTTGATCTCGATCACGTTGAAGTACTGGGCGAGATACTCGAGGGGGTCGAAGTCGCGCCCCGCACCGCTCGGATAGACAACCCCTTTCCAGTCCGCGTACGACCACCCGGCGGGGCCGATGTGCAGCTTGGAGTCCACCAGGTCACTCATCGGGCTGCCCAACCCCTAGTCGTCGACCTGATCTCGATCGTGGAGCGCCAACGTGGGACCGCTACGAACCGCGTCGGGCCCGTAGCGCTTACGCAATCGGTCGAGTGGCGCCATTAGTCGATCCCATGCCAGCGCTCGGGGCGAGGCAAACAACTCGAGCTGCGGAGCCTCTACGACCAGGTTCGAAAGACCCACGCCCAGGAGTCGGATCTTCGGTCGAGGTCCACGCGCAGCATGGAACAGTTCGCGTGCTGTTTTTGCGACCGTTCGATCGCTGTCGGTGGGTGACGGCAGTGTGATACTTCGAGCGACAGTGGTGAAATCGTGGTGCCGGAGCTTCAACGTCACCGTTCGGGTGGTCAAACACTGAGCCCGCAAATCGTGACAGACGCGCTCGCTCAGGTAGACCAGCATCGCCTCGCAGAACTCGAGATCGGTCGTGTCGGTGTCAAACGTGCACTCGCGACTCACGGACTTGGGATGGTCACGACTCGCGACCCGCCCGCCACCACCACCAGTGGCACGGTCTAGAAAATGCGAGCCCTGCTCACCCAGAACACCGGTCAGAATGTCTTGGTCGAGGCGCGCCAAATCGCCCACCGTCTTCAGATTGTACTTGACCAATCGATCGCGCGTGGCGGGCCCGACGCCGGGTAGACAGCGCAACGGCAGCGGCGTCAGAAACACCGCCTCGCGGCCAGGTAGCACTTGGAGGAAACCCTCCGGTTTCGCGAGGTCGGATGCGATCTTGGCGATCGTCTTGGTGGTACCGAGCCCCATCGAGACCGGCAGCCGCGTCTGCTCGAGAATCGCCGACCGAATCCGCTCGGCCGTCCGAGCAGGCGGCCCATGGAGCCGCTCGGTGCCGGTCAGGTCGAGGTACGCCTCATCGATCGACACTGGCTCAATAGCTGGCGTGAATTGAGCGAACACGCGCCGCACCGCACGCGCTGCGCGCGCGTACAGATCGCGATGTCCGCCCACGTACACGCCATCGGGACAGCGGCGGTAAGCCTCACCAATCGGCATCGCGGAGTGGACGCCAAAAACCCGCGCCTCGTACGACGCAGCGGCGACAACACCACGACCGCGGCCTCCTCGTGGGTCGGCGCCAACGACGACGGGCTTGCCGACCAACGACAGGTCGCGCAACCGTTCGACGGCTACATAGAAGGCATCGAGATCGACGTGAAGGATCGATCGCGGATCGGGCACGATAACTAGACTCTACCCGAACAAAAACCGAACGTCAACGTTATGCGGTCCCCCATTCCGCCAACAGGTATCATCGACCGATGGAACGAATGATCCATGTCGCCTGCGACGACCTCTTCTTCCGCGCTAAGATCGAAGCCACCGCGCAAGCGGCTGACGTCGATGTGGTGTTTGTCGACAGCGTCGATGAGATCAAAGGCGGCGGCCTGCTGCTGGTCGACCTCAATTACAACGCCATCGATCCGATCGATGCGATCCGACGACTCAAGTCCAGCTCAGCGACGATGCTAGTGGTGGCGTTCGGCTCACATACGGACCGGAAAGGACTTGAGGGCGCGATCGTAGCCGGCGCGGATCAGGTCATGGCCCGGTCGACGTTTGTCGAGCGGTTACCGGTCCTCCTGCAGGAGCAAGTCTAAAGGCCCCGGCGGTTCAATGGTCCATGGTGACCGCTAACCCCAGCACCGCGCTCTTTCCCGGAGTCGGTCCACCGCCGGAAATCTCCAGCAGCTCATCACGGTAGCGTGCGGCGAGGGCCAGGTTGGCTTGGGACACATCGTGGTCGATTCCCTGCCGACCTTGATCCGAGCTTTCCAAGGCCCGGTACGCGCGCGTCAAGGTGAATCCAACCCACACGTACTCACTGACCGGCATCTCGTGCTCTTCGAGCGCCTCGGCGATCGCCGTCCTGGCGTGCGTCAACCCGCGAACGCCCGCGATCACATCCCCGACACTGGCTTCACCACCACGATCGCCGATCTCACGGCCGCGCTGCTCCAAGTCATCCCACTCGGGCTCGATCTGGCGCCAGGCGAGATCAGTGACGGCGAAGAACCGCTCAGCACGCGCGGCATCGACGACCCCATCGGCAGGCCGCGAAAAGCGATGGTCGGCTTCGAGCCGGTCAATCACCGCGCCGGCTTCCGTCTGACCCTCGATGTCACTCGACCACTCCTCAGCCTTACGACGCAGGAACATGCCGCCAGCGATGCTGGCGATGACGATCCCCACCACCACTACCACTGCCAGCACACCGCATCCAATCGCGAGCTTCGCGCCAGCCGACATCCCCTTCTTCGGCGGCGGCGGCGAACCCGGATCCTGGGGTGACGACGAACTTGGAGTCGACATGTCGGTCATGGTTTACCGCTGTCCAAGAAAGGGTTGCTGTGGTCGTTCGGAAAGAACGCTAGAAGCTGGGAGCTCGCGGGGGGCGGCCGATAAACCGATTCACCGCATCCAGCACAGCCCGTACCGCAGCTTCGTGCGGATCGTCGGCGATCAGCGCGGTGCCCAGCATCCGCTCTTGATGAAGCTCGTGCCGGCCTTCGACCAGAACGACCATCACATCGCGCTGGAACACGTGCACGTGCCGAGGAATACAAGCGCCCCTTAGGCGTGTCAGTGTCCCGATGACTGCCCTCGAAGATAACGTCGCCAAGCTTCAGCTCGACGTGAGCGGTGCACTTGAGTGGCTCTTCTTGGGTGACCGTCAAGCGCTGAAAAACGAGCCGTGGTTCGCGGCCCCGCTTTGGTGCTTCCGCGGCAGGGGTTTCGATCTCGCCCTGGGCAAATCGTGCGCCCTCTTTGAGGACAGCAATTGATACAATGCGGTGATCGATCGTAAGCTCGAATGCTGTCTTGAGAAGCGTTTCGATGTTGCGCACGATCTGCTTGGGAGGCAGCGCGCCATCGCTGAGGATGTGGATCTCCGACAACCCAGTTCCGTCGCCGTTCGTACGCACCCGAGCGCGAACGACCCCGGTTAGGGTC
>JBDHIC010000043.1:0-11072 GCA_039589035.1 Gemmatimonadota bacterium | reverse complement strand
CGCGTTCACCACCGCGACATACGCCGTTTCCGGTCGCTCATCGAGCGGCAGTACGCCAAACGCCGTGATCCGATTGGTGCCCGCTTCGCGCTTCATATCGAACGTCGATTCAGTACCGCTGGGGCCGGTCACCGCGCGGTTGTCCAGGGTGTAAAAGGATGACTGTGGGAGAGTTTCAATCGATGGCGGCACACCGGCGCGAGGCCCCGGCCGGAAAGAAACATCGACGCTGTTGTCGTTGAATCCCAGTGCCCCCACCGGTGCCGCGTACCACCACATCTGATCGAAGCCGGACCAGTCTCGATGATGGTAGTGATCGTCCCAATGCGATTCATCGGCGACCAAATCTCCGGTAACGCGTTTCAAACCACGCGCGACCAGGGAATCGGCGAGCCACTCGAAGATCGAGGTCATCGACGGTGCGTAGCGTCCGGACAAGTTCGGGTCGCCGCGACCGTATAGCACAAGGTCTCCGTTCAGCTTCCCATCGGGCTCAACTGGCTGCGTAGCGTAGACAGTCGTGCGGTAAGTGAAGTCGGGACCCAAGCGTTCGAGCGCCACCGCGCTCACGACCAGCTTGAGATTGGATGCCGGAACAAAAAAACGATCCGCATTGTGGAGCGCGACCCAGTGCTCGGCCTCGGTGTCGTATACAGCCACGCCCCAGTGCGCTCGGGAGAGCACGCCATTGGCTACGGTAGCGAGCCACGATGGCAGCGTATCCGACGGGGCGATCCGGACCGAAGACTCGACTCTCGCGCCTGGCCGACTCGCAACGGCCGTGAAGAGCGACAGCCCAAGCACCATCGAGATCGATCGGAATTGTCTCGAGCGTACGAAAGTGGGTTCAATCAACCGAGGCGATCGTCCTTCCGGCCGAGAACTCGACCAGTTCGGCGCGGAACTTTCCGAGGCCCATCTTGCTCGACAACTTGACCGGCATGTGCCGATCGTCAGCGGTGACCCAGATCAGGTTCTCGCCGCCCTTCTTGAACATGCCGTGGTTGGTTTTGAAATCGAGCTTCAAGAGGTAGGTCTCGAACGTACCGGCGGGCACCTTGACCCGTTCCTTTTTGAGGACCTGAATCCCGAGTGGATTGTCCTCCGGGTCGGCTAAGTTCCGAAGTGTGAACTTGGCACCAGGCTCGAAAGGCAGAAGTCGAATTGGCCGTGATCCGAAGGTTCTGCTGCTGGTCGAATCGGTAATCGCGATCACGGGGCTTGTCGTTTTCAATTGACTGACGGGTGTACTTGAGAGAGTAAAGCTCAGTAGCGTCGAACCAGGCTTCCTCGGTCGAATCGAGCTGGTAGATGACAGATATACCCTTGTTGCTCTCGACCTTGGATACGAAGCGGTATGCGGGGCGACCCTCGAACTCACCCAACTCCTCGACGCGGAGCCACCACGAGCCGGCGGGTACGACCCCGTACGCGACTTGGTAGGTGAGCTCCTCACCCGGGCCAAAGGCCAGCGCAGTGGCGGTGTCGGCACTGCTGGTCTGCGCGTGAGCGGTAGTCGGTACGAGCGTCAACGCGAGCACGCCGAGGTTGCTGAGGAATCGTTTCATAGGCATCGATTATACGGGGCACAGAGCCCGTTTGTTCCCTGCGGTCAGCTCCGGGCGGCCGGAGCTCGGTCTACCCTGCCGGTCAGACCGAGCTGGTTCTTGACCGCACTCTGCCAACTGTGGCGCGATTCTCGGGTGCGGATGTCGCAGCGGCTTGGCGCCTCTACCTCGGCGATCGATGGGTGCAGTCGCCCCAAGCGCAGCAGAAGCTCGACATTGGCAGCGTTGTCACGGCACGAGATGAGGTTCTCCTGATTGACCGCGATCGCTTGCTTGAGCGTGCTGATCCGGTAGGCGCGGAACGTGGACGTGTAATCAGTGACTCCTTGGAGCGGCATGACCGCCTTGAGCACCGTCGACACGACGCGTCCCGCAGCGCGGTGGGAGAACGGCATCGACTCGGCAGGTCGATCCACTCTCGCACGCGCACCGATCACGATATCGGCACCAGCCTCGATCTCACGGACCATCGCGGGCACCGGGTCCGGAGACCACGAGAAGTCGCCTTCAATGGTGATCGCGATATCGCGTTGCGGATACCGTGACAGCCGGCACGATTCGCGAACCAGCCGGTCGAGCGCGGGTCCAAAACCGTTGTTCTTGGCATGCTTCAGCACTCTGACCGGCAGGAACTTGCGATACTGCTCTGCGGTCCGGGCGGTGGCGTCCCGCGAGCCGTCATCGAGAACGATCGCCAGATAGTCGCGACGAACGCTCTCCATCACGGAACGAAGTTTGTAGAGGAGAAGACCGATCGTCTCCTCCTCTTCGTACGCCGGGATCAGAAAGTAGACCATGACGGGCCGAAGCTAATGCTTGACAACCGTCAGCGGACGTGCTAAAAAAATAGCATCTACCGCACGATCGCTCACCCGCAAGTCCGATCTCGGGAGTCTAGCGATGATTGAAACTGTGCACGGCGAGCTCAGCCGTCGTGAGCGCCAGATCATGGATATCGTCTACCAGCTCGGCTCCGCGAGCGCGGCCGAGGTTCGGGAGAGATTGCCCCAGCCACCCGGCTACAGCGCGGTTCGAGCGATGCTGCGCGTGTTGGAGGACAAGGGTCATCTTGAACACCGCCAGGACGGACCGCGTTATGTGTACGAGGCGACCGTTCCCGTCGAGACCGCCCGTCGCTCGGCGGTCGACAGGCTCTTGAGGACGTTCTTCGACAACTCGCTTGGGGAGGCCGTTGCAACCCTTCTCGACTCTTCGACATCTAAGCTTTCGAGAGAGGAGCTGGATCAGCTGGCGGATATGATCGAGCAGGCTAAGCAGGAGGGTCATTAACGATGGACGTGGCGGATCCGTGATCTTCCGCTTGGCGATCCTTTTTGTCTTGTTGTGGCCGGCCGGCGCGTTCGCTCAGAGCAGTCCAGGCGGGGCCGAAGGTGTCCCGCGGGACAGCACCGAGCGCCAGCGTATCGAGGTCGCCCGCGTCTCGGGCGGGTCGCCGTCGATCGATGGCCGTCTAGACGAGTCCGTGTGGGGGACAGCCCGGTGGGTCACCAAGTTCATCCAAAAGGAGCCTGATCAGGGAGAGCCGGCGAGTCTCGACACGGAGGTCGCTTTTCTGTATGACGATCAAGCGCTCTACGTCGGGGCTCGCATGCACACTGATGACCCGGCGAAGATCGGAAACTTGATGACGCGCCGCGACGATCCAGGGCAGGCCGAGCGGCTGATCGTCTCACTTGACACGTTTCTCGATCGACGCACCGCATACAGCTTTGCGGTCACCACCGCTGGCGTACGGGTCGACTACTTCCACCCCGTAGATCACGAGTTCCAACGCGATTTCACCTTTGATCCGGTTTGGACCGCACGCACGCAGGTGACCGACAGAGGCTGGACGGCCGAGATGCGGATTCCGTTCTCGCAGCTTCGCTTCAGCCGCAGCCGGGAGCTGGTGTGGGGGGTCAACATCAATCGGTACGTACCGGCGATCAACGAGGACTCGTTCTGGATCGTCGTTCCCCGTGACGAGACCGGTTGGGCATCGCGGTTCGGTGATCTGGTCGGCCTGAATAATCTTCCGTCCAACAAACGAATCGAGCTGATTCCCTACGTGGCCGGCGCGACCACGATGACATCCGAGGATTTGATCGAAGACGATGATCCGTTTGGTGATACGACTGACGGGGATGGGCGAGTGGGTCTCGACTTCCGGATGGGTTTGGGCCCGAACCTCACACTCGATGCGACGCTCAACCCCGATTTCGGCCAGGTCGAGGCGGATCCGGCGGAGGTCAATCTGTCGGCGTTCCAGACGTTCTTCGACGAACGCCGGCCATTTTTCACCGCCGGCCAGCAGAACTTCGATGGCGTTGGGCCCGACTACTACTACTCGCGCCGTATCGGGGGACCGCCGCACAACGATCCGGACCACGATTTCGTCGACTCGCCCAGCACGACGACGATCATCGGTGCCGCCAAGGTGACCGGTCAGTTGGAGTCAGGCCTCGCGATTGGTGCTCTGGCGGCGGTGACCGACGACGAGAAAGCCCAGTTTTTTGACATCGGAGACGAGATCGGGGAGGTCGATGTCGAGCCGACGACGTCGTACGGGGTTCTTCGATTGCAGCAGCAGATCGGCGAGAACGCCTCCACGGTCGGTCTTACGCTCACTGGTGTGGACCGGAGGCTAGAGGAGGGCAGCGAGCTGGCTGAGCTCCTCCCCGACCGGGCGATTACCGGCGGGGTCGACTGGAACAAGCGGTTCACCGACGGCTGGTACGAAATCTTGGGTCACGCCGGATTCAGTCATGTGACGGGCTCGCCGGAAGCGATGCTCGAGCTACAGGAGAGCAGCGTTCACTACTATCAGCGACCCGATCAGGATCACGTCGAGGTCGACCCGACGCGCGAGTCGCTCTCCGGGTGGACCGCCTCTGTACGGGGCGGGAAGCGGACCGGGAACTGGCGCTGGGAGCACGGCGCGTGGATGGAATCCCCGGGGTTCGAGATCAACGACGTGGGCCGCCTTGGCCACGCCGACGAGGCCAACGCGTGGGGCAACATCCGATACGTCGAGACTGATCCCGGCGACCACTTCCGTAGCTGGGCCGTCGGCGTGTTTACGAACCAAGGCTGGAATTTCGATGGTGTCAGCAGGAACCGGAACGTGGGCGTCTTTACGGAGTTCACATACCTCAACTTCATGCGCAGCTTCTTCGAGGTGGGGAACAACTTCCGCTCCCAGAGCGACACTCAGACGCGCGGTGGCCCGCTCATGGAAAACCCGAGCAGCTTCTGGGTCGTCGGGGGCTTGTTCAGCAACTACAACAGCCCAAATCGCTGGGGGACGCGCTTCCTTCTCAGCCGCAACGAGATCGGGGGCTGGGAGTACCGCATCGACCCTGAGTTCCGGTACCAGCCCTCGGATCGGTTGGTGATCTCGGCCGAGCCGCGGTACGTACGGCGTCGTGACTCGCGACAATTCATCGACTCGTTCAACGATGGTCGCGAAGCGACGTTTGGCAGCCGCTACGTGTTTGGCTTCATTGATCGGAGCGAAATCGCGGCCGCGCTGCGCGCCAACTACTCGTTCACACCGGATCTCAACCTCGAGCTGTACGCGGAGCCGTTCGCCTCGAGCGGGCGGTACTTCGAGATCGGCGAGCTGGCCGCCCCGCGGACCAACGATCTCTTGGTCTACGGCGAAGATGTTGGCACGATCACCCGAGACGAAGACGGAGACTACGACGTCACCATCGGAGGCGAATCGTTCTCTTTTGACAACCCCGACTTCGATGTGCTGTCGTTCCGAAGCAACCTGGTTCTGCGGTGGGAGTGGAGCCCGGGAAGCACGTTATTCCTCGTGTGGCAGCAGAACCGATCTGAAGACGACACCCAGGGGGAGCTGGTCTCGCCGGGTGACCTGCTCGACGCATTCACCGCCGACGGCGATAACATCTTCGCCGTCAAGTTCACCTACTGGGTTCCCTTCTAGTTCCCACGTTTGGGTCTGACCGGACGGGGTTCTATCTTCCAAGGGCTTAGCTCCGACAGCCGATAACCAGAACCGATCTCAACGAGGAAAGAACTATGTGGAAGTACCTGCTCATTGCGAGCATCGTGCTCGGCGCGTTTGGCGTCGCGAGCCCGGCGCATGCACAGGACGATGAAGCTCAAGCCAACGCCGAGGCCGATGCGACGGTTCAAGCGGAAGTCCCCGCCCACCCGGACGCCAACCCGGCCGATGTCGAATCGATCGATGCTATAATCGCCGCGCTCTACGACGTGATCTCGGGCCCGGCAGGTGAGCGGGATTGGGATCGGTTCCGGTCGCTCTTCACGCCCGGTGCGGTGCTATCGGCGATGGTGCCAAGGCCCGATGGGAGCCATCCAGCGAGGGTTTTCAGCTACGAGGATTACGTCCGCCTCGGCGGTCAGTACTTCATGGAGAATGCGTTCTTCGAGCGCGAGACGGCTCGAAAGCTCCTCAGATTCGGCAACGTCGCCAACGCGATGAGCGCCTACGAGTCGCGCAACGCCCCCGACGAGGAGCCGTTCACCAATGGCATCAACACCATCACGCTGATCACGGACGGCGATCGCTGGTATGTGGTGTCGATCGCGTGGGACGAGGTGCGCGATGCGAATCCCATGCCAGATTGGATCGAGGCGCTAGCGACGAATTGAGCGCGCCCGCCATCGAGGCGCTGGTGGGTGACATCACCCACCAGCAAGTCGACGTCATCGTAAATGCCGCCAACCAATCCCTGCTCGGTGGCGGTGGCGTCGATGGCGCGATCCACCGGGCGGCGGGCCCATCGCTGCTGGAAGAGTGTCGCACGCTGGGCGGGTGTCGAACCGGCGAAGCGAAGATAACCGGCGGCTACGACCTGCCTGCCCGTCATGTCATCCACGTGGTCGGCCCCCGCTGGCGGGGCGGCGATCGCGGGGAGCCCGAGCTCTTGAGCAGTTGCTACGTGCATGCCCTTGACCTGGCCCACAGCCACCAGTTGGGTTCGGTCGCTTTCCCTTCGATCTCCACCGGGGCCTACGGGTACCCGATCGACCGCGCGGCCCCGGTGGCCGTGGGGGCGGTCCGGGAGTGGCTGGCGGATCCCGGCTCAGTGCGGCTGGTCCGCATCGTCCTGTTCACCGATTCCGACCTCGCCGTCTACCGATCCCTCCTTGGCGGGGTCTGAGAACCCCCCGATTCCAACCTTTTCCCCCTCTGGCCCCTCCAATAGGGTGTATGACGGACCATTGGCCGCGGAGAGACCATACTTGCGAGAGAGACATCGCCCGAGGTGACGGGCTCGACGAAAGACGTTCGGCTGGCTGCCGAGGGCGACGCGAGGGCGTTCGAGCGCTTGTACCACGACCACGTACCGCGCGTTCACAGTTTGGCGCGGCGCATGGTGGGACCGGAGGAAGCCGACGAGCTGACACAGGACGTGTTCGTGTTAGCCTGGAAAAAGCTCGACACGTTTCGTGGCGACGCAGCGTTCTCAACCTGGCTACATAGGGTGGCGATAAACGTGATGCTTGGATACCGAAAAACGAAGTCCCGTGAGCGCGAGAGGTACACGGCCACGGATGAACCGATGGAGCGAGTGCAAGTCCGTCCGACGTCGACCGAGATCAGCGTCGACATGGAGGCCGCAATCGAAACGCTACCCGGGAAGGCCCGAGACGTATTCGTGCTCCACGACATCGAGGGATACAAGCACGATGAGATCGCAAACCTGCTCGACATCGCGGCTGGAACGTCGAAGTCCCAGCTCCATCGCGCGCGCATGCTGTTGCGCGAGCAGTTGACCGCCTAGGAGACGGATAATGAGCGAGCATCCCACAGAACGCTTGTCAGCCTATATAGATGGCGAGCTGACCGCCGATGAGCGGACGTCGGTTGAGCAACACTTGGAAACGTGCGCCGATTGTCAGGAGGTGCTCGCCGATTTGCGGGGCATCGTCGTTCGAGCGCGGTCGCTCGAGGACCGTCCGCCGGAGAACGATCTCTGGACCGGTATCGAGGCACGGCTCGAGGAGCGACCGGTCGTCGTGCCGCTCGAGACGCACCGCGCTCGACGCCGACTGTCGTTCACGTTGCCGCAAATGGCGGCCGCTGCGGTGGCGCTGATCGTGTTATCTGTGAGCGCCACGTGGTGGGCGCGATCGGGAGCCGAGCGCGGCACCGATGCCGGCCCGCCGGTAGCGGCCGTGCAGCCTGACGCGGCGACCCCCACGCAACTAGCGAGCCTCGACTACGACACGGCGGTGGCGGATTTCGAGGAGCTCCTGGCGATGTACCGCGATCGACTGGATCCCCAGACGGTGGCCACCGTCGAAGCCAGCCTCGCAGTGATCGATGAAGCGATCGACGAGATCGTCAAGGCGCTCGATGCGGATCCGGAGAGCACCCAGCTCTACAACTACCTGACCAGCGCTCGACAGAGAAAGCTCGATGTCATGCGCCAAGCTACCAGCATCATTCGAACATCGATATGAGGAGAGTTTCGATGCGATACACGACGATTGTGATTGGATGCGCGTTGATCATTCTGAGCCCGGCCACAGCAAGACCGCAGGCCGTGGTCGATACGCTGCTCTCGGTCGGTTCCAACGCTACGGTTGAAGTCGAGAACATGGTCGGTGACATCACCATCAGTACTTGGGACCGTAACGAAGTCCGCGTTCAAGCCACGGGCACCGCGGAAGTGCACGTGGATCGCGAAGACTCCGAGGTGAGTGTCGAGGCAGAGTTGGTCCCCGGCCACGGCCGGGCAACGGACTTCACCCTGACGATCCCGAAGGATGCAGACATCGAGGTGCATACGATTGAGGGCCGCATCTCGGTCGAGGGCACGACGGGGCGCATCGATGCTCACTCCGTGAAAGGCCTCGTGCGGGTCAGGGGTGGGCGGAACACCATCGACGTCGGGTCGGTCGAGGGTGGGATCGAGCTGAGCGGGGCACGCGGTCGCGTCGAGGCCCACTCGGTCAACGAGTTTGTTTCGCTAACCGACGTCGTTGGCGATATCGAAGCCACGACCGTGAATGGCCCGGTCACGCTCAAGCGCTGCGACGCCAGAAGCCTGGAGGCGTCCTCGGTCAACGGTGCGATCGTCTTTCAGGGCCCGATCCATTCCGATGGGTGGTACAGCATGGAGACCCACAACGGGACGATCGACCTGACAATCCCGCAGAACGCCAGCGCTACGATCAGCGCGTTCACCTACAACGGTGATTTCGAGGCCGATTTTCCGGTAACGGTAACCGAGGCGGAGTCCGGTAAGACGACGACGATTACGCTGGGCTCGGGAGACGCTCAAATCGAGCTCGAGACGTTCAATGGCTCGATCCTGCTGAAGCGTTCGAATCGATAGGAGAAGGAGAGGCAGATGAACTTCACGAGAACATTGCTCACGCTCGCTGCGCTGATCGCTCTGCCGGCGACTACGGTGGCTCAACAGACGGCGGAGTTTCGGTGGGACGGGGCGATCGGGGCCGGCAAGACGCTCGAGATTCGAGGGCTAAACGGTGAGATCGATGCGATGCCCGCGAGCGGATCGACGGCTGAGGTCATCGCCCTTCGACACGCCGAGAAGAGTGACCCCAACGAGGTCGAGATCGTGGTCGTCGAACACGGTGGTGGCGTGCGAATCTGTGCCGCTTATCCGCTCAAGGACGGTGGTGTCAGCGACGTCTGCGGGGAAGACCACAGCGAACACGACAAGAGGCACAAGAAGAACGACATCGTTGTCGACTTCACCGTGCGGGTGCCGGCGGGTGTCGATTTTGTAGGCGAGACGGTGAACGGGGCGATCGAAGCCAACGGCCTCCGCGGCGATGTCAAAGTCCATACGGTGAATGGAGCCGTGAGCGCGTCCGGCACGGGCACGGTGGAAGCCCACACGGTCAACGGCGCGATCGACGTTTCGATGGGTCAGGGGAACTGGAACGGCACGCTCTCGTTGCACACGGTCAACGGCTCGATCACCGTGGGGCTGCCGGCCGATGTCAACGCCAGCGTCGTCGCTCAGACCGTCAACGGAGGGCTGAACAGCGACTTCCCGTTGTCGATCGCCGCCGGCAAGCGGTGGGGGCCCCGTCGGATCGAAGGCACGATCGGGACCGGCGGTGGCCGACTCGAGATGCAAACCGTGAACGGCAGCATCGAGCTGGCCCGAAACTAGAGCCGCACCAGCGGGATCAGAATCAACGCGCGGCGGGTTCCACAGTCACGTTGTGGAGCTCGCCTTCGTGCTCGTACACGAGCGGGTAAGAGACTCCCGCCTCGAGATCCGACAGCACCGCTGTGTAGCCGTAGACGTCTTCGATCTTACGATCGGCGAGCTCCAGCAACACGTCACCGGCGGACACCCCCGCCACATCTGCCGGCCCGCCCGGTCGCACCGAAGCGACCTTCAATCCCGGTCCCGGAAAGCTGTACTCGGGAATGACCCCGAGTCCGACCGAGAAAGCCGCCGCCATACGCTGAGTCGTGGGGGCTACCGCGTATGGAATCTCGAGCCCGGTGCTGGCGATCGTCTCGGTGATCGTCGAGACGAGGCTTGCGACTCGAACCGCGCCGGCACCGTTGATCGTACCCAGGTCGTCGGCGGGCCGGTGATACTCCTCATGAGCGCCGGTGAAGAACCAGAGCACCGGCACCTGGGCGCCGTAGAATGACGATTGATCGCTGGGCCCAAAGCCATCCGGCACGCGCGCCAGGGACAGGCCCTGGGGGTCCAAATCGTCGAGGACCGCGGCCCACGCTGGCGAGGTTCCCGTACCGTGGACCGTCAACTGCTCCCGCAGCCGGCCCACCATGTCGAGATTCAGCATGGCCACCGTCTGCTCGATCGGCCACAACGGGTGAGCGACGTAGAACTGGGATCCCAACGTGCCTAACTCCTCCCCACCAAAGGCCATGAAGATCAGCGTTCTTCCCATCGGCTGCGCCACGAAGTACTGCGCCAACTCGAGCAGCACGGCCACACCGGACGCATTGTCGTCGGCTCCGTTGTGGATCGCCCGCTCACCCGGTGCCAATGAACCTTGTCCACCGAATCCCAGGTGGTCGTAGTGGGCACCGATCACGATCGCCTCGTTAGCCAGTTGCGGGTCGATGCCGGGCACGATCCCGATAATATTGGATGTCGACAACATCGCCTCATCGTCGGACGATGCATCCGGACTCGCGTGTGGATCGCGAAGGACAGCGGGTGAGAAGGTGAATCGCTGGAGATAATCGTCCCCGAGTGGTTGCAGTCCGATCGAGCGAAAGCGCTCGGCGAGATACCGCGAAGCGCTCTTGCTGCCCGGGCTGCCCGCTTCCCGGCCTTCGAGCGAGTCGGCCGCGAGCACCGCGATGGTCGCGCAGATCTCGGCGGCGGTAACCTCAAGCTGTGAGGGTGCAGGACCGCCTTCGGCGGCACAGGTACCTGCTGCCGGACTCTGCGCCCACAGGGGCGCCGCCAGCGCGATGAGAGGCAGAACGATCGTAAACGACTTCATGATACTCCGTCGATAGGGATTCACGTCAGC
>JBDHIC010000042.1:0-9931 GCA_039589035.1 Gemmatimonadota bacterium | reverse complement strand
TTGTTCGTCATTCATGCACGCGCGGGGCGGTAGTTCAGTTTGGTCAGAACGCCGGCCTGTCACGTCGGAGGTCGCGGGTTCGAGTCCCGTCCGCCCCGCCATGCAAACACGCTTACCCCAAACCGCTTCCTGCCGATGACCGGGCCCGCCGTCAACCTGGTAGGTATCAGCCACAAGACGGCGCCGCTCGCCCGTCGAGAGAGGTTTGCGTTTCCGACCGCTACGTGTCGCGAGATTCTCTCGCGATCGGCGGCCGAGACGCTGATCCTGGTGACTTGTAATCGAACTGAGTTGTACGGTCTGGCCGGCGCGGCAACCCTCGAGTCGAATCTGTTGGCGGCGGCCAACGCCGGCCAAGGGCCGTTCTATGTCCGCGAAGGGCGTGAGGCGGTCGAGCACCTCTACGAGGTCGCCGGGGGACTCGACTCGATGGTGCTCGGAGAGCCCCAGATTCTGGGACAGGTCAAGCGGGCGATGGTAATGGCGCGCGAAGCGGATCGGCTGGGCCCCGTTCTCGACGAGCTGACCCGCCGAGCGGTCCGTGTGGGTCGGAGGATCAGGGGCGAAACCGGTGTTGGACGCGGGCTGCCGTCGATACCGAAGGTCGCCACGCGGATGGCACGACTGACGCTCGGCGAGCTGAGCGGACGCTCGATGCTCATCATCGGCTCCGGAAAGCTCGGTGACTTGACCGCACAGACGCTCCAGCGGGCCGGGGCGGCCGACATCGTGGTTACCAACCGGCACTCGGAATCGGCCGAGCGGCTGGCTCAATCGATCGGCGGACAAGCGGAGTCGCTCGGCGAGATCGATCGACTGCTTGCCGACGCCGACATCGTCATATCGTGCACATCTTCACAGACCCCGATTCTCGACCGCCAGCAATTGGAGCGCGTGGTCCGCCGACGTCGTTCGCCCCAGCCATTGGTCATCATCGACATCGCGGTGCCGCGGGACATCGAGCCGACAGCCCGTGAAATCGAGGGCGTACACCTGTTCGACCTCGATGACCTGCGCGGGTGGAGCTCAGAGGCGGTGCCGAGGAAGGCGATCGACGCGGCTCGAGACATCGTCGCTGCGGAGGCGCAGGAGTTCGATGTGTGGTTGGCGGGTCGCTCTGCGGTGCCAACGATCCGGGCACTTCGCGATCGAGCCGAGCGGATCGTCGCGGCGGAGGTGGAGCGGGCGGGCCCAGATGACCAGGAGACGTTACGGGCCTTTGGAAGGCGAGTGATGAACAAGCTGCTGCACCATCCGACGGCCAGGCTCAAAGACCGAGCCGCCTCGGAAGGAGAGACCTACGTCGACCTCGCTCGCGATCTCTTCGCTCTCGATCTCGAGTTTCCGGACGAGCGGGGCAATGGCGGGCGTGGTAGCAGTGGGTGAAGCGCGGCGGCGGTTGCGGATCGGAACCCGGGGTAGCGCACTCGCCAGAGCCCAAACGCGGCTCGTCTCGCAGGCACTCGAAGCAGCAGGTTGGGAGACCGAGGAAGTCGTCGTGCGAACGGCTGGGGATCGGGCTCCGAACGCGACTCCGGCCGATTTGGGGCGCGGTGCTTTTGTCGCCGCGCTCGAACGGGCACTCACGAGTGGCTCGATCGACCTTGCTGTTCACAGCGCAAAGGACCTGCCGACCGGCGATCGGCCCGCTGTAACCGTGATTGCCTACCCCCGACGTGCGGACGCCCGCGACGCGATTGTGACCCGCAACGGGGAACCGCTGGCCACCCTGCCGTCGGGTGCGCGAGTTGCAACATCGAGTCCTCGCCGACGCGCATTTTTGCTGTCCGAACGCGACGACCTCGACGTGGTCCCCATTCGGGGCAATGTCGACACACGGCTCGCCAAGCTGGATCGGGGCGACGTCGACGCTTTGTGCGTCGCTGCGGCTGGGCTCGATCGGCTCGGTTTGGCGAGCCGAGCCGCCGAGCGGCTCGCACCAACGCGTATGCTCCCGGCTGTCGGTCAGGGTGCGCTCGCGGTTCAGATCCGCACCGATAAAGAAGATCTCGAGGGTAATCTCGGCTCGCTTGATGATCCGACCACACGCCGGGCGGTGACTGCGGAGCGGAGTTTTCTCGAGGCGATGGGAGGCGGCTGCCGCACGCCGTTGGCGGCCTACGCGGTTTGTGACGACGGTGAGTTGACGATCGATGGGGCAGCGCTCGACCCCGACGGTGGCCAGGCATTTATTGACCGCTTGACCGGCCCGATCGATGAAGCCGCTCGGATCGGGGGTCAGCTCGCCGAGCGACTCCTGGCGATTGGCGCCGATTCGATCGTGGGGGTGAGGCCGAAATGAAGGGCGACGGCCTGCACGGCTGGCGCGTCCTGGTGACTTCCTCGGAGGGCGAGCGGCTCTGCGACCTCCTCGAACGAAACGGCGCACTGCCGGTTCACGTTCCGACGATAGCGATTCAGCCACTCAGCGGTGAACTGATCGACAACGCGTTTCGCAGACTCGAAACCTATGACTGGATCGTGTTGACTAGCCGTAACGGGGTGGACTCGTTGGCGACTCGGCTGCCGGCGCTTCGGGTGACAGTGCCCTCGGGACCGGTTTGGGCGGCGGTCGGGCCTCGCACTCGTGACGCGCTTGAGTCGTCGCTAGGCGTCGAAGCACGCGCTGTGCCCACCGAACAGCGAGCGGCGGCGATCCCCGACGCTATGGGCGACGTCGAGGGTCGACGCGTGCTCCTCGTTCGGGCCAAGCGGGCCACCGAGGAGTTGCCGATGATTCTGCGCCAGCGTGGCGCGGTGGTGGACGATGTGGCGGCCTACGAGACGATCGAGGGCCCGGAAGATGTACGCAGTGCGCTCGAGTTGGCGCTAACCGAGCCGCTGCAGGCGGTGGTATTCACGAGCGGCTCGACCGTGCGTGGTTTTGAGCGTCTCGTACCCAACCCGCGCAGAGCACTGGGCGGAGCGGTGATCGCTTGTATCGGGCCAGTGACCTCGGAGGTCGTTCGGCAGGCCGAACTCGGCGTCCCGGTGGAGGCTGTTGAGCCGACTCCCAAAGGGATCGTCGAGGCGCTTGTCGCCGCGTTGCAACCGGGTCGTGCCCGTGTCTAGCTCGAGGTTCGAGCGCTTTCGAAGGTTACGGCGAACGCCGGCGTTGCGGGCGTTGATAGCCGAGACGCGACTCTCCCCGCGCCAGCTCGTGTATCCGATCTTTGTTCGTGACGGGCAGGCGGTACGCGAGCCGATCGCATCGATGCCGGGTCAGGAGCGAGTTTCGGCCGACGAGCTGGTGCGTGATGTCGAGCGCGCCTCCGAGCTCGGGATCGGTGGGATTCTCTTGTTTGGCTTGCCGACTGAGAAAGATGGCGTCGGCAGCGGTGCCTGGGACGAAAACGGCGTGGTTCAGCGCGCCATCAGGGCGGTTCGCCAATCCGACCCGGGTCTGGTCGTGGCGGCCGACGTCTGCCTGTGTGGTTACACCGACCACGGTCACTGCGGGGTACTGCGCGATGGCGACGTGGACAACGACGAGACTTTGCCGCTGCTGGCGCGAACCGCCGCTTCTCTGGCAGCAGCCGGGGCGGATATCGTCGCGCCGAGCGCGATGATGGATGGGCAGGTCGCGACGATCCGTTCACAGCTCGACGAAAGTGGCTATCGAGACGTGGCGATCATGGCTTACGCCGCCAAGTACGCGTCGGCGTTCTACGGTCCGTTTCGTGATGCCGCCGATTCGGCGCCCCAGAGCGGAGATCGGCGGGGGTACCAGATGGATCCGTCCCACGTTCGGCAGGGGTTGGCGGAGATCGCTGCCGATCTAGCCGAGGGGGCAGACGTGGTGATGGTCAAGCCGGCGCTGGCTTATCTCGACGTAATTCGCGCCGCACGCGAGCGGTTCGACGCGCCACTTGCCGCGTACAGCGTGAGCGGTGAGTACGCGATGCTGGCGGCGGCCGCCGAACGCGGTTGGCTTGATCATGAAGCTGCAGTGCTCGAGTCACTGAACGCGATCGTCCGCGCGGGTGCGGACGTCGTAATTACCTACTCCGCTCTGGATACCGCCCGTTGGCTGAGCTGAGCCCTCGCAATTTCGTCCACGTGCTGGCGTTGCGGGTCGACCCGGCCTGGCGAAGGGAGTCGCGTGAAGCGCGTGACGCGGACTGCGAAGCGCTGCTCGAGACGGCTCGCCGGGCGGCCGAGCGAGTGACGACCTTCACGTACTCGATGATCGGTACCCGCACTGACGTGGACGTTCTGTTCTGGCGGCTCGGCGGATCGCTCGAGGACCTAGAGGAGACCGCCAGCGCGTTGTTGTGCTCGGGTGTCGGAAAGTGGTGCACGATCTCCCACTCCATGATCGGATTGGTCCGGCCGTCGAAGTACGTCAAGGAAAGAACGCCGCAGGAAGAGGCGATGTTCACCGGCGATCGTTCCCGATACCTGATCGTCTACCCGTTCGTCAAAACGACCGAGTGGTACTTGCTGCCGGAAGAGGAGCAGCGTCGTCAGATGTCGGAGCACATCCGAGTGGGGCGGCGCTACCCGATGATCCAGCAGCTGCTCGCGTACTCGTTTGGCCTCGACGACCAGGAGTTCATCGTCGCTTACGAGACCGATGATCTAGGCGCTTTTCAGGACCTCGTTCGCGACCTGCGGGCGACCGAGGGCCGGTTGGCGACGGTCCGCGACGTTCCGCAGCTGGTGGGAATTCATCGTCCGCTGGCCGACATCATGGCGCTCATTGGGGGAACCAAAGCGTGAACGAAACTTTGTTTGCGCAAGCCCGGGAGCTTTTCCCGGGCGGTGTCAACAGCCCGGTGCGCGCATTCGGTGCGGTGGGGGGAACGCCGCGTTTCATTACTCGGGCCGAAGGCGCCCACGTGTGGGACGCGGACGGCGTCAGGCGGATCGATTACGTCTCGTCGTGGGGTGCTATCATCCTTGGCCACGCCGATCCTGGCGTCCTTGATGTGGTGCGTTCGGCTGCCAGCCGTGGTACGAGCTACGGCGCGCCGACGCCAGCCGAGATCGCGCTCGCGGAGCGCATTCAAGCCGCGATGCCGTCGATCGAGCGGATGCGGTTCACATCCTCGGGGACGGAGGCGGCGATGAGCGCGGTCCGCTTGGCGCGCGCGCATACAGGTCGGACGAAGATCCTCAAGTTCGCCGGGTGTTACCACGGACATATCGACGCGCTCTTGACGGCGGCGGGCTCCGGAGTGGCGACGATGGGGTTGCCAGGGAGCGCCGGGGTGACCTCAGAGGCCACGCGTGACACGCTTGTGGCGCCTTACAACGATCTAGACGCGGTGACCGATCTCTTCGACCGTTTTGGGGACGAGATCGCGGCGGTGTTGGTCGAGCCTGTGGCTGCCAATATGGGGCTGGTCTTGCCGACAGCGGGTTTTCTCGAGTTCCTGCGCGAGCAAACCATTGAACATGAAGCACTGCTGGTCTTTGACGAGGTCATAACGGGGTTTCGCGTGGCGCCGGGCGGCGCCCAGGAGCGGTACGGTGTGATCCCCGACTTGACGTGCCTGGGGAAGGTGATCGGCGGCGGTCTTCCGGTTGGGGCGTTTGGCGGCCGGGCCGATATCATGGCTCAGGTCGCGCCCGATGGGCCGATGTATCAAGCCGGCACTCTGTCGGGCAACCCGCTCGCGATGGTTGCCGGCGCGGCGACGTTGGGACGCCTTACCGACCGCAGCGTGTTCGATCGGTTGGAACAGCAGACCGCTCGGCTGGCCGCCGGGCTCGGGGAAGCGATCGACGCCAGCCCGCACGCCGGGTGCGCCAGCGTGGCCACGCTTGGATCTCTGCTGACGCTTTTCTGGACCCCACGGCCGCCGACCTCGTTCGCCGAAGCGCAAGCCGGCGACGGCAAAGCCTTCGCGCGCTTCTTTCACGCCATGCTGGATCGTGGCATCAGCCTCCCACCGTCGCCCTACGAAGCGTGGTTTGTGACGCTCGCCCATGGCGAGGACGAGATCGACGCCACGCTGACGGCTGCCCGGCAAGCGCTTGCCTAACCGGTCACGGTCCTGGTGAACGACCGCTTCCTCCACGCCTGTCGCAGGCAAGACGTGGACTGTACGCCGGTCTGGTTCATGCGACAGGCGGGTCGCTGTCTGCCCGAGTACCGCGCGATTCGAAAACACCATTCGCTGTTGGAAATCGTACGCCAGCCCGAGCTATGCACCGAAGTCACACTGCAACCGGTCGACCGGCTCGGGGTTGATGCCGCGATCGTGTTCTCCGACATCACACTGCCGTTTCTTGGCTTGGGCGTTCGATTCGAGATCCAATCCGGGGTTGGCCCGGTCGTTGAGAGCCCTTTACGGGAGCCGACCGACGTCGAACGACTGTCGGTGTTCGATCCGCAATGCGATGTGGCCGAGCTCTTCGAAGCGATCGCTCTGATACGACGCGCGAGCGCGGTGCCTGTGATCGGTTTCGCAGGTGCACCGTTCACGCTTGCGGCATACCTGATCGAGGGCCGACCGTCGAGACGTTTCCATCTCGTCAAGGGCTTTATGCACCAACATCCGGGCGCGTGGCGGCGGCTGATGGAGCGGCTGACCGACGCAACGATCGCGTACCTGGCGGCTCAGGTCGAAGCCGGCGTCCAAGCGCTGCAGGTCTTCGATTCGTGGGTCGGAGCGCTGGGTCCGAGTGATTATCGCGAGTCGATTCAGCCGCACATGGAACGATTGTTCGCGGGGCTGCCGCCGGTTCCGACGATCCATTTTGGGACTGATACGGCGGGGTTGCTACCCTTCTTGGCCGAGGCTGGCGGTGATGTCATCGGGCTCGATTGGCGGATCGATCTCGACCGCGGGTGGGAAATCGTCGGCGATCGCGGAGTCCAGGGTAACCTCGACCCGGTGGTCGCGGCCGGCCCCTGGGAGGTCGCCGAGCGTCAGACCCGTGCGATCCTGGCCGCGGCGGGTGGCCGTCGGGGGCATGTGTTCAACCTCGGCCACGGGGTTCTCCCACACACCCCCGTCGACAACCTCAAACGCCTCGTCGAGCTGGTCCACGAGGAGACCGCGTGACTCCGGGATTGCTGGTCATGTCGTACGGGACCCCCGAGCGGCTGGAGGACGTCGAGCCGTATTACACCCACATTCGGCGTGGCAACCCACCCCCGCCGGAGCTGCTCGACGAGCTGGTGGGGCGCTACCGAGCGGTTGGGGGTCCAACGGCTCTAAACCGCATCACGCGTCAACAGGCAACGGCGCTGGGAGCGACGCTGGGAGATCGTGGAGCCCACGTTCAACTGTATGTCGGGTTCAAGCACGTCGCGCCGTTCATCGGCGATGTCGTTGAGAAGATGGCCGCCGACGGTATCAAACAGGCGGTCGGCCTCGTGTTGGCTCCGCACTACTCGCTGCGCTCGATCGCCGAATACCAGACGTATGCGGAAAAGAAGCGACCCGACGGTATGAGTCTGGACATCGTTTCTAGCTGGCACGACCACCCGGGGTTCATTGACGGGCTCGCTCGGCGGCTCAGCGATGCGCTGCCACGCGCAGGCGACAGCCCGCACGTCGTTTTCACGGCGCATTCGGTACCTGCAGCGGTGCTCGAGCGCGGCGATCCGTACCCTGATCAACTCCAACGCACGGCCCAGCTGATAGCCGAGGCCATCGGCCTGGACGGTTGGTCCTTCGCCTATCAGAGCGCTGGCCGTACCGGCCAACCGTGGCTGGGCCCGGATATCCTCGAGACGATCGATGAACTCGCGGAGCGGGGGGAGAAAGGTGTGGTCGTGCAATCGATCGGGTTCGTGGCCGATCACCTCGAGGTGCTCTACGATCTCGACATCGAGGCGCGCGATTTAGCGGAGCGGCGTGGACTCGCCTACGCTCGTGCCGCGATGCAGAACGCCGATGCCGACTTCATCGTAACTCTGGCGACCATCGTCGAGGCTCGATTGGCGACAGTGGAGTCGACGCGGTGAAGCCGAGTTGGGAGAGCGCTCGGCAGAGCGTAGCTTGATCGTGACGAAAGGGTGAAGTTTGAGCGTCATTGGTAGACTGATCTTCGGGCGGTGGTTCGCGAGATGGCTCCTCCGCGGTGGACCGTGGGCGATCGCCGCCAAGCTGGCTGCGGTTGGGATCTGGGGCGCGTTCAAGTGGCGTCGCGAAACGCGGCGTCTTGCGCGCGAGGTGGAGCGCCGGGAGATCGAGGCCGAGTACGAGGTCCTGCCAGGAACCTCGGCCCCCGGGGCGGGTACGGATTCTCGGAAGCTGGCCGCCGAAGCGCCCGAAACAGCAGCCGATAATCAATACCCTCAGAGGAGAACAGACAGTGCTTAGAACAGCCGTTGTCGGAGTGTTTGCTACGTTCGCGTTGACGGTGCCGGTCCTGGCTCAGGACGATGTGGTGGAGAATGGTGAACCCGAGGTTGCCGCGGATCCCGCGCCAGAGGCCGAAGAGGAAGTCGTGTCAACGCACGATTGGGAGTTCGCGCTCCAACCGACCCAGCACGCGCCCGGCGGCGCGGGGGTGGTCAAGGTGACCGAGGGCGACGCTGGACAGGGCTTGGTGGTCGAGGTCGAGGGGCTACCGCTGATTGATGAGCTCGACCAAGAAGACCGCGACGTCAACGCCTACACGGTATGGATCGTTCCCAGCAAGGAACGCGTCAAGGAGTCGACCCTGGCCGGTGTGGTCACAGTGGGTCCGGAGGGGACCGGCGCGTTTGAGAGCACGACGTCGCTGGAGACCTTCGGCATCATCGTAACCGCGACACCGGATGGTGCGCCCGAGGCGATCTCGGGGGTCCCGGTCCTGACCGGAATCCCGGTGACGACGGCGCCACCAGCCGCCCCTGCGGAAGGCGAAGTGGCTCCGGCCGAAGACGCTGCGGCCGAAACACCGCCCACCGAGGCTGAGGCCGAGCCCGAGGCCGAAAATCCGACCGACGAAGATCCGACCGATGAGGAGCAGGGCGAAGCCTTTTAGGGCGCTACTCTTCGCCCACCGCCGGCCAGGATAGCCGCCTCCCCCGTGGGGAGGCGGTTTTTAATGGGTCTACTTGACATCGCTGGCGTGTTCGTCCTACAATGTGGGGCCAGGTGGGAAATAATGGGAGAAAGTGGGCTGTGGACACCAGCGTTGTGGGGTCAAAACGTCGTTTCTTGGTCAGTACACGCATTCAATCGATGAGAAGGGTCGGGTCAGCCTCCCAGCACGTTTTAGGGACGGCGAGGCGGGGCAATCCTTTGTTGCTACCCGTGGGCTCGGGTCGTGTCTGTTCCTCTACCCGTTGGCCGAGTGGGATCGGGTTCTGGCGCGTTTTGATCGTCAGAAAGCGCGGATCGATCCCGACCAGCGACGTCACTTTCTCCAACTCATGCGACACACCGTCGAGACGACCGTCGACGCCCAGGGGAGGATCCACCTTCCAACCCCCCTCGCCAAGCTGGCAGGCATTAGCGATGAGGTCACGTTCGTGGGCGCCGGGGACGTAATCGAGATGTGGGACCCGGAGCGTTATGAGGAGTTCGTTGGCCAAGCCGGTGAGGAGTTCGATCAATGGTTGACTCAGTACCTGTAACGCGACCGTGCGCGAGCGGCGGTTCCACGAACCGGTCTTGTTGACGGAGACGATCGCGATGCTGAGGCCAGCCACTGGAAAAACGTATCTCGACGCCACGCTCGGTGGTGGTGGGCATGCTGAGGCAATTCTCGAGGCGTCGGCGCCAACCGGACGATTAGTGGGACTGGATCGGGATCCGCAGGCGATCCAGTTCGCAGGCCAGCGGTTGGCGCGGTTTGGTGATCGGGTCGAGTTGTTGAATACGAACTTCGCCGAGATCGACCGGACGTCGAGGTTCGAGCAAGCGCGTTTCGATGGCGCTCTGCTCGACCTCGGCGTTTCCTCGGCGCAAGTCGACGACGTGGTGCGCGGCTTCAGCTACCGTCAGGACGCTCCGCTGGATATGCGGATGGGGCCCAGAGG
>JBDHIC010000041.1:0-9993 GCA_039589035.1 Gemmatimonadota bacterium | reverse complement strand
TGCGTCGCGAAGCGCGTCGCGAAGACAGCTCGCTCGAGGAGATCTTCTTGGGGCTGACCGAGGGCGGTGGGCCAGTGGGCGAGCCCTCCCTGGTGTGACGACCCTGTTCTATCCGCGGCTTGCGGGATTGAGGCGCGAGCAACGACCGGGTGGCATTCACAGGATCAGCGCCCCGATCGTTCTGGGGCTCGTCTTTTGGGCTGCTTTCTACCTAGTGATGGTCCGGGTGTTGAATCACTTCACGACCGTTGATCCTGACCTGGGCCGGATTCTGGCGGCTAAGCTCCTGGCGCTCTTGTTTCTGCTGTGGCTGTCGTTTCTCGCTTTTTCGGCGCTGATTACGGCGGTGACACAGATCTTTTTGGCGCGTGATCTCCCGATGTGGGTCGCGGCGCCGATTCCCCTGCGCCGGTTGTTTCGGGTGAAGCTCGTCGAGGTTGCCACGCTGGCGTCTTGGACAGCCGTCTTTCTGGCTATCCCGGTGTGGGTCGCCTATGGGGTCGTCTTTGGCGCTGGTTGGGTTTACTACGTCGCGTTGGTGGTGGCGGTTGGAAGCTGCGTCGCGATCGCGACATCGATTGGCATGTTGGTCGCCATCGCGCTGGTGAACCTGTTCCCCGCCCGACGCGCGAGAGACCTGCTGTCGCTCGTCGCGCTGATGTTTATAGCCGCTGTCATCATTCTTCTGCGCGCGCTCCGGCCCGAGGAATTCGTGCGACCCGAGGACTTCGGGACGTGGGCCGAGTATCTGGTCTCGCTGTCGAATCCTACACTTCCGTGGTTGCCCTCGTATTGGGCAGCGCGTGTCCTGGGGGAAGTGCTGGGTGTGTACAACGCGGTGCACTGGGACGCGGTGACGTTGTATAGCTCGTTACTGGTGGTCGGGGCGGCAGTCTCGACGCTTGCTGCCGCGGGCGTCTTTCGCGAGATGTTCCGCACCGGTTACTCGAAGTCCCAGGAGGCGCGACAGGTTCAGTGGACGCGCCGGCTGTGGTGGCGCCGCACGTTGCAGTTGTTGGCGCGTCCATTCCCGCGACGCGTTCGGGCGATGATCGTGAAGGACGTCTCGACGTTTTTCCGTGACCCGGGACAATGGTCACAGCTTTTTCTGTTGCTCGCGGTGATCGCCATCTATCTGTACAACTTCAGGGTGCTTCCCCTCGATGCCGCCGGTGGGACCGGCTACCTGTTACGAGACCTGCTGGCGTTTTTGAACATCGGCCTCGTCGGTTTTGTCGTCACAGCATTGGCGGCCCGATTCATTCTCCCCGGGGTGAGCCTGGAGGGGCAGACGCTGTGGCTGCTTCGGACCAGCCCGCTGACGATCGGGGAGATGCTGTGGGCCAAGTTCTGGAGCGGATTCCTGCCGCTGGTCGCGCTGGCGGAACTGTTGGTTGTATTTTCCAACGCGTTGCTCCAGACGACGTTGCTTCTGAGCGTGATCTCGGTCGCAACGGTTTTGTTCTTGTCGGCGGCCATCGTAGGAATGGCCGTTGGGCTTGGAGCCTCCCATCCGCGGTTCGACGCCCCCGACAGCTCGCAGGTGACAGCCGGCTACGCGGGATTCCTGTTTATGGTCATGAGCGCATTGCTGGTGTTGGCGTCGGTCATTGTCCTCGCCTGGCCCGTCTATAACTCCTTCCGGGCCTCATGGTTGGGCTGGGGTGTCGGTGCCGGTGAGTGGGGGGGGATAGCGGGCGGCCTGGTCGCGGTCGGTGGAGTATCAGCGATTGCGTTGTTTACGACGATGCAAGCCGGCAGCCGCCGGCTGGAAGCGAGAGAGCTGTAACATGTTGAAGTCGACGCGCCACGTCATGTCGTTGCTCGTTGTACCGGTCGCGCTCGCACTGTTCCCGATCGCGGGGACAGCGCAAGGCGACCTGGTGGGCGACGGTGTCGTGGAGGACGGAGGTGCGGCGGCGATCGCCGAGCTTCTGAACCCGATCGTTCGCCGGCGAGGCGGGCGGATCGGGGTCGCCGTGTACGCCGCCGACCTCGGCAATCCGCTCTACCTTCACAACGCTGACCTGCCACTGACACCGGCTTCGAACATGAAGCTGTACACGACTGCGGCTGCGCTCGACCGACTAGGGCCGGACTTTCAGTACACGACATCGGTCTACGCCGATGGCGAGATCCATCCCGACGGGACGCTCGATGGCGACTTGATACTGATCGGTCGTGGGGACCCGACGCTCTCGGGTCGCTTCTACGCGGATAGCGTGACCTTTGTTTTTGATCGATTTGCTGCCCGCCTCAAGCAAATGGGCATTCGTCGTGTCACCGGTGAGGTCGTGGGGGACGCGACCTACTTCGACGATGCGCGAATCGCACCCGGGTGGGACCGCAGAAACTTGCTTCGTTGGTACGGCGCTCGTTCGAGCGCGCTGTCGTCAAACGACAACGTGGTCACAATCGAGATCCAGCCTGGTGGGTGGGCTGGCGCGCCTCCGGCACTCACTTTTTATCCGCATACCGATCGGTTGGAGATCTCGAACCAGGCGATCACCGTGGGGCGCCGGGGTGGCCGTTCAATTGGGATTCGACGCGAGCCGGAAACCGGCGAGTACGTGATCCGTGGTCGAATCCCGCTCAGGAGCCGCGCTCTCCAGTACATGGTTTCGGTCGAAGACCCGGCGCTGTACACGACGTCGGTATTTGCCGACCGGTTGAAGCGCGCCGGAATTGAAATCGAGGGTGGCGAGCGGGTAGTGCACCGGTGGCAACGGGAGGGAGCGAGTGCGGCGACCCTTCTTGTAAGCCACACCAGTCCCCGCATGTCCGACATCGTGAAAGTCGTGAACAAGCGCAGCCAGAATTTCTTTGCCGAGCAGGTCCTAAAGACGCTCGGTGCCGTCTTCAATGCTGACGGGTCGTTCGCGAGTGGGGCCGAGGTGGTCTATGACGTGCTCGAGGGGCTGGGTTTGGAAACCGATGGGCTGACGATCGAAGACGGTTCGGGCCTTAGCCGTCTCAACCGCCTGACCGCGAGGCGCACCGCTGAGCTTTTGGTGGCGATGCGCTCCCACCCGTTGTTCGATGAGTTCTACGATTCGCTCGCGATCGCCGGTGAAGACGGAGATCCGCGTCGGCTCGACTCTGCCGCGGCGCGGGGCAATGTGCACAGTAAGACCGGCACGCTGCGCGGTGTTTCGGCGCTATCGGGCTATGTGACGACCAGCGACGGGGAGCTACTGGCCTTTTCTATTCTGATCAACAACCTGCCACGCGGGAAGTGGGCTGCCATTTCGATCGAGGATGCGATCGTCGAACGGTTAGCAGAGTTTTCGCGTTGGCAACCGCCGCTGTGCCCGACCCAGTCACAAATGTCAGACGATGGGGAGGGTTGCCCGCCCGGGGGTTAGTCTCTCCGCCTCAGCTCGTATGCGATTACTGCCAACGCGATCAAGGCCGCCGATGCGAAGACGATCTTTGTGGTTGCAGTGAGCGGTGGTTGCAGGTACAGGTGAGATTTGTGGCGGCTGGCTCGGCCGTTGCCGTGATCGGAAACTCTGACGTGGTCTTTGGCCACGCCATCGAGGTTGCGGCGTATCGCCCGCTTGAGCCGGCGTATCGCACTCGACTCTGACTGACCGTACGCGATGTAGCCCGGCAGAGCTGGAGAGGTAGCCGCAAAAGTGCCTTCGTCGGCCTCCTCCAGGAACACCTGAAAGCCCTCTATCGCTCCAAACCGGTCTCGGATAAACCCAAGCATACAGATAAGATAGCGGGTTCTTGCACGGTCGCCAAGCGGTTCTCCTAGAACTCCGGTCGAGCGATGGGGTAGAATATGGCTGCCCCCGGAAAGGAGGCTCACTTGAGGCGCCGCATCCGCTTGGTGCCGATCGTCGCCGGCTTTGTTATGGCGACCGGGTCGCACCTCTCTGCGCAAGACGCTCAGCTTGACCGCGCCATCCGGTCGTTTCACTCCGACTTTCGGTTGTCATCTGATCGGACCCGCACGGCACGCGGTGATTTCAACGGTGACGGTCGCGAGGACGTGGCCGCAATCGTCGAGGGACCTGATCGATCGGCGTTCGTGATCTTCCACGCCCAACAGGACCGGTTCGCTCCGCATCCGCTGTTTACCAACCTGCCGCCGGGACCGGTCGAACTCCGAGTACTGGAACCCGGGCGGCACAGGGTTGTCGGGCCGCAGCGCTCGGTGGTGATAAACACGTCAGCTGTAGAGCTAGTCTTTCCCGGTCGCTCCAGCGCCATGTATGTATGGCGTAATGGCCGCTATCACGTGCTCGGTACGGAGAACTTCCGCTAGCTCTCGAACGCCACGCTATTCATTGCCGTTACGAATGAGCAGTTGCCCGACACCCGCAGGATCCAGCCCGAGCTCGCTCAGAAAGCGACCTTTGACCATCTCTTGAATCGACCCCGGGTTTTTGTCGATGTCGATCTGAGCGCCCGCCATCCGCCCGTGTCCACCAGCCGTGCCCAGCTCGCCGACGATAGCTGTGATCAGCGCACCGGCATCTCGCGACTCGTCGCGGCTGCGTAAACTGAGGTAGAGGCGACCCTTGTGGCGACCCATGACGAGCGCGTACTCGGCTTGCTCCAGCGGAGCCAGGAAATCAGCCAGTTCGGCCAAGAGGTCGGGGTTATCGGCGTCACCAAGATCGGCGATCACGGCTTGCCCGTGGATCACGGACCGCTCGAGCGCGGAGTGAAAGGCCTCGAAGTGGCGTCTGGGGATGAGAGGGTTCTCGATCCGCGCGAGTAGTGATAGATCGGCATGAGGGAAGATCTGGAGGTAGGCGTGGAGATCAGCCTCGCTCGACTCGCGCTCCAGTCCTCGGGTATCTGACTTGATGCCGATCAATAGCGCTGTTGCCAGCCGGGTTGACAGATCGATTCCGGCGGCTTCCAAGTAGTAGTACATGATCGTCGAGGTCGCGCCGTAGTCGGTGCGCACATCGGCGAACTTCACGTTCGCGGTTTCGGGTCGCATCGGGTGATGGTCAATGGCGATCGAGATCGGGAGATCGTTGGGGAGGGAGTGGTTCCCGGTCTCGGGTTGAGTGTCGATCAACGCGTGGGTTCCATAGTCGTCGAGGCGGACTTGCGCGAGCGGGTAGAGCCGAACGCCGAGCTGGTGAACCATGGCGCGGTTGGTGGCCCGGCCGATCGTGCCGCCAAACGCGATGATAGGCTCGATCGAGAGCTTGTGGCTGAGCAGAAAGCTCAGTGCGTAAGCGCTGGCGATCGAGTCTGGATCGGGGTGATCGTGCGTGTAGATCGCGACCGGCTTTTCGATGTCGACCGCGGCCAGCAACTTGTCGAGCAGCCGCTGGGCGTGGCTGGTCGCATCGGCTGACGTAGCAGAAGGCTGGACCGACTCCGGGCTCGGTTTTTCCTCCACGCGTTCTCTCCCTAGTCGGTCGCCTGAATGATGCGCTTGGCGATCTCGCGAAACCGCTCGGCGATTGGTGATTCGGGTATCGCCCGTACGATGGGCTCGCCGCTGTCGCCGGTTGGCGTGACATCCTCATGCAACGGGATCGTACCGAGAAACGGGATGTTGAATCGCTCCGCGGTCGCGCGCCCGCCACCGCGTCCGAAGATCGGGTGTTCGGCGTTGCAGCTCGGACAGACGAAGCTGCCCATGTTTTCGACGATGCCCAACACGCGAGCGCCAACTTTGTCGAACATCTTGAGCCCTTTCTTGGCGTCGATCAGCGCGATGTCCTGCGGAGTGGTGACGATCACGGCTCCGTCCAACGGCACCGACTGAGTCAGCGTCAGGTGCGCGTCGCCGGTTCCGGGTGGTAAATCGACAACCAGGTAATCGAGCTCTCCCCAAGCGACTTCGCGCAGGAACTGGGTAACGGCGGAGTGAACCATCGGACCTCGCCACACCAACGGCGTGTCCTCACCCTCGACCAAGAACCCGAGCGACATGAGCGCGATTCCATGTCGAGTCAATGGTTGGATGCGCTTGCCGACGGTACTCGGTTGAGCGCCCTTGAGTCCCATCATGGTGGGGATCGACGGGCCGTAGATATCGGCGTCAAGCAATCCCACTCGATGTCCCTCGGCGGCGATCGCCAACGCGAGGTTGACGGCTACGGTCGATTTTCCGACACCACCCTTGCCGCTAGCCACCGCCAAAACATGACGCACACCGTCGATCGGCTGTTGTGGCGCCGGTCTTTTTGCGGGCCCAGAGGCGGCTCCGGGCTGCTCCTGGAGGCTGATCGTCACCTCCTCGACACCGTCGAGATCGCCGATCTGCCCCTTGAGTTCCTTTAGGACCGTCTCTGAGAGCGGCTGGGCGGGATCGACAAGCACCTTGAACGCCACGCTGCCATCGTTGATCTTCAGTTCCTTGATCCGGCCCAGCGAGATGAGATCCTTGTCGCTGTCCGGGTCGCGGATGCGGCGGATTGCTCGGATTACGTCCTTTTCTTGCGCGGGCATAGTGTACGACGAGTTTTCTGGGTTGAGTGAGGATCTGAGAGTGAGAGCAGAGAGCGGCGAATATAGCAGCCCCCAATATCGCCATCATGCGGGGTCGAGAATCGCCCTGCTGTGGGTGCTTACGATCCTGGTGGTGGGTCTCGCTGCGTCACCCGTCCGCGGGCAGTCAGGCGACCGAGTCCCGGCTGTTCGGTTTCATGTGGGCGGCGCCGAGCTCCTGCCGATGGTGTATCCCGAACGGTACGGTGGCGACCCGGAAACGCTGACCGACGACGTGGAGTGGGTCCGCGATCACGCCGACGAACTCATCGAATGGTGGGACCGTGACGGGTTGCTGTTTCTTCAGCGGGTGACGGACTTCGCCGGGCTTGATTGGCCCTACCAGGACATCGAGGTCTACCTAGTGCGTCACTGGCCGGTCGTTTCGATCGAGAGACCGCTGGTGATTGCGCTGGAGGCGATTCGTGCCGACGGGCGCGCGGTGCCGGTACCTGAAGACGACGACGTTCGCATACTGTTGGTCGCTCATCAGATCACACATTACATCGTCGATCCACCCGATTTCGAACCCTCTGGTCCACGTGACCCGGCATACGAACATCCGTTTATGGCGCCTGGCAACTTCGAGGCCGAAGCGATGGTAAACTGGCTCACCTATCGGGCGATCGAGGATCTGTGGGGTCGTGAGCGGTTGGCAACGGCGACCTCGGATGAGATTTGGCAGGGCTACAATCCCAACCATGGTTACGTCATCGATGAACTGGAACCGCGTCATCGCCTGTCACGGCGGCGACCGTTAGCCGAATGGCTCGCCGATAACCCCCCGGGGAGCGAGATTTTTCGCGTGCGTGACGCCTATGCCCGCCAAGCCGGCACCCCGTCGGCTCAACCGGTGGCCGAGCGCGAGCGCGTGACCGGTACCGATTACGGCCTCGACCTCGGTGCCTCACATGACGGTCGGATCTTTGTTGCTTATGTCGATGGTGAGTCGCCAGCGGGTCGGGTCGGCGTACAGCAGGGCGATGTCGTGCGCACGATTGAGGGTCGCGCGGTCGGGACGGACGTCGCACGCGCGCAGCAACACATGAACGAGTCGTGGACGGACAACGGCGAGATCAATCTGAGTGTAGAGCGTCAGGGTCGGGAGATCTTCTTTAGTATCGAGGCGTCCTGAAGCCCCGCCGCGGTCTCACGTTAGGCCATACGGTCGTAGTCCTCGCCGCTACTCTCGTGCTGGGCTACTGGCTGTTGGAGCTCACCGAATGGCTCTTTCCAGGGTGGCCGGAAATCGTCCGCCTCGCACTTCCGACCGAGATCGCTTTCGCGGCGGCGATCGCTTTCGTGGTTTGGAGGAGTGATGCCGGTTGGAAAAAGTCGTTGGCCCTAAAAGCGTTAGAGCGTCGCTCGATCCCCCCGCTCCTCTTGGTTCTGGTTGGATCCGTGACGGTTTTCAGCGAGTTGTACGTCGTCATTCAGCGGTTGGCTCCGGTGCCGGAAGCGTACGCCGAGTTCCTCCGCAGTCTCCTTGACACCGGCAGCCCTGAGGCGATCATTCTGGCGGTGATCTTGGCGCCGCTGCTCGAGGAGGGGCTCTTTCGCGGCGCGGTGCTACAAGGTCTCAGCCGAACCCGTGGACCGCGCTCGGCAAGCACTTGGACCGCGATCTTCTTCGCCGTGTTTCATATCTACAACCCATGGCAGCTGTTGCCGACCTTCTTCCTCGGTCTGGTGCTCGCGTGGCTCGTGCTGACCACCGGTTCGCTGTGGGCGTCGGTGGCCGTGCACGGTCTCTTCAATGCGGTCTCACTGCTCCTGATTCGGCTCCCGGCTGAGGATATCTCGCCGTCTCAGTGGGCTATCCCGTGGGTGGTATCGGCGATCGTGTTGGCCCTGCTCGCCGGGAGTTTGGCGTTGCTGGTTGGGATGGCGTGGATCGAACGCCAAACCGGGGGAGGGCCGTTTGCCGAACCCGAAACGGATGCCGGAGGTTCATCACCTCCAGGAACGAGCTACGTACCCGACACCTCTTCGTAAGCCTGTTTAAAAGCGTTGAGCTCAATGCTGCCCCAAGTCACCCGTCCAGATCGGCGGACTTTTTCGAGCGAGCGCTGAAAGCGCTCCAGGTTGGCGGTTGCGCGCGATCCATCTGGTTCGGCGATGCGCGCCCGATCGAGATCGAGCAGAGCCGCCTGCCACTGACCGTTGGTCAACGGCTGCACAAAGACATTTCCGATGTTCAGATCGGGGTGGTCGAGCCCGCATCGGTGCGCGCGGCCGACCAGCGTGCCAGCTGCGCGCATGGCCGCGATGCGGATGTCTTCCGGGTACCGATTCGGCGCCAGCAGCGTTTCGAGGTCGTGCCCCGGTTCGAGCCACTCGGTCGCCAGGTCGGCACGGTAGCCGGGACGCGCCGACGTAACGACAGCGCACAGTACGCGAGGCGTGGAGACGCCAGCGCGACGCAGTTGATCACTGACCGCGAGCTCGAGAAACGGCCGCGGTGGTGAGTCGAGGTAGCGATCTCCGAGCAGGGGCGACATCCAACCACCGCGTCGAAAGTGGCGTACCGCAGCGTCGAGTTCTCCGAGTCGGATGCGATACACCGGACCGCGGCCTGTATCGATCCTTTGTCGCGATCGATCGGCGGCCCACTCGCTCAGCGATCCGGATTGATCAATCGCGGTGCGGACGGCATCGACGGTCGGTCGCCAAGCGACGATTGTGTGCGAGCCTTGTTGCCAGCGATCGTATTCGGGTGGAGTATGCGTTGGATGGTCTGCCAACGGTTACGGCGCCCAGCCTAGGACAAATCCTTCCACCAGTCGATCGATGGCTGGATTAGCCCGTGAACCGGCGCCGTTGACAAACACGCTGAAAGCGTATTCGCGACCGGAAACCGTGGTCATATAACCGGACAGCGCGAAAACGTTGGCGATGAAACCGGTCTTGGCTCGCACTCGCCCTTGAGCAGCACTGTCTCGAAAGCGCCCCTTCAGCGAACCGGTCTGACCAGCGATTGATAGCGTTCGCTCAAAAACGTTGCCATGGGGGCGCGACCGCATCGTCGTCAACAGCTCCGCCAACGCCCGCGGCGTCGTCAGATTGGCCGGTGAGAGCCCCGAGGCGTCGCGTAACAGAAACGCGGTCGTGTCCATTCCTAGTTGCGCTAACGTTTCGCGCTCGACTTTCAGCCCGGCGTCCCATGTTCCGGCGCCGGCGACCTCCCGCGCCAGCGTCTTGAGCACTTGCTCGGAGTGCCAATTCTGGCTCCGGCCGTTGATCGACTCGAGCACTTTCGCCATCGGTACCGATCGATGGTTGGCGAGCGCGATTGCGTTGCCGGATCCGACCGGCGAGTCGAGCGGGTCCGACACCGTTCGGACACGACCGTCGATGTTGATGCCGCGCTCGACGAGCACACTTCGAAAAATCGTGGCCGAGTAAGCAGCCGCGTTCACCACCGCGACATACGCCGTTTCCGGTCGCTCATCGAGCGGCAGTACGCCAAACGCCGTGATCCGATTGGTGCCCGCTTCGCGCTTCATATCGAACGTCGATTCA
>JBDHIC010000040.1:0-13583 GCA_039589035.1 Gemmatimonadota bacterium | reverse complement strand
CACCCTCGAGCTTGCGCACGAGGATGTGGGTGTCCCGGTTGACGCCGGTCGGTCCCCAGTAATTGAAGTGGTACGTGAACTGTCCGTACCCGCCGAGCATGTTGACCGGCTTGAGTCGCGTACGGGTCAGGCTGTTGTGTCCGCCGGCTCGGCGATTGCCGCGCAGCGGGGACTTGGGTACGGAGATCGTCCGCTCGGGAGAGTGATAGAAAAAGCACGTGTTCCGGGGGATACGGGCACTCAAAACCGCCCGGGTGACGACGACCCCGTTGTCGTTGTGCGCCTCCACCCAGTCGTTGTCCTGGATCCCCACTGACTCCGCGTCTTTGTCGTTCAACCAGAACGGCTCGATCCCGTGTGAAAGCGTGAGCATCCTGTGGTTGTCGTAATACGTAGAGTGGATGTGCCACTTCCCGTGCGGCGTCAGATAGTTGAGCATCAGGGTCCGGTCGTCCTTCTCGCTCTTGACGATGTCACCGAAAACCACCGGGTCGGGGCTCGGCTTGTACGTCGGGAGGTGCTCCCCGAAATCGAGGTACCCCTCGTGATCCAGGTAGAAGTGCTGCCGCCCGGTCAGCGTTCGCCACGGAACGAGGCGCTCGACGTTGTACGTGAAGGGCGAGTACGTGCGGCCCTCGTTCGTGAGGCCCGACCAGATGGGGCTCGTTAGCAAGCGCCGCGGCTGCGCCTGTAGATCGGCGAACGTCGTGCGCACGCCGCGATACGGCTCGGCCAGATCTGCGAGCGTGAGCCCGACCTTCTTCTCGTGCGCCTTGAACGCCCGGTACGCAGCCTCGCCATTGGTTTCCGGAGCCAGGGCGAGGATGACGTTGGCGGCGTGAACCGCGTCGTCCAGCGACGGGTACGGCTTCCCACCCCACTCGACCGTCGGGTTCGTCCGGAGCAGGTCCCGGTACTGATCCTCGATGTCCCAACTCGTACCGTGGGCGCCGATGCCCCCCGCTTCCGCCATCGGGCCAAACGAGATGAACTGTTCGTACAAGTTCGCGTAATCGCGCTCGACGACTTTGATGTGCGGGCCGGTCTTGCCCGGAATGAACTCACATTCGCCCTGCGCCCAATCCTTCACCGACGACTGCGCCATCTCATCCGCGGAATCGTGCTGAAGTGGAACGACGACGACGTCCTTGACCGGGTGAGGAAAGTGGGCCTTGGCGAGCTCACCGGTCTTTTTGGTGATCATCTTGAAGATGTCCCAGTCGCTGCGCGACTCCCAGCACGGAGGGACTGCCTGGCTCAGGGGATGGATGTAAGAGTGGAGATCGGTCGAGTTGAGGTCGTCCTTCTCGTACCACGTCGCGGCCGGGAGGACGATGTCAGAATAGAGCGCCGACGTATCCATCCGGAAATTGAGATCGACGACCAGGTCGAGCTTGCCTCGCGGACCCTCCTCCACGTACTCGACTTCACGGGTCGAGCCGTCCGCCACCTCATCACGGATCGCGTTGTCGTGTGTGCCCAGGTAGTGGCGGAGGAAAAACTCGTGCCCCTTGGAACTCGACATCAGGGCGTTGCCACGCCAGATGTACCACACCCGTGGCCAGTTCTCCGGCGCGTCGGGATCCTCGACCGCAAACTTCAACTCTCGACTCCGGATCCGATCGGCGACGTGCTTGACGATCTCCTCGTCGGTTCTGGCGCCGGCGACGGCGGCGTCGCGCGCCAGATCGAGGCTGTTGCGTGCAAACTGCGGGAAGAACGGCAACCAACCCAGCCGCACGGCCCGGATCTGGTGATCGATGGTGTGGCCCTTCGAGAGATCCGTATCTGGCACCGTGTGGTATTCGCCGAACTCGCGCTCGTAACGCCACTGGTCGGTGTGGACGTAATGAAACGAGGGCGCGTTCTGAAGCCGTGGCGGTTTCAGCCAATCCGTGGCGAACGCGATCGTCGCCCAGGGCGCCACCGGGGCGAGCTTCTCCTGCCCCACGTAGTGTGCGAGGCCACCGCCCTGAACCCCCACTGAGCCGGTCAACATGAGACCGGTGATCGGGCCTCGATAGATCAGATTATTGTGGTACCAGTGGTTGATCCCGGCGCCGATGATGACGGTGCACTTCCCGTTGGTCGCCTCGGCGGTCCCGGCGAACTCCCGCGCGAACCGAACCACCGTCTCTCGACCGATCCCGCTGTAACGCTCTTGCCAGGCGGGGGTGTACGCACCCTCCTCGTCGTCGTAGCTCTGCGGGTAATCGCCAGGCAGACCGCGCGATACTCCGAACTGCGCCATGAGGAGATCGAAGCTCGTCGTCACCGGAACCCTCCCGGCGAGGGTGTCCACGTACCGAATCGGAACACCACGCGCCCGGACGGTGTCGGCGGCGAAGTCGCTGAAGTTGACCTGTAGGACCTCGTGCGAGTCGTCGAAGAACGTCAGCACGGGCGAGATCTCCGATCCGTCGACGGCGTCCTTCATCTCCAAGTTCCACTTGCCGCCGGTTTCCTCCCAACGATGTCCTAGGCTCCCGTGCGGCAGCTTCGGACTTCCCGAGGCGGCGTCGAATACGAGCTGCTTGAAGTCGGGGTTCTCGACCGACGAGTACTGATCGAGATCGCTCGCCCGGAGCATCCGCGAAGGTTTCCAACCTTCCCCATCCCGCTCCAATCGAACGAGGAAGGGCGCGTCGGAGTACTTCTTCAGGTACCCGGTGAAGTACGGGACCTGACGCTCCTCATGGAACTCCTTGAGGATCACATGGTTGGCCGCCATCCAGAAGGCGCCGTCCTGACCGGCGTTCACCGGGATCCACCAGTCCGCATACCGCGATACCTGGCTCAGGTCGGGTGAGAACACGACGAGCTTCGAACCGTTGTGACGGGCTTCGGCCGCAAAGTGCACGTCGGGTGTCCGGGTCATGTTCAGGTTTGAGCCCATCGCCACTGTGTACTTCGCGTGATACCAGTTGGCGCTTTCGCAGACGTCGGTCTGCTCGCCCCATACTTCGGGTGATGCCGGCGGCAGATCGCTGTACCAGTCGTAGAAGCTCAGATTCACGCCGCCCATGAGCTGGAGGAAGCGGGAACCCCCAGCGTAGCTCAGCATCGACATCGCCGGGATCGGAGAGAACCCGATGACCCGATCCGGGCCGTGTTTTTTCGCAGTGTAGACGTTCGCGGCCGCCTGAATCTCTAGGACCTCGTCCCAACTCGCGCGCCGGAAACCTCCCTTCCCCCTGGCCTGTTGGTAACGCGTCCGCGACTCCGGGTTCTCCACGATTGATGCCCAAGCATCTACTGGATCTTCGTGATCGCTTTTCGCCGCGCGCCAGAGATCGGCCAGCACGCCGCGCAGGTAGGGGTACTTCACACGGATCGGGCTGTAGAGGTACCAGGAGAACGAAATCCCTCGCTGACATCCTCTGGGCTCGTAGGGGGGAATGCCATCCTCCAGCGACGGGTAGTCGATGGCCTGCATCTCCCAAGTGACGATCCCGTCCTTGACGATCCTCCCACTGCCGGGTCTTGGGATCTACGACATCCTTGATCCAACTCACGATCGACCTCCGATCAAGGGTTTCCGGACCCCGCGCAGGCGAGCCCGCCAGAGAACCCCTGTGAACACCAAAAGGAAGAAGGTCCCAACGACCCCGGCAAGTGGGAACGCCAAGCGGAACCGGTCGGAAGAACTCTCGTCGACCTGAGTGAGGAACGCGGCCAGGTCCGCGACCTCTTGGGGCGTCAACGGATGATCTGCGAAGACGTCCTGCATCACCGGAAAGGGCGTTTCGTCGAGTACGGTGGTTAAACCACCGCCGTAAGTCGCCGCAGCCGAAGTCAGGTCCTTTGCCAGTGTTCCCCCACCAAGGGGTTGGAGGGTATTGATCGAGTGACATGCGATACAAGACGGCCCGCCGTTCGCCAGCTGGTGCTCACCGGTGAAGAGCCGCTGTCCCATCTGCGGATCTCCAGCCGGGAAAGTCGGAGCGTCTCCGAGGGTGATGGCAACCGTATCTCCCGCTCTTGCGATGTACGCGAGAACCAGGTCGGCTTCGCCTGCTGTCACACCGAGGTTGGGCATCGGCACCTGGTACTCCGCGAGAAGTCTCGTCGCAAGTGAGTCACCCTCGGCAATCAAGCGATCGGGAGTCGTAATGAAGGCGACCAGCCACTCGTGGTCGCGGTTCTCACTGACGCCCGCCAATCCCGGACCGACGATCCGATCAGATCCAAGACTGTGACAGGCCTTGCACTTCTCCTCAAAGATGGCTTGCCCCTGGTCCTCGGTCTGGCCGAGGAGTGATGGCACGCCACTCGTCGACAGACCTGCCAGCGCGCTCGCAGTGAGCAACACCGTCAGGTGGAAGCGCCGGTCAGACACCGTTTGTGACTTTCGCCTGCTCGATGAGTTTGCGTTTTCGCGAAACGCCCGCCGCCAGATCCAGGAGCGTCGTCTCCTCTAGATACTGTTTGATCTCCGTACGCAAGGGCTTCCAGGTATCATGCAATGGGCATGGCATGTCATCGGAACACGGGTTCAGTCCAACGGCGCAGCGGTCGAGATCGGCGGTACCGTCGATCGACTGTACGATCTGCAACAGCGAGATGTCAGCTGACGGGAGCGCCAGTGCGTAGCCGCCGGTAGGACCCCGGGCCGATCGCAGCAGCCCGGCCCGGACGAGGTCTTGGAGAATCTTTCCGGCGAACGCGCGGGGCAAGTCCTCTGCTTCTGTGATCTTGGCCAGTAGAGTGAACCCATTGGCCGGCTGTTGTGCTAGGTAGGTCAGGGCGCGAACCGCGTACTCGCAGCGACCTGAATACAACATCGGGAGTCCCTAGATGGCGAGTAACAGATTTAAGGACCTGAATACCTGAATATCCGGAATTATACCCGAAGTCGCGCTTCAATTGCAATACGTCAGGCCAAAAGGCCGATGGCCGTGGCCCCCGACGCCGGCGATCAGTGGTCGTCAGCACCCCAGCCCTTTTGCATCAGTGGTCCGTACCGCGGATCGGCCCACACCGAATCGGCTGATAAGATCCGTCCGGAGACCTACAAGGGTGAGCCGGTCCTCCTCCGCAAGTTGTTTCCAGGTATTCGCACGCCAGGTCCAACTCTCCCAATTCCCCCGTCGACGATCGCGAACTCCTAAAGGTGTGACCGCAGTCAATTAGCTGGTCGGGGCGACAGGATTTGAACCCGCGACCACTTGAACCCCTTTTTGAATACAATAGTTTTGTGTTTGATCCAGCCACGCCGCGTCGATCGCGGCGGGAAACCGTATGACCGAGTGGCCGGCGCTCCGTCCGCCCCTGCCGGAGTGAAAGGATCTCGAAATATGGAAATCAGCGCCCCCCTGCTCACCGCGCGCCTCTGGCGCGGCATGTCCCGTCGCCACTTTCTGTGGACCAGCGCGGGCGCGCTGGCTGCCTGGATGCTGCCCGGCTGCAGCGACTCGTCGCCGAGCGGGCCGACTTTTCAACCTCCAACCCGCAATCGGCTGACAGCCCGGCCCGGCGCGCCGACCGAGACACCCACTGTGGGGCTCACCCCGCTGGGGATCGGGGGCGAGCGCGACGGATTCCTCTATGTGCCGGAGAGCTACTCTCCCGAGACGCCGGCACCGCTCTTCATCGCTCTCCATGGAGCCGGTGGATCTGGCAGCTCGTGGGTAAGTTACCCCGAGCGCGCGGAGGCTCGCGGCATGATCCTCCTGACTCCCGACTCGCGCGCCTCCACCTGGGATCTGCTGCTGGGCGGCCTCGGACCGGACGTCGATTTTCTCGATCTCGCACTACAGCACACGTTCGAGCGCTGCCGGATCGATCCGACGCGACTGGCGTTGGGAGGGTTCTCGGACGGGGCGTCGTACACGTTCTCCGTCGGGCTCTCCAATGGGGACCTGTTCAGCCACCTGGTGGCCTACTCCCCCGGCTTTGTGGCTGCCTTCGACCCGATTGTCGGACAGCCGCCCGTCTACGTGTCGCATGGCACGAACGACCCCATACTTCCGGTGAGTACCACCCGGGACCTCATCGTGCCGACCCTGAGCGACGCCGGTTACGACGTGACGTACGAGGAGTTCGGTGGGGGTCACGAGCTTCCATCGGCGATCTCCGAGTCGGCGCTGGATTGGTTTCTCGACGTAGCCTGAGAGGTCAGCGCCGATCCCTCTAGGAATGATCCGCGCAGTTGCACCGCAGCGCTGAGCAAGACATACTTATTGGGAACGATCGAGTTGTCGAGATTGCGTCGTGACCCTCAGAAGAGCCTCTGTTGCTGGTGCCTCGCTGGCGATATTTTTCCTCGTCGGCTGTAGTGAAGACGCTTCGCTTCCAACCGGGCGATCTTTCCCTAGCGAGCGCGACGATTTGCGGTACCGAGCCGAGTTCGTTCTCACCCTTCCGCATTTCATTGTGGTCGAAGCAACCGTGACCGACCTCAGCGGATCACCTCGCACACTTCGATATCCAGATCGATGCGTGGTTCTCATGCGAGTCTACCGCCCAGGCGGCGCACGCGTGTTCGATCAATTCAACAAGACCTGCCGCGAAGACCAGCCTGTCGAGGTGACCCTTCCCGCCGGCGGAGCTCAGACGTTCGAAACAAATGCACTGGTTCATTTCATGATTGGAGATGAGCCGGACGGCGTTTACGAGATCTCGGCCTATTTGAGGCCCGTCGGTCAATCCGAGGTTGAGCTGTTTATCGGTGAAGCCGAACTGACGCGTCTGCCACTACCCTAGGAACCGCTACGTCCTCAGCCGGAAGGATCTTAAAAAAGGTAAAATCGGAGTCCGACAACTCGGGCCCGTCGCGGGTGACAAAGACGATTGCCCTCCCGCGCGGGAGGTTGGGTACAATCACCACGATTCTCTCATCGGAGAACGATTGAAGCTCGGCAATTACACCCTTAAATCTTACGTTGATCCTGGACCGCTGGTTGCCAAAACGGGCCCCAGTGATGGTTGCCGTCGTTCCAGCGAGTCCACGTGCTGGATCGATCCCAGAGACGGTTAAGTTCGAAAGTGGTTCTGACGACTCCGGAGCGACAACCTGATCGGCGTTCTCGCCGCAAGTCGCGATCAGCGTGGCCCCGAGAAACGCATAAAGAAGGCGCAGGGGTAAGGATCGAGGCGCGTGTTTCATCTGCGCTCTGGTCGCTTACAAGTGTGCAGCACTGCAATCCAGTACGCGAATCCGAGTAACTCTTGTTTCTTCGTCGACAGATAGATACTCGAAACAGAGATACTTCTCTTCTTCAGCCCCACTCGAGCTCTCCATTTTATGAGTTACGCGTCTCCCGAGGACGATCGTGTCGCCAGGTTGTCCGCTCGCATATGCGTATTTGCTATCATTGAAGTCCGGCGCACGGTCAGCCGGCGGGTTCTCGACACTAATGAAAGCGCTTCCAGAGATCATGTGCCCAAGATTCTTGACGTGTACCTGAGAAACGCTGTCCTCGATCTGAACCCATTCACCAACCGATAGCTCAATCACTTGCGCCTCAGGCTCGCTTCCACAGGCCCAAAGGGCAGCAAGAGAGACGATTGTGAACCACGCCGTATTTCGATCACACGCCATAATGTCATCGCATGCTAACCGATGAATTGTGCTAGATCAAGCTGCATCCGATCCAAAGTGCTGGGCCCGCCTTTTCGGCGATATGCCATGTTATCGCGGGATCTTCGACGGGAGAGCAAAGCGTGCATTCGCGTCGACCGCCGCCTCCTGCACGATAGTCGCGACTTCCTGCGTGAGCTCTACCGTCCCCGACGGGGTGGGAATCTCGGCGGGTAGATCGCGGGGGTCCTGGGCCGCGAGTTGCTCGTACATCACGAGCGCCGCCAGATAGCTGCCGAGGAGGCTCGGGTGGAATCCATCCGGGCCGTACAGGGCCAGACCGGCGTCCCGTGTCCATGCCGAGCGCCATGCTTCACCCGCCGGGAATAACAGACCGTCCACGGATTGGGCCGCGGTTTCGTACGAGTCCGACACGCCGTCAAAGTCGAACAAGCGCGACTGATCCGGCCACACCATGTAGAGCACGGTTTGTGCACCGACGCGCCCAATCTCTTCCGCGAATCGATCGCTATACTCGAGCAGCGATGGCCGTCCCTCAGTTGCAGATGGGCCCTGCTGCAGGATCACCACTTCCCACCCCCCGAGGGCAATCCGGGCTCTGGCGGTGCCCTCTACCCAATGATCCTCCAGCCCGAAGTTCGGGAAGGCGACGACCTCGAGGTGCAGGGGCCCCACCCCACCCGTCTCCAGCAGTAGCTCCAAGATCACCGGCATGTCGTTCCAGAACGTGAGGCTGTTGCCCACGAACAAGACGCCCAACTCACCGGGTTGGGGACCCGGCTGTGCTTTAGGCCTAGGACCCGAAGGTGTGGAAGCGCAGCTCCACATCGCGAGCAGCACGAGGAAAAGAACCCTCATGGAAACAGGTCTTCTGAGCACGCTTTCTTAAACCTTCGGGTGGTATAGTGGAGTTTGAAAGGTCATTGTACAACGACCGTATAAGCGTGGCCGTCTGAGTATCTTCAGCGCGAAGGCGCGCGCCAACCCGAGGACGTGAGCCAATGGCGAGTCTGGTACGAAATCTCAGCGGCCTAGTCGCTCGTCTCGCTCTCGTGATCATGCCACTCACGTCTATGACGTTGGCATGTGAAGACTCCTCTCCCATCGGCCCAAGCAACGAGCTCATCAGCGTGATCCTCGGACCCAAGTGTTCCGTAGTGGTGGTTGGTGGAGTGTCGTGCACGGCCACGGCTAGAGCGTTCGGCCCGAATGGGGAGCTGTCCAGCCCGGCTCTCTTTTGGCGTTCCAGCGATCCCGGGATCTTCTCGGTCACAGGGTCGGGTACCGAGGCCACCGTGACCGCGAGAGCACCGGGCTCGGCGACGCTGAGCGTTCGCAACCGCAGCGGGACTGTATCGGCGGAAAACCAGGTCACGGTCGTCCCGCAGTGCCCTACGGTGGTAGTGGCGAGCATTAGCTGCTAGTCGGGCAGTCATGAATCGTGTTCCACAAGTTCCGTGAATCGAGGATCGTCCCGCAGAGGATCCCACATCGGGTTCAGCCGGACCTCGTTTCTGTGAGGGCTGGCCCGCATAGTAAGGAGTCGTTCCAGTTCCTTCAGCGCCAAGTCGGTTTCTCCAACGCGCGCGTAGATCACGGCTAGCCACATAACATGGCTGGGGCCGATTAACGCATCCTTGCTCTCGGGCAACAGCTCGACGGCTCTTCGCCCCTCACGGATCGCCTCCTCGCGCCAACCCAGACCCGCGTAGACGAGTCCCAGCGAGGATCGGAGTCGTGCAACATCCGGTCGTTTCTGGACCTCGCTTTCCGTAATCAAACGTGCAGCTTCGTAATGCTCACGCGCGCCGTCTCGATCGCCGAGGGCGAAGAAGACGTCTCCTAACGCCTCTTCCTTGGTCCGAAACGCGGCCACGATCTCCCACACTTCGACAGATGACGACTCAAGCAATCGGATCGCCACGTCGAATTCCCGGTTTAGCCAGTACAGCCGGAATCGCTCGCGTGTCACCATTCCGTCCGGATCGAAATCGGGTGCGATCGCGTCCAGGGCCGCTCGCAAGGGACCCGTATCACCCTTCCACTTGACATGCAGATCTCCCTTCGCGAGCGAGAACCACACGGGATCGAGCGCCAGCCCGAGATCCAGGAACTCGAGCGCTCTTTCGAAGTCATGGGTCACCCGAACATGCGTCAACGCGACATTTCGCAGAAGGTGAGCACTTCGGGGGTCGAGGTTGGCAGCCTTTTCGAGGTTCGCGACCGCTTCATCCCACTCCCCGCGCCGTCGATTGATGTAACCGATCGCTGCGTAGACCTCTGCGTTGTTTGGAAGATCTCGCTTGGCCCGAGTGAACTCCTCCATGGCCCGCGCGTAGTCTCGCTGACCGTAATAGTGATAGTAACCCAGTGCGAGGTGCGCTTCGGGGAGATCGGGCTGAATCTCCAGTGCCCGATCGACAGCCGCTTTGGCCTGCTCCCGTCTCGAGGGTGTCTGGTCGAAAGCGTACCAATACATCAGCGAGTGCGTCACTGATAGTCTCGCGTACGCGAGTGCGAAGTTCGGATCGAGCTCCACCGCTTGTCGATAGAACCGCTCGGCCCTCCGATAAAACTCGCCCCCGAGCTCTCCACCGCGAGTGAGCTCGGCGGTAGCGCGCAGGTAGGCATCATAGGCTTCATTGTCTGTGGTGGGCTTCTGTTTGATCCACCGACGCTCAGTCCCGGTGAGGGTTGCGTTCAGCGCAGTGACAATGCTCGTCGCAACCGCACTCTGGATCTCGAAAATGTCGGTGAGGCTGCGGTCATAGCTTTCGGCCCACAGATGCTCGTCGGTCTCCGCATCGATGAGCTGAGCCGTGATCCGCACGCGGTCCCCAGTCCGGCGAACGCTTCCCTCGAGAATCGTAGCGACGCCCAGTTCCTCCGCGATCTGGCGCAACTGCTTATCCGTGTTCTTGTAAGTCATGATGGACGTTCGGGAGATCACCTTCAGGTCGCCTACTTTGGAGAGAACGGTGATGATCTCGTCAGTGATACCATCACTGAAATACTCGTTTTCGGCATCCGCACTCATGTTCGCGAACGGGAGTACAGCGATCGAGCGATTCGTCGAGGCGAGAGAAACACCAGTGGTTCCGGATGGGTTGGGACTTCCGTCGCGGTCCTGGATTACGACGTAGAGGCCGGCTAGACCGAGCACCGCGGCGAGCGCGATCGCACCCGTACTCACCCAGCGAGGAACTCGCGTGACCCGCGGCGACCGTCGCGGGGGCGCGACCTCTTGAGGCAGACCTGTAACGGCAAACAAGCGCCAATGCCCAGGGACACCCTTCAGTTCATAACGTCCGCGATCTTCAAAACCGAAGCCAGACCCTGTCTCTACATCCCGCACCGCACTTGACACTAGTACGTCGCCAGCACCTGCTTCAGCAGCCACCCGCGCACCGATATGGAGGGTGATCCCACCCAGCGAACCGTCAGCCGATTGCTCGACTTCCCCCATATGGACGCCGCAGCGAACTTCGAGCCCCAACTCCCGAACCCGATCTCGGATCGCCGCTGCACTCAGGATCGCCTGTGCAGGATTATCGAACAGCGAGAGGAAGCCATCGCCTGCTTCGCTAACCTCGCGGCCACCCCAGCGCGCAAGCTCCTCCCGCACGATCGCGTGATGCTGATCCCGGAGTCCCCGCCAGCCGCGGTCCCCCAACTCCGCGGCGCGCTCAGTCGAGCCGACGATGTCGGTAAACAGGATGGTGGCGATGGAGCGTTCAGGTTGCATGGTCGCGCAGGAGGGTTGTGAGGTACGTAGGGGGAAAGGCGGGTCTCGCTGGCCCAGTCTCTTGGACCGTTAGGCCTAACATGGCGTCAGCCTACGCCAGGACGCGTTATCGGGTCAAGCGATCTCCTACCGTTGGCCCTTTGTCACCACCTGGACACCATAACTGCTAAAGGCCCCAAATCGACGTGTGGAACATCGGCTTTGCCGGCCGAGGACTACCGTGACGCGATGTCCTGCATGTCAAGCGGGTGCTAAACAGCGCTTTTTCGTCATTCTGCCGTAAATCCGCGGAATTTTCCGCCTATTTGCCGAACGCCCCGCCCCCGGATACGGCAATATGCCGGAACTGAACTAGCACACTTACTAGCACAGTGTTAAGCCGAGCCAACGCAGGGGTGCATAGAAAAAGGGGCGGCCCCGAAGGACCGCCCCTCCTCGTTTTCGTTACACCCTCATGCACCTAGTGGAAGTTGATCTTATCGACACACTTGATGGACTCGAAGTCATTGCCATCCCAAACGCATTTGCTGACCCCGTTGTACTTCGCTCGCCCGCCTCCAACCAGTTCCAGCTTGTTTGCCTGCGCCGTGAACCCAAATGCGTTGGCGTTATTGTTCTCTCGGAGGAAGATGGCTATGTCATTGTCTGTGTTCGTGAAATTCCCGCGCCCGAAAGCTAACAGCCTGGAGAGCATATCGTCGCAGTCCGTGACCTCATCAAAGGGCCCCTGGAAGACATGGACGAAAATATCCCTTCCTAGCCGGAGCCCATGGACCTGATCAAGGAATGGATCGGCTAGGTCGGGATCCTTCAGAATCTGCTGGACATCCGCGAAGCTGAGAGCGGTTACGTCGCCACAGCGTTCCCCAGCGTTGAAGTTGAAGGGTGCGTCCCTCCCAGAGTGCAATGAGAACAGGTTCGCGTCGTCATCAATGATGACGAAAGTGGCGAGACCAGTGAATCGAACGATGCGCGGATTCCCATTGTCTGGATTGTTGTTGAAGGAAAACGCCGGTGCAGCGGTATCCGCTGCCGGCTGTGTCGGCACGTTCTGGTCGCAAGCCACGGCAAATGCCGCGAGGACGAGAACGGCAAGAAGGGCTTTGATCCTCATGGTGACAAACCTCCTCGTACAGTTGCGGTCTGCGAGAAGTACGACCGGAGTGGACCCCGGTGTGAAACAGGCAGTCAGATGTCGTTTGAGCGGTTGGTAACTTCCCCCTTCGCTGTGAGAGGCTTTTCGTGGCGGCGCTTAGGCTCCCGGCTCAATCACTCCGCGCAGTTGCCATAGTCCTCGCACCGAAACTCCCACTTCTCGGAGTAGATGCAGGTAAGTGTCGCCTCACCGCTGCGCGACAGGGTCTCGTGCCAGTTCACCGTAAACACCGGGTTATTCAGGTCGTAATCCGGTCCAAGGGTAAAGCACGGGAACGGAGGACCAGTAAGCTCGGGATACGAGGCTACCCAGTCCTGTCCTGGGTTCCAGGGACCCCAGTGGACGGCTCTCCCGGTCGGGTTGGGCACACCCGATGCCCGAACCGTCACGTTTGAGTTCCTGTTCCTGCTGAATGTCGCGGCCTCCGTCCCGCACGGCAGGTCGAAGGTTGGGGGAAACCAACGCCCGTAGCCGTCGACCACAGCGCACCCGATCTCGCCGCGGTGAATCACGGCACCCTTGTTAGCCATCAAGGTGGTTCCGATCTCCTGCTGCGGCTCAACGGGCTGCTGTTGGCAGCTCACAGCCACCAACAGTGCGAGTACCCCGATGATTGAGATACGCCAGTGCATGATGCGCCTCCTTGTGCAGTGAGTAGCACACAGGAACAGACCCTTCGGCAACTCGGCGGTCTTGGGGTCCTTCGTGGCGTCGGAAAGGCGTCGCGTAGGAAGCGAGGATCCGTAGCTTTGCGTCCCCGGCTTTCGCCGGGTTTGCTCTTGTCGGGGTAATCCCCTACAACCGTATACCGAGTCAGACACAGCTGTCTGTGGGGAGGGACCCGTTGTGGTGTAAGCGAAACCCTCACGCACGGTGTAGCTGATCGGAAACGGAAACATTACAACTAAGGTTTCTAGATCCTCGCTCCCAAACCGGCACCTCGCCCGCGGCGCTCATCGCTCGTCCTCCGGACGGTCTCCGCGAAGAGGTTCGCGTCCCCGCCATCTCGGCTCCGTTACGAGCGCCGACGCGAACTTCGAGCCTGGACCCCGACTACCGGGCGGCAATGCCGTTGGCACCACCTGGGAGCAGGCCGAAGTCACCGATGTGCGTCAGTCCTCCTTTCGCCTCGGCACGGA
>JBDHIC010000039.1:0-18602 GCA_039589035.1 Gemmatimonadota bacterium | reverse complement strand
ACGGTCACGTTTCTCTTTACGGACATCGAGGGTAGCACTCGTTTGTGGGAAGAGGATGCTGTCCGTATGAAGATGAACCTTGAGCGCCACGACGAGATCATCCTCGATGCGGTCCATGCCCATGGTGGGCACGTCTTCAACACCGTTGGTGACGGGTTTTGGACGGTGTTCGAGCGGGCACCGCAAGCGGCGGAAGCGGCGCTGGTCATTCAGCGTGATCTCGACCGGGAAGCCCAACAAGCCGGGAGCCCGTTGCGGGTTCGCGTAGCGATTCACGCCGGAGAGGCGGACCGACGAGAGGGAGTCTACTCCGGAGCCGCCGTGAACCGAGTCGTCCGTCTCGTTCCTGTGGCCCATGGTGGCCAGACGATCCTGTCCCGAACCGCATGCGATTTGGTGAGTGGCTCACCACCCGACGATGTGACGCTACGCGATCTCGGGTACCACCGCCTCCACGATCTCGAATCCCCCGAACAGATCTACCAGCTCGACCACCCCGCCCTCCGATCGGACTTCCCGTCTTTGAAATCGCTAGATACGATGCCCCACAACCTGCCGCTGCAATTGACGAGCTTCGTGGGAAGGGAAGCCGAGATCGAGCAAGTTCGGGAACTGCTGGCCGGTCATCGCATCGTCACTCTGACGGGAGCGGGCGGTCAAGGTAAGACCCGGCTCGCACTGCAACTGGCGGCTCAAGTGTCAAAGGCGTTTCCGGGCGGTGTGTGGTTCGTCGAGCTCGCTAGGCTCGGCGATCCCATGCGTGTCCCACAGACAGTGGCGAGCGCGCTTGGTCTGCGCGAGGTGCCGGGACGCGACGTAGCGGACACGCTGATGCAGCACCTGGATTCGCAAGCGGTGCTAATCGCGTTGGACAACTGCGAGCACCTGATCGATGCGAGTGCGCAATGGGTAGAGTCCGCGCTACAGGCGGCGCCAGGGTTGAAAGTGTTGGCTACCAGTCGGGAGACGCTGGGGATTCCAGGAGAAGTCGTATTCGTGGTCCCACCGCTAGCCGCGCCAGACATCGGAGCGAAGCCAAAGGACGTGGCTCCATCCGACGTGGGCACATACGAGGCGGTCCAGCTGTTTGTGGACCGTGCGAGACTCGTGCAACCGGATTTCGCCATCGATGAGAACAGCGCTCAAGCGGTGGGTCAAATCTGCGCGCGGCTGGATGGCATCCCGCACGCAATCGAGCTGGCCGCGGCGCGAGTCGCGGTCCTCTCGCCAGATCAGATCGCGGTGCGTCTAGACGACTGTTTTCAGCTGCTGGGGGTCGGCAGTCGCACGGCGTCGCCTCGTCACCAAACGCTTCGCGCGGTCATCGACTGGAGCCACGACTTGTTGGAGGAGCAAGAGCAGATGTTGTTCCGTCGGCTGGCGGTCTTTGTTGGTGGTTGGACGCTGGACGCTGCCGAGGAGATCTGGGGCGAGCCAGGCACCCTCGATCTGCTGTCGCGACTCGTCGACAAGTCACTGGTCATTGCTGAGCCCAAGGATACGATTGGGATGCGTTACCGGTTTCTCGAAACAACTCGACGTTACGCGCGTGAGAAACTCGCCGCCGCGGGAGAGTCCGATGTGATCGAGCGACGACACCGGGACTGGGTGCTGGCGCTCGTCGAGGGGTTGGTGATTGGGTTGGGTACTGAAATGACACCGAGGCTGGAGTTGGTGGCCGCCGAGAACGACAACGTGCGTGCGGCATTGGAGTGGAGTTTGGCTCGAAATGAAACCGAGCCGGCGCTCCGGATTGTCGCCTCGATGAAGCACTTCTGGAAGTCGGAGGGTTTGCTGACCGAGGGGATCGAGTGGGGTGAACGGGCGGTTGCCGCGGGCTTGGAAGCGAGTATAGCGAGGAGCCAAGCGCTAAGCGCGCTCAGCGCCCTGGCGTTTTTTCACGGTCGTACGGATCGTGCCCGTTCAGCGGCCGACGAAGCTCTGATCGTCGCGCGCGAAGTGAATGACAAGCGGAGTCTGGTGCTTGCGCTCTCAGCGGTCGGGAGGAACGCATCCCTGAGTGAGCGTGATTACGAGATTGGAACTGTTGCCGCGGAAGAGGGACTGCAGTTGGCCCGGGAGCTCGGAGACCGGGATTCGGAACTCGTTCTGCTGGTGAACCAAGGAGAAACGGCTCGATACTGGGGACACTTGGAGCGAGCGGAAGCGATGTACGAGGAGGCGCGGGTGCGGTGCCGGGAGTATGGGAATCGCTACCGGGACGTGGACATCCTCTTCAACCTGGGTCAGACGGCGCACGCGATGGGGAACACGGATCAGGCTGACCGACGCTATCGACAAACGGCGCAAGTTGCCGCCGAGCTCCACCACCTGGCGGGCCGCTTGCAGGCGGTGATCGGCATGGCGGAGGTTTGCGCCACCAGGCACGATTACGATCGGGCGGCGCGACTACTTGGTGCCTGTGAGGCGGGCCTAGCGGCGCAAGGCAGAACGCTCGATCCGCCCGACCGGTTACTCTACGATCGCTCCGTCACTGCAGTGCGGAAGGCTCTCGGGGAGCGAGCCTTCACGGCGGCCTGGACAGAGGGAAGCGAGTTGTCGCTCGACGAAGCGTTGGTTGAGGCGCTTACAAGCGCAGGGCCTCAGTAGTCTTCTTCGTACTCCTCTTCGTGTTCTTTGTCGTACTTCTCGGCGTGACCGTTGTGGTCCATCTTCTTGTGTTTCTTGAACTCGATCAGGAACACCTCACCCGGTTCATCGGTCGCGTTCTCAGGCGAGTGGACGACCGCATCGGCCCACTCCACCTGGTTGGCCTCAGTCGAGTAGTCGGTTGATGTACCATCAGGGGCGTGCATCCGCCAGGTGTTCGTCGTTAACTGGATGGCAACACCTTCGGGATGCTCATGCATCACCGACGTCTCACCCGGTCCATACTGGATCCGCAGGACACGCACGTTGTCGTTCTCGAACGCTACGGTGTAGTGATCGGGATCGACTTCGGTTGGATCTTGAGCCCATGTCGAGGATGCCGACATGGCTACGAGTAGAAGCGAAAGGAACGCTCGGACAAGCACTGCTCACCTCCGGCTGAGGCCCAGAGTAACGAATTGTCAAGACCGTGGGACAATAGGTCATGATGCGTTCCCCCGCAATCGCGGATATGGCCTCACAGTCACTCCGGTTGAACCGTCATCGCCGCAAGCGGTAAACTGACGTAATGAACACATCCACTTGGAGCGTTCTTCATAAGGTGCACAGTGCACTGACTGCAAACGAACTGACGCGAGGCTCCCAGCGTCGCCTGGCGCGGAAAGTCAAAGCTGCTTTTAACGTGCCGGATGCGTACGGCGAGATCGTAAAGATCTGCCGATTGCTGACCCCGGCGGCCATCCTCGATGTTGGCAGTCACCATGGAGAAACGATTGTCCGTTACCTCGATGAACTTGGATCGATCCCCGTGCACGGTTTTGAGCCCACACCGGAGTCGTTTGAATTGCTGCAACAGCGGTTTGAGGAGTCCAAACAGGTGACCCTTCACAACGTAGCGCTGTCGAACGAGAACGGCTTTCACGAGTTCTTCTGCAACGTTGATGAGCAAACAAACTCCCTCTTAGAGAACGGTGCTGAGAACCAGGAGTCGTTCGGAAAAGACACTGCGCACGTACAACAGATTCAGGTTTGTACAACGACGCTTGATGACTGGGCGGCCCAGGAAGTTCCGCACGGTCACTTGGTCCTCAAGGCAGACGTCCAGGGTGCGGAGGGGCTCCTCATCGAAGGCGGCCGCGAGACGATTCGGGAACGCGTCATCGCATTCTACAGCGAGGTGATGTTGTCCCCCATGTACAGCGGGCAGACGAACTTTGGCGCGGTCCACGAGCGGTTGACGACGGAGCTCGGTTTCGTCCTGCGGGATATCTATCCATGTATGCACAACGATAGCGGCAAGGCAGTCCAGGCTGATGCTCTGTGGGTCAAACCGTTGGTTCTAGAGGCCTTGCGCAGCCAACGCTAAGACTCTGCACCGTCACAAATCCTGCCACAAGCCACCACAGCAAACCGTTCCCCCAGTAGGCAGCCGGCGTGGGCATCAATGAGACGTTCGAGTTCACAGATTCAGGACCCTGATGCTCACTCAGGGTACCTAGGGCGCTACAACGGGTGGGTCCCGAAGCCCTGCAACGGGCCCATCCAGCGCCCGCCCCTCGTGGCGAGTTGCCCGCCGACCCTGGTCCGACCTCCGCTAGGCGGGCTTCTCGCCACATTTGCGTCCGGTCATACGTTCCACTGTTAAAAGCCGTGAGTCATGGCCGAAGTGCATAAGCCGGGGTCGTTTCTGGAGGCATAGAATCCCGCAATTGACCACTTCTGCAGCCACCCATAGGGGACTCCGGATAGACAGGTCGGGCGCGGTCCGGTAAACTGAATAGATGCAGCGCCTGCCGCGACATTCCGGAGAGCGGAAAGTATGATCAGGCTTGCGCTCATAGCCGTAATGTCCCTCGGGCCCCCTTCGGGGGACGGTTCCGTTCACGGGACGATCGAATCCGACCGCTACGAAGCGGTTGGCGGCGTGCGGATCGAGATCCCGGCTGAGAACGTGGTAGCCTGGTCGGACTCGACCGGCGCCTACCAGATCAAAGGCCTCGAGCCAGGTGAGTACAAGATCCGGTTCTCGCAGTTCGGCTATCATCCCCTCGAGCTACAGATCACCGTACCGCACGATGGCTCGCTGAGCCTGGATGTACGTCTGCGAACGCGCTTCATCGTGTTCCCCGAGATCTCGGCTCTCGCTTATGCATCGGTACTCGATCCGGGCGAGGTGTTCGAGCCCAGTGGATTGCCCGAGATCGGTTCAAGGGTGTTGGCGGGCGAGGCGCTTTGGTCCGATCCACTGGCACGCCAGCCGGACGTTTTCGAGATCCTGTCCATCATCCCTGGCATCGATATGGCCGAAGAGTCGCCGACCCAGCTTCACGTGCGCGGTGGCTCGGGAGACCAGAACCTCGTCTTACTGGACGGTGCGCCTGTCTACAACCCCTACCATACAAGCGGGGTTCTCTCTGCGATCACCCCAGATGCGGTATCTGAGGTGGCGATCCACACCGGCGTGTTCCCGGCGCGGTACGGTGGCCGACTGTCGAGCGTTGTCAACGTCGCGACGCCGGCACCGGGCCAGGATGGGCTGCGGGTCAAGGGTGGTGCGGGTTTGGCCGATGTCAGGATGACGGTCGACGCACCGATGCCCGGCGCTTCAGGTGGCGTGCTGATCGGCGGCCGCCGAACGAGGTACGACCTGCTTCGACGGGGTCCGTTCCTCGACAAGGGCCGGACCAGCGGGTTTGACGATTTGCTGGGCAAGATCTCCCTCGACGTGCTGGGCGGCAGGATCGACGTCGTCTCGCTTTCCTCGGACAACTGGCTCTTTTCTCAGTTGGACGAAGAGACTCGCGTGTCAACCGAGGAACGACAAGCGCTGAGGAACAGCGTTATTTGGTCGGCATCGACCAACGCCATCACCTGGAGTCAGTCGTCTGACAATGCGTCCGAGGTCCGGCTTCAGCTGTGGCGTGCGACGACGAACTCGGACGTTCACTGGGGCGCGAACTCCGGGCGCTACCAGACGGTCAATGCGCTCAAGCACTGGGGGGCGTCGGGTGATGTCTCGTGGGTGCGGCCCGAGACCGTTGGACGCGCCGGCTTCACGGTTGAAGCCTTGTCCTCGAAGTACGTGGCCGATCCGTTGACCAGCGAGACGGCGCTGAGCTTGGCTGACGTAGACGCCGTTTTGGATCTGCGATCGAGCCAAAAGATCGTGTCGACGTACCTCGAGCACCGCTGGATCGCGCGCGACCACTGGATCGTCAACAACGGGATGCGCGCCGTCTTTGCCGATGGGCACGGCGTCGCGCTCGAGCCGCGGTTCTCGGTTCACTACCGGCCAGACGCGAGGGTGACGCTCTCCGGCGGATACTCACGGGTCCATCAATACGTACAGTCCCTTCGCAACGAGGAGTCGCTCTTGCTCGCCGCTTTTGGCGGCGAGCCATTGGTCACGGCGGATGCTGAGAATGTGCCTGTGGGTCGGTCGGACCAGTTGACCGCGGCCGTGGAGGCTCGGCTATCGGATCGTCTTCTCCTAACGGTCGACGGACACGTTCGTTGGCTCGATAACCTGGTTCTCGTGGCCCCCGTCACAGCCCAGCCGTTCGCGGTCAACGGGTTTGAGCAAGGGAAGGGACGGGCGATCGGCACGGGTGCGGCGCTGTTCTATAGGGGCGATCGAGTCGACGCCGAGGCGATCGTCGAATGGAGTAGGGTCGAGAGGCAAACCGGCGATATCACTTACAATCCCGGGTTCGAACGGCGGCGATCACTAATTACCGCAGCGTCGTACCGACTCACGCCGCAAACCAAGGTCCGCACCGCCTTCCAGGCGGCTGCTGGTCGACCCACAAGCCCGATTCAGGAGGGATTCGACTGGGAGACGTTCGATCGATTGAGCGGCGAGGTGGAGTTCAGCGGGACGCCGCTTCGAGTTTCGGAGACGGTCAATGATGAACGTCTGCCAGCCTACGTTCGGCTGGACGTCGGCATCCGCCGCGAATGGAACCCCTCGTTGCTCGGGTTTTCGGGTTCGGTTATGGCCTACCTCGATGTAACCAACGTGCTGGGCCGTGAGAACGTGGTCGGGTACGGGGTTACCCCGTCGGAGCCTGGGCGCCGCGGTCTGGATCTGCTCCCGGCGTCGGCCGCGTTTGGCCTGGAGTGGAGCTTCTGATCGCCGGCCCGCAGTTTAGCCCCGGCAAAATCTTCCTCGTCACGCCACATAACTGAAGAGTCAAGCGTTCCATCTGTGAACCGGGTCTCCTGGGAGTGAGTGAGCGCCGGGACGTGAAACAGGATGAACCATTCGAGCGCGCTTTTCGCGATGTCTTTGAGGCGTGGTTCCAGTCGCTGTTCCGCTATGTGAATCGGCTTTGCGGGGATCCAGCGACGGCCGCGGACATCGCCCAGGAGTCCTTTGTGAGGTTGTACCAGCGAGGTGAACTACCCGATGATCCGAGAGCATGGCTGGTGACGGTGTCGAATAACCTGTTCCGCGATGCCCACCGGCGCACCGGCAGGAGGCGGGAGCTACTGGAAGCCAAGGCCGACCGACTGTACGACGAAACCGGGTCCGATCCAGTAGAGCGGCTGGAGGCTGACGAGCGGAAGCAGCGGGTCCGAAAGGCTCTCGCGACGCTGTCCGTTCGCGATCAGCAAGCCCTGTTGCTTCGCCACGAGGGCTATACCTACCGCGAGATCGCGCGGGCCCTCGATTATGGCGAAGCCGGAGTCGGAAAGCTGATCAGCCGCGCCACGCGGGCTTTTCAGCGTGCTTATGAGGAGATGGTTGATGCATCTACATGACGGCGAACTGCAAGGGCTGCTCGACCGGGAGCTGGGCGGCAGCGAGGAAGAGAGCCTCCGCGCGCACGTTGCGGTCTGTGAGCAATGCGTCGCCAGGATGAAGGCCATGAAGTCCGCGTTTCGCGAAACTGGACAGCTGCTGACAGCGCTTGACGCGTCTCCGCCCGCGATGTCTGCCGATCAGCTGATCGAGATCGCTCAGCGCCGCCACATCCCGGCCCGCAGGACGCCGCGTGGAATCGCTTGGGCAGCCTCGGTCGCGGGTCTGGTTATTGCGACGGTCGTGGCCGCTGCTATTCCTGGATCGCCGGTGCGAACGATCGTGCAGAATCTGCTCGAGGAGCTCGGCCCTGAGTCATTCGAACCGATCGCTCCCGCGGAGCCGTGGGATGCGCAAGCTGGTGTGGCGATGACGCCCGACGGGGCGATCGAGATCGTTTTTGAAGCTGCTCAATCGAGCGGTTCGATTGAGGTCCAGCTGGTAGAGACGGACATCGCCCGAATCGAGGTCCGTGGCGACTCGATCGGATTCGCTGTCGGGGACCGGTCGATCCAAGTCGAGAACCAGAACGCGACCGCCAGCTATCGGATCACGCTTCCCGACAACCTGTCGCAAACCGTGATTCGGGTCGGCATGCGCACCATCTTCGCCAAGCAGGGCTCCAGGGTCTTGCAGAACGAGTTCGACCGAGACGGAGAATCTTACCGGCTCGCGTTCTAAGCGGTTTTCGCGCCAGCTAGGTTCACCCCAAACGCCACAAACTCTCGGCGTCACGCGCTCCGTCTGTAGCAAGTCTTACTAATTCTTGGAGGGGAGGCGCGACGGAGGATGGTCCCGGTGGTGTACGACCCGGTCATCGTATCTGTCGTCGTCCCCCTCCTTGACGAGGCCGAAAACTTGCCGCGGCTTCATGCCGAGATCGTCGACGCGATGGCCGATTTCGACGTAGGATGGGAGGTCGTTTACGTTGACGACGGTTCGCGCGACGACGGTCCCCGCATCCTGGCCCAACTCGCAGATCTCGATTCACGCGTCCAGGTCGTCACTCTCGATCGCAACTACGGCCAATCGACGGCCATGATCGCCGGCGCCGAGGCGGCGTTTGGCGATTGGGTCGCAACGCTCGATGCGGACGGCCAGAACGATCCCAAGGACATCCCGCGCATGTGGGAGGTTATCTCAATGCGGAAATGTGATGGTGTTACCGGTGTCCGCGTGGATCGGGCTGATGGGTGGGTCAAACGGGCCGCATCTCGGATCGCCAACGGAGTTCGGAACCAGGTGTTGGGTGACGAGATAACCGACATCGGTTGCTCGACCCGGATTCTTCCCAACGACGCGATTCTGGGCGCGGCCCGGTTCGAGGGGATGCATCGGTTTCTCCCGACGCTCGTTCGTGCCGGCGGCTACACGATTGACGAGCTGTCGGTCAATCATCGACCCCGCATTGCCGGGCAGTCCAAATACGGGATCAACAACCGATTGTGGTGTGGGTTAGCGGACATGCTGATGGTCCGCAGGCTGCTTCGGCGCAAGATCCGGTATCAGACCAAGGAAGCGTCGACAGCGGTGCGTCTTGGAGCCTGGCTGTGATCTCCTCTCAGACTTGGATCGCTATTGGCCTTGCTGGCCAAGCTTGTTTTTTCCTCCGCTTCGTCGTGCAATGGGTCGCCAGTGAGCGGGTGGGCAGAAGCGTGATCCCGCGCGCGTTCTGGTACTTCTCGATCATGGGTAGCGTAGTGATCCTGTCGTACGCGATCTGGCGGGAGGATCCGGTGTTCATTATCGGGCAGTCGACCGGACTGTTCATTTACATCCGGAATCTCGTCCTGATACAGCGCGAAGAACGGGGTCGCGTGGGAGCCGTTGGCTCTCAGGTGACTTAGCAGGTCCTCAGTGTCCGACCTGAGTCCACGGGCGTGGCGGCTCGGCGTGGCGATCTTGCTGGCCGGCGCGTTGCTGCTGGCGACTCGCGAGCTCAACCTGGCACCGCTGGAAACGCACGAGACATACGTCGTCCAGACGGCACAGGAGATGGGTCAGCGCGGAGACTGGGTCGTCCCGTACTTCAACGGGGAGCCGCGCTTACGCAAACCACCGCTGAGTTACTGGTTGACCGCTTTCGCCGGCAGACTCTCGGGCGATGTCGGTTATCTCGAGCCTCGACACGGCCGGTTACCCTCTGGGCTCGCTGGGTTTGGCCTCGTTGCAGTCGTTCTTTGGATCGGCGTTCGCTTCTACGATCGCCGAGTAGCGCTCATGGCGGGCTCCATGTTGGTCAGCTCGCTAGCGTTCTTCTCCTACACACACAACGCGCGTTCCGACATGCTGTACGCCTTTTGGTGCGGTCTCGGGTTGGCGGCCTTTCTCCAGAGCTGGCTGAACGTCAAGAATGGAGAGCGGGCGTTGATCGCGCCGCTCGTGGGCTGGGTGAGCTTCGCACTTGCGACGCTAACCAAGGGGCCGCATATCCCGGCGATGTTCTTGTTGGCGTTCGCATTGTGGGTCGTTGTCGAGAGGATTCCGAAGAGTAGCGCGATGCGTTGGATTCGCCCCGTAACGGGTCTGGGTGTCTACTTGGACCCAGCTCACGGGCAGTCTGATGAGATTCGACGGGATCGCCTTCGACTACGTCTATCGGCTCCCACAACTCCTGATCCCGTGGTTCGTCTTGCTACCATGTGTGCTTGCTGTGGATTGGCGGGAGAGTCAGAGGGGCGAAGAGTCGCGGTTGTTGGCGCTCGTCGTCGCCGTCACGATCGCGATCCTGAGTTTGGGGCCGCAACAGAGAGTGTTCTATCTGCTTCCCGTTATTGCACCGGTGTTGCTCCTGATCTCCGCGGGCACGATGAGGATCCTTCCGAAACAGGCGCCGTGGAGCCGGGCACGTGGTGCGATCGCGTGGCTCGGTCCCGGATATTGGGTGCTCGTCGTAGCTGGCTTGGCGATCCTGCTTTCGGTGACGGGCCAGGTTCCGGACCTGACAGACAGCTTCGTCCTTCGGGCTCGCGTGCTGATGGTCCTCTCGTTGGTGCTTGGCATCGCATTCGTGACAATCACTCGTCGCAGGCCCACCGCGATGGTCAGCGTCTATGGGATAGCGATCCTCTTCTTTGTTGGTTTTTGGACTCTGGGGGCCTCGACCCACGCATGGACCAAGAATCGACCGGGTTTGGCCCGACTGGGTCGATCGGCCGCGATGCTCACCTTTCCTCGTGGGGAGATCTTTACTTGGAACGTGGCTCCTGACCCCTACGTCTATCACTCCCGGCGTCCGGTAAGAGTGTTGCGATCGGAGAGCGAAGTGATGACCGAGCTCGACCGTTTCCGGCGACGGCAGATGGTGATCATCGGACAAGCGAGTCAAATGTCCGCTTTGTCGCCGGCAATTCGGAGTGAAATGATCGGACAGCCAGCTCCCTACAAGGATCGTGGGTTGGCTCTCTACCAACTGACAGTTACCCCTGGTTCGGTGGCGAGCTTGGCGACCACCGAAGCTGAACCAGATTCGGTGCTACGCACCCCCGGACATCTCAAATGAACGTGCTAGTAACCGGTGGCGCGGGCTTCGTTGGCTCCCATCTGTGCGAGGCGTTGATCGACCGTGGTGACCGGGTCGTGGCGCTGGACAACTTCGACCCGTTCTACCCGAGAGAGCGGAAGCTTCAGAACGTCATTCGGCTGCGTGGAAACGCTCGGTTCGATCTGGTTGAACGAGATCTCAACAACCCCGAGGCTCTGACCGAGGTTCTTGCCGGCAGCTCGCTTGACGTCGTCGTGCACCTGGCTGCAAAAGCGGGAATCCGGGCGTCGATGCGGAACCCGAGCGCCTATATCGAAACCAACCTTGGAGGAACAGCCAACCTACTCGAGGCGATGTCCAGGACGGGCTGTCGCCGCCTCGTCTTTGCTTCGTCCTCGTCGGTGTACGGCGATAATCCGGGGCGATCATCACGCGAGGATGACCGAGTCGTACCGGTCTCGGTGTACGCGCTGACGAAAAAGAGCGGGGAGGAGCTGTGCCGCGTCTATACCGCTTTGCAGAACTTCAGCGTGGTGTGTCTCCGTTTCTTCACCGTTTACGGTCCGCGACAACGACCAGAGATGGCGATCCACAAGTTCACTCGCTTGTTGCTCGACAACGAGCCCATACCGCTTTTTGGAGACGGATCGATGCAGCGGGATTACACCTACGTTGAAGACATCACCCGCGGTGTCGTGTCCGCGATCGACTATGTCTCCATGCATGAAGGATGGGAGATCTTGAACCTCGGGTCGGGAATACCGCCGGTGACGTTGAATGAGCTGGTCGCCAGGCTGGGTTGGCTGTCAAAAAGCGAACCGCAGGTCGAGTACCATCCAGCCCCTGGCGGCGACGTCGACCGTACTTGTGCCGACATCGACAAGGCCCGCGGCTTGCTTGACTACCAGCCACAGATCGACCTGTCAGAGGGGCTCAGCCGTTTCCTCGAGTGGTACCGGGACGGCGAAGCACACACTCCCTGCGTGACCATGCGAAGTCGAGGCAGGCGGAGTAGCTAACCTCAGGCTACATTTGGGTCTGTACTGGCGAGTCGATTAGCAGCAACCTTCCTGGTGGTATAGCAGGTGAAGCTTACAGTGTTTGTCTTCAGCTTGGTGCTGGTGCTGGCCACGTTGGCAACGTGTAAGAGCGTCCAGCTGCCGGATCTCGAGACAGTCCGCGCGGCTCCGCCCGGAGCCTGTGTCGTGGTCGGGTTCTTGGGTGGGATGGATGCCTGGGACGACGCCAGCAAGGGTGTTCGGGAGCTGGCTCTCGAGTTGCGTGACGCCGACCAGGCCGTGTACGCCGAGACGTTCGAGAACCGCCGCATCCCGCTGGCGCTGGCATTTGTCGAGCGGGTGCTGGATGCGAACGACGACGGCACGATAGACGCCGACGAAACGCGGCGTGTGCGTCTAGTCGTGTACGGCCAAAGCCTCGGCGGTTGGGCAGCCGTCGAGTTCGCGCGGATGCTCGCTACTCGAATGGTTCTTGTTGAATTCCTGCTTCAGATCGACAGCGTTGGCTTTGGCGATGATGAGGTGCCAGCCAACGTGCGTCGGGCCGCCAATTTCTACCAGGACGATGGTTGGATTATCACCGGTGAGAACCCCATCCGAGCGACGGATCCGAGCCGGACCCACGTCATCGGCAACTGGAGGTTCGCCTACGACCAACCCCCAGGCTCAGCGATCGACATCGGAGATCTGCCGTGGTGGAAAAAGGCGTTTCGAGTGGCGCATGCCCGGATGGATCGTGACCCCAGGGTGTGGACGGCGGCAAGCGATCTTATTCAGCAGGCCTGCGGGCGGGTTAGTCTACAAGCGTCACGGTAGGCTTGTTCGTTTTGAGCACCCACGGCGGTCTCATGCACTCGATCTCATAATCCAAAGCGTTACGCTCAACCAGGCAAACACAGTTACCAGAATATGCCGGTCGCGCACAACCTCGAGCGATGGGTCTCCACCACCGCCGTCTTGGTGAAGTAAAAACAGATAGCGAAAAACACCGTACATCACAAAGGGAACTGTGTAAATGAGGTTTTCAGTATTCTGGGCGCGTATTGTCTCGGGGCTCATGGTATAGAGGCTATATGCCGTAATCACCATAGCCGCGCAGACCACAATGGCCTTATCCAATACGACTGAGTTGTAATCTCCGAGCACTTTCCTGTGCTCGGAGCTTCCATCTCCGAGGGCATTGAGTTCCGCACGGCGTTTTGCAAATCCCAGGAAGAGTGCGACTGAACTACCTGTGAACAGAAGCCATTTCGAAGCTGGAATACTCACTCCCAGCGTGCCCATGAGAATACGAAGTACGAATCCCGAGGCTAACACGAAGACATCCAAGAGAACGACGTGTTTTAGCCAGAACGAGTACGCGAGGTTCAGCCCGATATACAGGACAAGAAGAAACAAGGCGCTGCCTGACACCCAGAGCCCCAGGCCCAGACCCACGAACGATGTCAGGAATATCAAACCGATCACCGGTCCAATTGGAATCGTACCGGCGGCTATCGGTCGATGGCATTTTCGGGGATGTCGACGATCGTTCTCTTTGTCCACCAAGTCGTTGATGACGTAAATGGCGCTGGAAACCAATGCGAACGCAACGGCGGCAATGACCACACGGGACAATAGCTGCGGATCCCGCCATTGCTGAGCAAAGAGGATTCCTACAAAAACAAACCCGCTCTTGATCCACTGGTGTGGTCGTGCGAGTCGCAATAACTGAACGAAAAGGTTGGTTGGCTCAGTTTTTGACAGGGGGGAACTCCTTCAGGAAAGCATGATCCGCCATGGCCAACATTTCGCGGTCACCTGGGCCGTCACCATACGCGTACATGCGATAGTCCTTGCGCGGGCCCAGCAGCGCGTTCAATCGGTGACACTTCTCAATACCATGACAATTGGAACCGGCTAACCTGCCCGTGACAAGTCCTTCAGCGACTTCTAGGCGTGTTCCTAGCACGTGATCAAACCCGACTCTGTCGGCCCAGGGAATGAGGTAAAGTTCGATCGAAGCACTAACTAACACGGTAAGATGCCCTTGGGCCTTATGCCAAAAAAAACGTTCAATCGCATCTGTACGCAGCAAGTGAGGAAGGCAGTCTCGAGCAAATAGCGACGCTTTGTCCTCCAACTCCTGCAACGGTATGCCATTGAGAAATCTTACCAGGACTAGTTCCTTGGCTCTGTGATTGCGTATGACACGCAAGCCATAGGCCAATAGAACAGGCAAGAGAAATGCCACATTCCTGTAAAAGGTGAGATCACCGGCTAGGAAACGCAGGAATGGAAACAGCGAATCCCCTTGAGTGAGGGTTCCGTCAAAGTCGAACGCGGCCACGGTGCGTGTCCCGGAGGTCACAACTTGAGGCGTTTGAACACAAACTCGGGAATGTTCCGAATAACAAGCATGATGTACCGCCAGAACCAAGGTATGTATACCACATCCGAGCGACCGTGGATGGCTCTCGCGATACGGTTCCCAACGGACCCGGGAGACGCGACAAGAGCCGTTCCCTCCTTTCCGTACGTCATGGCAGTGTCTACAAAACCAGGTTTGACGGTAATGACACGAACGCCGGAATTTGCCAGCCGGTTTCTGAGTCCCTGAAGGTAAAGGCTGAGAGCACCCTTGGAGGCGCCATAGGTGTAGTTGCTCTGGCGTCCTCGATCGCCCGCTACGGATGTGATACCTATGATAAAACCGCTCCCCTGAGCTTCGAAGTAGTTGGCAGACTCCATGAGTATCGAAACGACACCGGTAAAATTGCGTGCAATAATGGCCTGAGTTTCAGCACCGTCAAGCTGGGCAACCTGTTGATCGCCCAGGTAGCCGATTGCTACGACAACGCCACTGATGTCCCCGATGTCAGCGACAACGTGCTGTAGGAATTGATGGTGTGTCTCGATGTCCGTGGCGTCAAATGCGCCGTGCTTGACAGGAATCCCGAAACGAATTTCAAGATCAGCAGCAATGCGGCGCAACTCGTCGGTGTCTCTGGCTGCGAGATAAAGCGCATGGCCTTGAGCTGCTAAGGAAGCGGCTGTAGAACGGGCAATGGCGGATGTAGCGCCAAGTATCAAGATGGGTTGGATCGGCACCACGCTCACATACCTAGGCGCCGCGATAAGTCGGAACTGAACCTTTTGTTGGGGTCAACCCGATCTCGAACTCGCATCCAGTCAGCAAACCGAGGATACATGGTTTCAAAGACCCCTCGCTTGAGACGAGCGTCTTTGGCCAAATAGACTCGACCACCGCAGTGGAGGACAATCTCGTCTAATCGATCGAGTAGCTGAGGAAGCTCCCTGCTGAGCGGTATGTCAAGGGCCAGGGTGTAGCCGTTCATTGGAAAGGAGAGATAACCAGAGCCCTCGGAACCGAAGCGCTTGAGCACTGCGAGGAAAGAGGGTTTCTTGCTCGCCGCAAGGAGCTCCAATGCAACACGCATTCCTTCTTTGGCGCCGTCAGTAGGAAGAACAAACTGATACTGTACGAAGCCCGGTTTCCCGTACATTCGGTTCCAGTTGCTGATCGCATCCAACGGGTAAAAGAAGCTATCGTAGTCCGTAACAAACTGACTTCTTGAACCTTGCCGCGCGTAGTAGACGTGATTGAAGGCACGGACAGTATGAAAGTTCAACACCCATGCCGGGAAATCGACGGGAAGACCGAGCTGTCGCCGCTGTCTTATCAAAAGCCGGTCCCCGTGGACCGAACCTAGCTCGTCTGGAGTAGCATGGTGCCCGGTTATCAGAACACTACGCCCCAGATGCTCACCGGATGACAGACAGTCGATCCAAGCGACGGTGTACTGGTCGTCATGATCGATGTCCGCCAGAAGATCCAGTGCGGTTTCCAGGTTCCTTGCTTTGCAATGCTGCACTGCTATACGAGCGCTCGTGATTGGGATGAGTTGAAAAGCAATCTCCGTAATGATTCCAGTCAACCCCATGCCACCCATAGTCGCCCAGAACAGACTGGTATTGGAGTCCGGCGAGCATCGTTCCCGCGATCCATCCGCGAGTACGAGTTCGATTTCACGAACGTGCGCGCTCAGCGTGCCATTGTGATGGTGATTCTTGCCGTGAACATCGGCGGCCAAGCAGCCCCCCAATGAGCAGTACTTTGTTCCGGGAGTAACGGGCAGGAACCATCCACGCGGGACGAAAACGGCAAGAACATCAGCCAACGTGGCACCGGCTTCGGCGCGTAGCAAGCCAGTCGCTTCATCAAAAGAGATAAAGCGATTTATCCGTTCGCTGAGTATGACATCGCCTTCGCTGTTTAGCGCTGCGTCACCGTAGCTGCGTCCTTGGCCTCTGGCGATGACTGAGTCGCTTGGGGGAACTAGTTGGGCAAAGCGCTCTGGTCGCAACACGTTATTGACACTAGTCGGAAACCGGCCCCACCCAGATAGTCGCTGGCGCTTGCGAGCTAGGCTGAGACGGCTTGTCGGGTTCAAGGGCGGGGTTCTAGAAACTGAGTTCACGTGTCGACCAGCCTCAATCTACAGCGCAGGTCGTTGATGCGGAACGGGATCCGCGGTAGAGACTAGGCACCAACGTCCTCCGGGGTGCAAGACGTAACTCCAGTAACTAAGCTGAAGTATCGTGGTTCGTAACCCGGGGTGCCCCTGAGGATAGGGGGACGAGAGACCTGATTGCCGATCTTAATCTCCGAGATGGAGTTACCACGTGGATGCGAAACGCAGTCGATTGCTGAGCCAGGGCATGATCGCCGGCGTGATCGGATACGCGACGGTGGCGGTATGCTTTGGCGTGCTCAACCTCATCGCCGGACGGCACTTGCTTCACACCGCGGCCGTGCTGGGACACCGGTTGCTAGGAACTCTGGATAGCGGCAACGTCGTTACGATCGAGGCCGCGCCGATCTTTGTCTACAACGGGCTACACCTGTTTCTGTTTCTGTTGGTCGGGTTGATCGCGTCGTGGGTGGTGTTCAAGCTCGAGAAGTATCCCCAGCTATGGTATCTGGTCTTGTTCTTGGCCCTGTTCGTCTTTTTTCACACCATCGGAGTCGTGCTCGCTTTCGTCGAGCCGGTGACCGATGCGGTTCCGATGTGGACCACCTTGTTGGTGAGTTTTGCGGCGGTGCTCATGATGGGTGGCTACTTATGGCTAGCTCACCCTCGCCTTCGACGGGAAGTCCAGCGGTTGGGCGACTTCGAGGATCCGGTCGGACCCCTCTGATTCAGTCTGGCAGGTCATTCAACACTCGTTGGACCCTGCGCTTGTACTCTCGAAACGCTTGCCTGCCCTCTCGTGTGAGGCGAACCATACTGTGTGGTTTTTTGCCCCGAAACTCCTTCTCGATTCGAACGTAGCCAGCCGTTTCGAGCTTTCGCAGATGGGTCGAGAGGTTCCCCCACGTCAACCCGGTGAGGTGTACCAAGAACACGTAGTCCGCTCGGTCCACGACGTACAAATAAGTTAGCACCATGAGACGAGCGGGCGCGTGGACGATCTGGTCGATATTGGCGAGCGGGTGGAGCTCTGCAGGGTCGGCCTTGGGCTCAGGCATTCTGGCCCTCGATCGAGGACGGCATGGGGCTGCTGCGCAGGACAGAAAAGAACTTGGTCAATCCAACAGCAATCATCACGGTGGCGGTGATGCCGAGCGTCACAGGCAGTCCGTGATGAGGCACTTCTGTGCGCCTGTATAGCCACTCTCCCACAAAGGGCGACGCTGCGAGCAGGGCCCCATATAAGTAGAGTCGCGCGAAGCCTAAGAAGTAGGCCGCGATGCCGAAAGCCATTAGTACGACGAGAGCGAATGAGGCGGCATGAACCCAGCCAGGCCAGCTGATGTTGCTCGCCGAAAGCAAGCCAAGGGTGAGGGCCAACGTCATGGCAACAACCAAGATCACGTTGAACCTTCGTAGTCTCGCCAGTCTGGGTGGCCTGAACTCGACCACCCCAACGCGGGGTGTGACGATTGCTCTCTTTAACCATCCAAGCGCGAAATACGCGATTCCGAACACCGGGACGAGGAGAAACGAACTCCAGAAGTCGCCCCACCTGGAACTGAGAAAGGGAACGATGACGAAAACGAGGGTACAGCAGCCGAGCAGCAGATCCCATAGGCCATGATCGAGTGTCGCGCGGAATGCTCTTTGCTCAGCATCCTTGAGAACCACATTGTCTTGCATGATTGCGCCTCCTACGCTTCTTGCGATAGAACTCTTGTATACAGTAGACTCTGAAACACAGAGTTGTCAAGTCCTCACCTCTCAGGAGCCAAGACCGGGCTTGTTTAAAGCCTTTCACTATTGCTGTAAGGCTTTGATACCTAGAGGACTAGCGGACCAGTCTCAAGGCATGTATTAAGTGCTAGAACCGCCCGTTCGTTGAGGATCCATCGCCAAATCCGAGCGGGACAAGCCATCGGAATTGTTCGGCTGAACCTGATGACGCCGACTACGTGCGGCGGGCCGCTCCACCGGCGATATCCGGCTCGAAGATTCGGTTCATTACCAGCGTGAACAAGACGTGCACCTTGTTCTGCAACCCTACCAGCTTGGCCAAATAGGCGCCCCGGTAGATGAACCACGCCAGTTTGCCGGTGATCTTGAACCCCAGCAGATCGATCAACGCCACGCCTGAGCCCAATGAGATGATCTTTCCAGCGTGGTGAGCCTGATAGGGTTCGAGCGACCGCCCCAAGATGTGGTTT
>JBDHIC010000038.1:0-10217 GCA_039589035.1 Gemmatimonadota bacterium | reverse complement strand
CTGCGAAGCACCACCGACAGTCGGTTCGATCTCCACTTTCACCGCCAGATGACCCCGCTCACAACGCTCGGCGCATAGCGCCACCAGCGTGTTCTCGAGATGGCTGAACTCCCTGGGAAGTCGGAGCTTGGTGTTGAGAAAGCGGTGATTGACGGACTTTATCTCGGCGAGAAACTGGTAACCGTCCACCTGCGCCTCGCCGCGCCCGAACCCAGTCATGCTATGAATCACGAGACGCCTCCGGTTAATTTTGAAATTTACCGCTGGTCCGCTTGATCAGCAACGATCAATTGCGGGCAAAGACCTCTCGATCAGACCTTCGAGTCCCAGTCGCCGGGGAGCAGAGCGGCGGCAGCCGCGACACCCTGTCTGATCGCCAAAATCACGTCACGACGACCATCCCAGTGCTCGATCACGATTTCCTCATCGACCCTGTTGAGCACGCTGTGCAGCGCCAGCAACGCGACCACGATATCGTCGAGCTGACCCAGCCCAGGCACGAAGTCGGGGACCACATCGATCGGCGAGACCAGATACAAGAAGGTGCCGCCCAGAACGAGCTTGCTTCGTTTGGGGACCCGCGGGTCGGCCAACAACCGCTTGAGCAACAGTGCGAAGTGCGGCAAGAACAGCGCCAGCTCGAGCAGAACTTGTTTCGCTTTGTGGGGTGGTACGGTGGTCGACTCTTCGTCATCGTAGGAGTCGACGTCGTTGGGCAGCGTCGAGTCGTCTTCGCTCGAGATCGGGTACACGTGCTCAGGCACAGGCGCCTTCCCCATCGACCATCGAGTCGCCGGCCGAAACCGAGTCGACTCCGGATCGGCGCAGCGCGTTGATGCGGGCGGCTGCCACGCCGGCGCCAAAGCCGTTGTCGATGTTGACGACCGTGATCCCGGGGGCGCAGCTGTTCAACATCCCCAAGAGCGCCGTCAGGCCACCAAACGAGGCGCCATAGCCAACGCTGGTGGGAACGGCGATGACCGGCGCCGGGGTCAGACCTCCTACGACCGATGGCAGTGCGCCCTCCATGCCAGCCACGACGACCACCACACCGGCTTCGACCATCGTCTCGTGGTGCGCCAGCGTGCGGTGGATGCCGGCGACACCGACATCGGCCACCCTCACGACAGGTTCACCATGCAGGCGCATGGTCTCGATCGCCTCTTCCGCCACCGGGAGATCGCTGGTGCCGGCCGTCATCACGACAACCGAACGACCCGGTGCCGGCGCTGGGGCTCCCGCGCTAACGGTACGCGCCAACGGGTTGTGGCGGGCGTTCGGGACCACCGCTCGGATCGCGGTGGCATGGTCATCATCGGCTCGGGTGGCCAGCAACCATCCCGATCGCTCCCACATCCGGGCCGCGATATCGCCCACTTGCGCAGTTGTTTTGCCGGAGCAGAAGATCACCTCCGGAAAACCGGTCCGGGATGCCCGATGGTGATCGATGGTGGCGAAAGGAAGCGTCTCAAGCGGCGAGACGGCCCGCAACTCCCGGTGCGCGTCTTCAACCGCAAGATGACCGTCCCGAACCGCCCGAAGTATCGTGCGCAACGAGTCTTGCATCATTAGGTTCAAGTCTATCGTTCGCTGTCATCATGTACCACCGAAGCGCCGGAGCCTCGCGCTGGCCTGGGACCCACCACCACGACAACTCAGCCTCGTCGATGACGAAGTTCACGTGTGGCGAATCGAGCTCGATCTGTCACCGGCATCGTTGGCACGGGCTTACGAGGTGCTGTCAACCGACGAGCGCCACAGGGCGGATCGCTACCGATTGTCGGGTCGCCGACATCGCTTTGTCTCAGCGCGAGGCGTACTACGGGCGATCCTCGGCAGTTATCTCGGCGTGCCGGCGGCGGCGGTGCGCTTGGGTCTGCGCCCGTCGGGGCGCCCTTTTCTCCGCACTCGTGACGACGATCCGATCGACTTCAACCTCGCTCACTCGGGTAACGTGGCGCTGGTCGCGGTGACGCGTGGCCGCTCGGTCGGCGTCGACATCGAACGCTTCAGGCGTGGTCTCCCTTACGAGCGCATCGCCGATCGGTTCTTCGCCGACCGCGAGGTGGCAGCGCTCCGGGAGATCCCAAAGGAGGTCCGCCCAGCTGCTTTCTTCGCCTGCTGGACGCGAAAGGAAGCGTACCTCAAGGCCCGCGATCGCGAGCTCGCGATGGGCCTCCCGGCAGCGCTTTCCCGTTTTTCAATCGTGTCGCTGCCGGGAGAGTCGATCTCGATCCTGTCGGTCCCCGGTCGCCCGAAAGAGACGACCCGTTGGTCGCTGGTCGACGTCAACGTGGGGGCGGGATTTGCCGGTGCACTCGCAGTCGAAGGCCGCGCCACGCCACGCTTTTTCGACTGGATCGCTCCTCCCCGGTGATCAGTCGACACAAGCTGGCGCTCATTTGGATCACCATCGTCGTGTGTCTCGCGACGACGTGGTTGACCCCGGCAACCGCGCTAGGCCAGGAGCCCAAACCGCGCCCCGCCGAACCGGTGCCGATCGACTCCATTCCGGTCGACGTCACACCCACTCCTCGGCCCACGCTACCGATCTTGGCCGAGATCGTGACCGCTGACGAACCTCCGCTCTGGCTGCCGTCACTCGATGGTCTGTACGGATTCTCGATTCTGCGCTACAACCGAGTCAGCGGCCTCGTGCCGGCGTGGGGGCTCACGCTCGAAGCGACCGATCCACAGACCACCCCAAACCTGGGCGGCAGGATCGGGATGGCTACGACCCATCAACGAACGTACTGGAGCGGCTGGGCTCAGCAACGACTGCCCGTTCCCGGCGCCCTTGTTGTTCGTTACAACCACTTTCAGCGCCAAGCGACATTCGATGATTGGCGCGTATCCAAGCGCGAGAACGACCTCGACACGTTTTTCGCCGGGAACGACCTGCTCGATTGGTGGCGAGAAAAAGGGTATACGGTATCGTTGGACGCCGAGGCCACCAGCGGTCGGTATGGGGGGCGCGCCACGTTCCTAAACGCTTCCCAGCACAGCGAGCGGAATCGCTCTCCCTTCGCGCTCTTCGATGACGACGATTACCGCAACAACCCGAGCGTCGCCACCGGCAAGCTCCACAGCTTGACGCTGTCGCTCCGGTACGATGAGCGGAATGTCCAGAGCCCGTTGCTGCCGGCGCCGGGCTGGCTCGTCAGTGGCGAGTGGGAACGGGGCGGCGGATTTCTTGGCGGTGACATCGACTTCGTGCGCGGCGCCGTCGATATCCGACGTTACACCCGGTTCGGGCGTGACACCTGGTGGGACTGGCGGGTGCTGTGGCTGGGAGCACTCACCGATCGCGGCGTGCCACCCCAGCGGTTGGTGCGTCTCGGGGGCCCAGGCTCGCTGCGTGGCTTTCCGACCACCGCCTTTGTCGGTGAAGAAGGCGTCCAGGCGTCGACCGAGGTGCGCTTTCCCCTGCCGGTCAACCGCCGTATCGCGCTCATATTCCTGTCTTGGCATCTCGTCGGGTTCGCCGACGTCGGAACGGTCGACGACTACGAAAAGTGGCACGCGGACGTGGGAGTGGGTATCTCCGGTATCAACCTCTTCTCGTATCTAGGGTTCTTCGTCGCCCAGCGGGTCACCGATCTGGATCTACCGAACAGCGATCCCCGGTTTATTGTCAGACTCCGACGTGATTTCTAATTTAAGGAGTTACGCATGAGATTGTTCGAATTCTTCCACGACACCGAGGTCACCCTCGACCTCGCCGCCACCACAAAGCAGGCCGCTCTGGAAGAGATGGTCGGGTTGTTCGGTCTCGACGACGACGCCCAACAGTTGCTCGTCAAGCTATTGAAGAAGCGCGAGAACCTGGGCTCGACCGGAATCGGCAACCACGTCGCCATTCCCCATTGTCGCTCGCTCGTCGTCGACCGCCTCCGGGTCGCTTACGCTCGCAAGCCTGCCGGCCTCGATTTCGACGCCATCGACGACAAGCCGGTCAACCACCTGTTTCTCATTGTCGCCCCGCCAGTCGAGATCTCGAACCAGTACCTGCCGGTGCTCGGAAAGATCGCGCAATTCTGCAAGAACGAGCAGAACATCGCGCGGCTCAACGACGTCGGCTCAACCGATGAGTTCTTGGCCGTCCTCAAAGACGCCGAGGTTTAGAGGAGGTCCAGGCTGGAAGCGAGCATCGAACGACTGATCGCGTTACAGGATCTGATGCAGCTTCAACGCGATATCGCTGATAACTCGTACGAGGTACTCGGTTTTGAGATCGATGATGCAGCTACGATCGACGCTGAGATCGAAAGCCTGAAATCGCAAATCGACCCGCCCGTGTTGCGTCGGTTCGAGAAGATCGCGACCAAGTACGATCGGCCGCTCGTACCGGTCCACAATGGGGTCTGCTACGGGTGCTTCGTTCGCTATCCGACCGCCAAGCTGGCCGAGATCGGTGACACTCCGACGACGTGTGAGAGCTGCGGCCGACTCATCTATCAGGTTCCTTGATCGGCGCTTAGCCGACCGCCATCGGACTGGGTTCACGACTTGACTCTACCGCCTGACGGACGCGGAGACGTTTGAGCGCCGTCTTGCCGTTGGCCTCGAGCTTGTACCAGTAGACACCCGCCGGAACCGGTTCTCCATCGCCGGTCGTGCCATCCCAGGCGACTCGATGGAGGCCGAGTCCCTGACGCTGGTCGACGAGCACGACGACCTCTTGCGCTAGGAGATTGTAGATCACCAGTCGGGCGTGGGTCTCGGCGTCCAATCGATACGTAAAGATCGTCGGGCTGACGCCGGGCGTGAACGGGTTGGGGAAGTTCTGCTCGAGGTAAAACTCGTCGTCGGGAAGCCCGGTCTGTGCGGTCAGCGAGCCGGGCACGGCGATCGTCAAGACGACCCCCAACCCGAACAGGACAGCCAGCCTACGGAGCGCGAGTGATAAAGGCATCGGGGTAGCCGCGTTGGGCGACGTGATTCCGCCACTGCTCGGCCGTCCCGCGGTCGACAAACCGTCCCAAGTAGACACGGTAGACGTCGCCGTCGACGAACCACCGCGCCAGTTCGGGGAACTCCTGCTCGAGTTGTCGAATCCGTACAAGGGCTCCGGTCTCGCTATTGAACGCTCCCATCTGAATCGTCCACTGACCGCTCTCAACGGGTGGATTATACGTCGGTGGCGGCTCCAGGGTTCCGATCAGCTCTTCGGTGCTCGGATCGCCCTCCACCCGCGGCGTCGTCAGCGCCAGTGTCGCCGGCGGTTCTGGCCGCCCCCCAACCGAATCGGGGTGAACGAACGATTCGTAGACGCCGGCCGCGAGCGCGTCGGCCTGCGTATTGAACTCGCGCTCGCGCTCGGCCGCCTCTCGAGCCGCGGCGAACTCGGCGTCGTCGCTCTTATCGCCGCTAGTTGCCGGCGCTCTGCGCTCCGGTGAGCTCGCACACGCGGCAGCAATCACCAGCATCAACGCGGCGCTGTACCGAATAACCGAGAGGTTCATGCTGCAGGTTTGGCGAGCACCCGTTTGTTGCCGTCGCGTCGCGTCACGCCACTCCGATCGAAATACTCGAGAACCGGGATCAGGAACTTTCGACTTACCCCCAAAATCGCCTTGCAGGTTCCAGTATCCACCCCGCCTTCCGCCTGCAGACGCTCAACGAGTGCGACTCGCGCCTGTTCGAGCGCCGAGACATCGATGTACCAGTCGCTTGCCAGCTTTACGAGCTCGCCACGTCGTTCAAGGTAATGCTGGAGCTCTCTCAGCCGCTGCTCGTCGACATCGAGCTGCTTCGCGAGCCGGATCGTGTCAGGGGCCTCGAGACCGGCCTCTCTGTAGGCGTCTTGGATCGACCCGACGAGGCGCTGCTCCTGTTCCCCCAGCTCGACCGCGTGAGCCGCCATCGCCACCACCGCACCTCGGCGCTCGAGTTGGCCGTCGTCAACAAGCGCGCCGATCACCGCCTCGACCAGTGCCGGATCGGCACCGCCGACCGCCTGCCGGGCCGCCTCCAGACCCATCCCGAGTTGAAGCGGTTGGCGTCGGTGATACGAGCCTACCGCGTCGAGGAGCTGCTGCGCCGCGGCGTCCACCGCGCTCCGGGCGAACCAGCGCTCCCCGTGGCGCTCAACGCTCTCGGGAATCTCCGCTAACACCGCTTGGAGCTGGTCCACCCCCAACCCGCTGTCTAGCACCAGGCTCGTGTCGACGACCCCTCGCCCACCGGCCATCTCCAAGATCCGCGAGACGCGCTCCGACGGCTTCGCGCGAACGATCTCGGCCAGCCGCGTCGCGTGCTCACCGCGTTCGCGAGCCCGCACCCGAGGCGGGGCGCGCAACACGATCTCCGCCCCACCGATCGTCTCAACCGGGCTGTAGGCCCGCACGACGAGGCGATCACCGGCGGCGATCACGAGCGGTTTCTCGAACCGCACTCGCCCGTACCCCTCTTCTCCCGGCTCGACTTGACGACTCGAGTACCAGCGCACGCGACCCATGACCTCGGTCGTCCCGTGATGGAACCGCAGCCGATCGCCGGACTCGACCGGACGCGGGGCGGACACCACCAGCCACAGACGCACGTCCGCGCGACGGTTCGAGCGCCAACCCGCGTCTGGCTCGACCAGCATCGTCCCTCGGCGAACGGACTGTGTCCCGCTGCCGGTGAGCGCCAACGCCGTGCGTTGACCGGAGCGTGCCTGCTCGACGGGTGACCCGTGCACCTCGATCGACCGGACGCGAACCGTGTCCCCTTCGGGCAGCGAGCGCAGCGTGTCGCCGTGAGCGATGGTGCCGGCCCAGAGCGTCCCGGTCGCGACGGTTCCCACCCCAACGACGGGAAACGACCGATCGACGGGCAGTCGAGTCGGTCTGTCCGTTCGCACGCCGGAAACGTTCAGCGCGACGCGCGCCAAAGCCACACGCAACCGATCGATTCCATCTCCCGTGCGTGCCGAGACGATCACCGTTTCCGACCCCTCGAGTCGGGTACCGGCGAGCATTTCCGTCGTGGTTTCGACCACCAACTCACACCAGTCGGCATCGACCAGATCGGACTTCGTGATCGCCACGACCGCGCGCTCGATGCCGAGCGCCTCGAGCACCACGACGTGCTCCCTGGTTTGCTGCATGACGCCTTCGTCCGCAGCGACGACCAGCAGTGCGACGTCGATCCCGGTCGCACCGGCGACCATGTTCTTTATGAATGCCTCGTGCCCCGGCACGTCGACGAAACTGGCCGCCGGCGCGTCCGGGCCGAGATCGAGCGGCGCAAAACCCAGATCGATCGAGATCCCGCGGCGCTTCTCTTCCGGCAAGCGATCGGTGGCGATACCGGTCAGCGCCTCGACCAACACCGTCTTGCCGTGATCGATGTGCCCAGCCGTCCCAATGATCACTGGCCGAAGGTCTGTCGCCACCAGAGAGCTCACGCGGCGCCAGACCTCAGATCCGCGTGGTACCGGACGAACTCGCGTACCAGCTCGCGCACCTTGGCGTCGCCGTTGGCGGTGTCGTCCAACTGCTCCAGCAATCCGTAGTCCGGGTGATGGTAGAGGTTCAGAAGCGCGTACTCCGCGGACGACAACGACCGACACCCAGCGAGGTCACGCCGGCATTGCGGACAGACGACGCCACCATCGACGACTGAAAACGATGGCGCTTGCGACCCCGAGACCGGGCAACCGCACGCTACGCATACCGCGAGCTCTGGCGTCACACCCAACTGAGCGACCGCTGCCAACCGATGAAAGGTCTCCCACCGCGACGCCCTCGCGGGCGGTGTGCGGCACAACCGCTCCAGCGCTACCGGAACGAGATCGAACATCGCCACCGCCGGTGCGTGGTCGGGCAGCACGGCACGCAGGAACCGAAACCACCGGCCGCCAGCTTCCAGTCGTTCCAGCGACTCGACGATCGCCGGATACGTCGTTACCAGCTCGGCGCCCGACAACGTTTGGATATCGCGGTTGTCGCGTGAATAGTACGTCACCTGAAGACGGCGGAACGGTTCGATGATGCCGCCAAACCGACTCTTTGGTCGTCGCACGCCGCGCGCCATGACCGGCACCACACCATAGTCGCGCGTGAACAGGCGGTAGATCACGCTCGTGTCGCCAAACCGGATCGCCTTCAGCACAAAGGCTTCAGTGCGCACGAGCGACATATCAACCGTTGGCTACAGCAGTTGCGTGAGGAAGAAGGACGCGGAGCCCAGAATCAACAAGAACGAGACGATATCGGTCATGGTGGACAGAAACACCGATGACGAGACGGCTGGATCGAGGCCCATCTTGTCGAGCAGGATCGGGAACGCGGCCCCCCACAGTACGCCGAGTGAAATGGCGCCCCACATCGAACCACCGATCACGACGCCGACGATGACGTCGTTCCGCCATACCCCGGCTACGATGCCGATAATCAAGGCGATCAAGAACCCGATCACGAGCCCGGCGACGAGTTCTCGTGCGATCGACCGCAAGGGTCTCGCGGTGTGGCTGGCGAGCGCGAGTCGCCTCACCGCCACCGCCGTCGCCTGCACCGCCGAGTTGCCGGCCATGGCGGCGACGACCGGCATGAATACCACGATGAACGCCATGCGTTGAATGGTGCTCTCGAAGTGAGCCACGACGAGCGCGCCCAACCCCGACGTGCAGAGGGTAACTAACAGCCATGGGGTCCTCGACCGTATGATCTCGATCGGCGTGGCGTACGACTCCTCCTGCTCGGCGACGCCGGACAGACGGAAGATGTCCTCGGTTACCTCGGCCTCGATAATGTCGATCACGTCGTCGACCGTGATCCGTCCGAGCAACTGATCCGACTCGTCCACGACCGGAATGGATACCAGGTTGTACTTGGCGATCAGTCGAGCCACCTCTTCCTGGTCGACGACCGGAAGCACGCGCACGACGTCGGGTTCCATGATCGTCTCGACCGGGTCGGCACCATCGGCCAAGATCAAATCCTGCAGCGCCAGCCGGCCAACCAACTTGCCACCCTTGTCGATCACATAGACGGTGAAGAAATCCCGCATCTCGCGGCCCTGCCGCCGGACAGACGCGATCGCCTCGTCGGCGGTGAGATGCGCCAACACACTGCAGAAGTCGGTCGTCATTACACCGCCGGCCGACTCCTCGTCGTACTCCATCAGCGCCGCAATTTCGCGCGACTCCTCGGGCTCGATACGCTCGAGGATCTCGTCGGCGTCCTGCGGCGGAAGCTCGGCCAGGATGTCGGCCGCGTCGTCGCGCTCGAGCTCCTCGAACAGCGCTCTCACGCCGGACGCGCCAACCGCTTGGAGAAGCTCCGGCCACGAATCCTCGTCGACCTCGGTCAGCGTTTCCGCACGCATCGACGTCGGGATGCGCAAGAAGAACGACACCCGATCGTCGTCGTCGAGCCCGTCGATGATCTCCGCCAGGTCGGCCGGACGGAGCTCAGCGATCATCGCTTCCAGGTCGCCGTTCTCGACGCCTTGCGCGAGCACCTCGCGCACCGCCGACACCAGCTCTCTGATGTGCTCCGCCTGGTCCTTCATCGTCTAATCTGCTTAGTCGCTTGGGAAAGGCGTACGCCGCCGGAACCGCACCTTGCGTACACGTTGGGGCGTGGCATCGAGTACATCGATCGTCCATCCTCGATGGACGATCACGTCACCCACCCTGGGGATCCGTCCAAGCCGAGCGATTACGAATCCGGCTACGGTCTCGGCTCGATCAGTCGGCAGGTCGACGCCGCGCGCACTGTTAATCTCCGTGATCGGTACTTGGGCGTCAACGACAAACGCCCGACGATTGGGCTCGGGCTGAGTGTCGTGCTCGTCGCGAATATCGCCCACCAATTCCTCGACGAGGTCTTCCAGCGTGACCATGCCCACCACGTCGGCATCATCAGAGACGACCGCTAAGTGGCAACGCCGACGCTTCATCTCGAGCAACAAGTTGTCACAACGGGTGCCAGGGTTGGTATGGACCACCGGACGAACCGCCGGCCTTTGGTTAGGAGCCCCGCCAAATAGATCGAATACATGCACCATACCGAGTACCGACACCGAGTCGGGACCGCGGATCGGGATGCGAGAAAAACCGGTTCGCCGAACCAGCGCGGTGATATCACCGATCGTCGCGTCCCACCCAGCGGCGACGACCCGGTTGGCTGGCGTCATGACGTCCTCGACACGGGTGCGACCGAACTCGAACACGCCGCTGATGATCTCGCGCTCACCAGATTCCACCAACCCCTCGCGCTCGCTTT
>JBDHIC010000037.1:0-11241 GCA_039589035.1 Gemmatimonadota bacterium | reverse complement strand
GGTAGCCCGGTCTCGAAGACTTCGGCGATGGTGGCGATCGAACCGGCGTTCTGGACGATTACGCCGACGTGCATCGGGAGTTTTCCCGACGGCACCTCGCGTCCGGTGATCGCCTTGATCAACATCTTCTCCGCACCCTGAGGGTACTTGACCGTCAGCGGCAGGATCGTGATGTCGAGATCCTCGGGGATCGTAGCGTTCAGCACATCGATCGCGTCGGGCTTGTTTTTCTCCACGCCGATCACCGCCCGATCGACGCCCAAGCACTGCATCATGACGCGAGTTCCGAAGTGGACCCGCTCGGGGTACTCGGCCATTGTCCGGTGATCGGTCGTCAAATACGGCTCACACTCGGCCCCGTTGACGATCAATAGTTCGACGTCGGCATCGGGTGGCGGCGACAGCTTGACGTGGGTTGGAAACGCCGCGCCACCGAGACCGACCACGCCCGCCTCCTGCACCGCGCTGACGACCTCTTTCGGCGACAACCCCTCCCACCGCGGCACCAACCGCGGCCGTGGGATCTGCGGCGAGTATCGCTCGACGGTGATCCGCACCACCTCGGCCATGCTGCCGTCCGGGTGGGGCCACAACTCGACGTTGGCCACGGTGCCGGTAGCCGATGCGTGAACGGGGGCCGAAATAAAGCCGTCGGCGGCAGCGATCTTGTCTCCCCGCTCGACCTTGTCACCCCGGGCGACCAGCAACCGGGCTGGCTTGCCGGTGTGCTGCCTGAGCGGCAAGACGACCTCGGTCGGAAACCCCATCCGACGGATCGGAACGTTTTCGGTCAGGTGTTTTGAATCCGCTGGGTGAACGCCGTGACGGAACCCCGAGCGCAGAATCATGAGCTCAGTTGTACGGCGCGGCCCGGGCGATCCACTTGTCGAGATTCTTTTCTTTCGGGTTCAGCGGGGTGCCCGGATGAATGATGTCGGCGGGACACCGCTCGGCGGCCATCACCAGCTCGGCGAACGTCCCGGCACGCGGATCCTTTATGTATGCCTGCTTGTTGTCGTCGTAGGCGAACATCTTGGCGTTCAGGTCGGTGCACTCGTTGCACGACGTACAGCGCAACGTCTCGATCGACGGCTCGATAACGAGCCCCTCTTCTTCCTCCTCCTCTACCGCCGGGGCTGGCTCGGCTGCGACTGGCGCGGCGGCCGGTTGGGCGACCGCTGCAGGCGCAGGCGCCACCTTCCCGTCGACGCCCGGCACGTCCAAACCGATCGGCTCCAAACCTGGTGTCGCCTCGGCCGTAGCCAGCAAGTCGGCCACCGTCCGATCTCCGCCCCCGCGTATTAATCCCTCAGCCAAACGGCGCGCGATCACGCGCGGGTAGTCGGCTCGGAGCTTTGCCAATTGGGCCTCGTACTCGCCCCGCAGCTGGGCCTCGCGCTGGCTGAACTCGGCCTCCAGATCCGCCTCGGTATCGGCCATATCGAGACCACCCAGCTCCCGCAGCTGGGACCAGAAGAGGAGCCGCTCCTCGGCCAGCTCGGCGATCTCCGGCGAGACTGCCAGCTTCGCCAGCTTGCGTTCATCATCGATCGTGTACACAAACGGCTTTCGATCCTCACGCTCGTCAGCTGGCAGATCGAGATACTCGTGGAACAAGATCTCGGCCTCTTCATCGCCATTGTGTATCGGGCTGAAGTGTTTCTTGAAGCGCGTCTCGGTGGCCGCCCAGTCGGCGATCGTGAGCGGCAGTTCCATGCGCTGGGTCTCGCCTTCGTCGTCCACGTGCTCCAGCTCGTACATCGGCCACCGGTCGTCGACCGCCGGGTTGCCCATCAAGTCGAGGCAATCGGAGAGCGCCTGACCGCCGTCGGGATCGTACGTCAAGAGCGGGAAGGCGCGACTCTCGAGCGCTAGCCTTGCGGCGTGTGGCGCCCACTCATCGGACAGCCCATGCTCGACCGGGCACGGCGTGTAGATGCTGAAGACCGCCGGCCGCCGCGTCCTGAGCCCCTTGATGATCCCGGCGATCATGTGCGATGGCGACGCCTGCGAAGATTGGTGCACGAACACCCCGCGGTGTGCGAGCGCAATCAGCGACAGCTCTTTACGGACCTCTTGCTTGCCGTGCTGAGCCGCGCCGTACGCCGACATGTCGGCGACCTGACCGGTGTACCCGCTCGTGCACGCCTGCCCGCCGGTATTCGAATAGACCTGCGTGTCGAGCACCATGACCCGGATCGGCTTCCCCGACGCCATCAGCCGCGACAGGTTTTGGAACCCGATATCGAGCATCGCCCCGTCGCCGCCGATCGACAAGATCGGCGGACACAGCGCAAACTCATCGTCGCTGAACTGTTGCCAATCAAACGCTTCGAAGAATGGATCGTGCTCCTCTGGGTCGTACGCATCGTCGATTAACAAGCGAGCGCGGCGCACGGCAACAAAGGCGTCGGCCATCTTGCGCATGTGGCCATCGAAGATCCCGATCGCGATCGAGGGCGCGTCCTGGAATAGATGATTGACCCACGGGAATGGATACGGATTGTAGGGATAGGTGCTGCCCCAAACCGACGAGCAACCGGTGCTGTTAGTGATCCCCAATGACGCTCGGCCGTGACCGCCGGGGCCCTCCGTGTAGCGCCAGCGGAGGTCCTTGAGCTCGCGGATCGAATCCGCCAGCTGCGCAACCGCGTCTCGCTTCTCCAGCGTCAGCGGTACATCGACCGTCTCATCATCGGTCACGGTCGAGACGTCTAGATCGGCGTCCGCCGCGAGCAGACCGCGCGCCTTGGCATCGAGCTCGGCGATCAGCCCATCGATCTCGGTCACAAACTGCTCGACCCTAGGTTGCACCAAAGCCTCGACCGTCGACGTCACCAGGTGCACAGCGGTCTTCTCCCCACACCCCATGCACGCGCCGTCGCCACCGACCATCGAGCGGTAATTGATCTTCTTGAGCAATAGCGACGGCAACACCCCGATCCCCTCCTCGAGATCGCGAATGTTGATGTACCGATCGTGGGTGTCGGGGAGCAGCTGCCACAGCTCCCAGTTGCGTCGCAACCGGTCGACGATCTCGGTGTCTTGCTTGACCGTGATCAACGCCTCTTCGGGGCAGACGTCGACGCAGATGTTGCACCCTTTGCACGTCTCCGGATTGATCGTGATCGACAGCAACCCGCCGCTGCCCTTCTCCTTCGATTCGGGGACGTCAAAGAACGGCACCGTCTTGGCGAGCGGAAGCTCAGACAGGATCGAATAGACGGCAGCAAACTCCTCGTCCAGCTGCGCGCGGCGATCGGCATCCCAACCGAGCTTCGCCACGACGTTGCGGTACGCCGCAGAGGCGACCTCGCCAAATCCGTGGAACTCCATCCCCTTGAGCAACTTCTGCGACTCACTGGCGAGCGGTTTCGCGAGCTGACTGATCCGCGGCAGCGAACGACCGTTGGAAGCAGTATCGATTGCCGCGTTCCAAACGTCCTCGGTTGTGTTGACGAGTCCCGGGATCGCCGCGTCCGGGCACTGTACCCAGCACTGGCTGCACCCGGTGCAACGATCGGCCACAAAATCAGGCACCTCGAACCGGATGTCGGTCATGTCGCGGATCGTGCTCGACGCCGCCGGCATCGCACTGATCGCCGTAAACGGATCGGCGATCACGTCTTCGCCCACCAGGCACAGGCCACAAACCTGCTCGAAGAAGCGGCCCGGGTTGCCGATCCCCTCGGCCGCGTTCGGCACATCCATCAGCGTCGGGACGTGGCTCGCCGGTGACGGTTCGGTTACGAGGTCGACCAACTCCTCCTCGTCGAGCGCCGGTACCTCACGCACCTCGTCAAACCCACGCCGAATGACCCGGTAGTTATCGTCTACCACGCGCTGACCAAGCTTGCCGAACTTCTCCTCAAGTTGGGTCCGAATCCCTTCGAACAACCGTTCTTCGGTCAGGTTCTCACGCTCGAGGAAAGGCGACGAGGCGAAGAACGCGCCCATGAACGCCGCTCCCTGCATCCGGTACCTGAGCTCGGGATCGCTCGCCTCCTCGGTCGCGATCGTGAATCCGTCCACCGCGAACACCTTGAGCTGTCGCTCGCGGACGTCGCGCCGGGCGGGGATCGGCAGCGACCGCCACACTTCTTCGACCGGGCGGTCGCTCTGGATCACGAACACGCCACCCTCGGAGAGTCCGGCCAGCGGATTGGAGTGACGGAACACGTTCGGATCCGGCGAGAGCACCACATCGACGTGCTTGAGCTCGGCGTTTATCCGGATCGGCTCATGCGCCAGCGTGGCGTAGAACGTCGTCGGCTGGCCCTTCTTCTCCGATCCGTACTTGGGGTTCGCCTTCACGTGGAGCCCAGCCAACTCGAACGCTGTCAGAACGATATTCTTGCCGGTCGTGATCGCACCCCAACCGCCGATCGAGTGGATCCGAATGGCGATCGAATCCGGCGGAGCGAGATCGATGTCGCCAACCGACGGCAACGTCAAATCGGTCAACTTCGGGTAATCCTCAAGCAACTCCTCCTGCCAGAGCTGGAGCTTGGGGAGCTGCGTGCCGACGCGCACAAAATCGATTCCCAGATAGAAATGCCGCCGCTTGTTACCGCTGGGCAGCATATTCTCAGCCGCCGCGATCAAGTCTCCCGGCTGCAGGTCGCGGCTACCGAACCCGAACCCGGCGGCGTAGAAATCGGGCGTCTCGTCGAGCGTGATCGACGCCACCCCTGGATATGGCAGCGGCTCACCCGCCCGCCCGTTCTCGAGCGCTTGAGACATGGCAGCGCGGATCTCGCGCAACAGCGGGGGATCGACCGCCAATGGCTGGTCGACGCGCTCGAGAACGGTGACGCCTTTCTTGCCACGCAGCAGACGCGTGACGAGATCGGCCGGGAACGGGCGGAACATCGTGAGATCGAGAACGCCGATCTTGAGACCGCGCGTCTCGCGCAAGTGATCGGCAACCGCCTCGGCGTTAGCGACCACCGAGCCCTGGCCCACGAGCACATACTCGGCGTCGTCCATGCGGTAGCCGCTGGCCCGCGCGTAATTGCGGCCAGTCAGGGCCGCGTACTCGGCCATCGCACTATCGGTGATCTCGCGAACATGATCGAAATAGAACGGGCGTTGCGCGGCCACACCCTGAGCGTACGCGTCCTGGTTCTGTACGACGCCCAGCATGGCCGGGTAGTCGAGGTCGAACATCTCCGGGATCCGGCGCCGCTCTTTCCCAAAGACCATTCGCTGCGCGGCGGTCGGCGACTCGATCATGTCGCTCGGATCTCCGAGGTACTCCTTCACCAGCTCGCGCTCGGGAAGTAGCATCGATTCGATCACGTGGCTGGTGAGAAAGCCGTCCTGCGCAACGACACCCGGGTTGAGCGACAACTCTGCGACCCGATGCGCGATCAAGTTGAGGTCGGCACACGACTGAACGTCCTTGGCAAAGAACTGGAAGAAGCCGGTGTCGTCGATAGCGTGGTAATCGTCGTGGCCGGCGTGAACGTTGAGCGCGTGCTTCGTCATCGCTCGAGCGGCGACGTTGAGCACGTAGGTCAGTCGCTTACCGGCCGCCGCGTAGAGCGACTCGTGCATGTACGCGATCCCCTGCCCACTCGAGAAGTTCGTTGCCCGCAACCCGGTCATGCTCATGCCGGCGGTCACCGCGGCGGCGGCGTGTTCGCCCTCCGGCTCGAAGAACAACAACCGGCGGCCGTTCACGTTGGTCTTGCCCGACGCAACCGCTTGCGCCCAACCCTCCCCCATCTGGGTCGAAGGCGTGATCGGATAGGCGCCGGCCCCCTCACTGGCCGCGGTCTCCATCTCGACGATCGCGGTGCCGCCGTCCAACGCTTCCCGGATACCCGGGTACCGCGGCGCTTCTTCAGTCGATGGTTTCTTCTTGAAGATCATGCCACCATGCTCTCTACGGGTTCACTCTCCAGCGGGAATTGCGCACCTTCCACCCACACGATCGATCGGGTCGGGCAGCGGTCGATCACGGCCGGTTCGGCGAGATCGATCTTGTCGTAGTCGACAACCGCCAGCCCGGATTGCATCTCGATCAACCCCGGGGCGGCGTCCATCACGCACCGCTGGCAAGCGTTGCACGCCACTGAACATACGTCGGTCGCTGCGTCCCCCTCGAGCAAGTTACGGCACTGCACGAGGAGGTGATGTTCAACCGGCATGATAACAAACAAGTCCAGCGGACACGCATCCACGCAGTCACCGCACGCGGTGCAGTCGTCGAGATCCACCACCGGCAGATCGACGTCATTCATATAGATCGCATCGAAATCGCACACCACGGCGCAATCGGCCAGCCCGACACATCCCCAGGCACACGCTTTGCCACCACCGCCAACCGCCACCGCCGCGCCACAGCTTTCGACGCCAAAGTAATCGGCCTTTCTTGGGGCCACATCCGAGCCGCCGGCGCACAGCAACCGCGCCACGAGCGCCACCGCCTCGCCGGCTTCGACGCCCAGGAACTGCGCTACCTCGTGTCGCTCTTCCTGTCCCAGGGTCGTGCACTTGGCGGGCTCGATATCGCCCTTGATCGTCGCTTCGGCGAACGCTCGGCACCCACCGAGGCCGCACGCGCCGCAATTGGTACCCGGCAGCATGTCAGTGACAACGTCGAGGCGCGGGTCTTCCCACACCGCCAACTTGCGGTGCGCGAGCGCAATCAAAACACCAAACGTCAGGCCGACCCCGCCCAGAATCGCCATCGAACCGAGGATCGTCTCGGGGCTCACGACGGCGTCTCCTCGGTTGGCATGTCTGCCTGCTGAAGCAGCCACGCCGCGAGCCGATCGGCCGGCTCGGCCGGCGCCTCGTCACCGTTAGTGCCACCAACCGCGGCGGCCGGCGCTATCGTCTCACCCGCCGCCATCGCAATCAAGGTCCGCAGATGGCCCAGATCCTCGGCCTGTCGAAAGGCGGAGATCGGACCGCGGGCGACTCGGGGGTCGTCGTCGGGCACGAAGTCGACCGACATCCGGGCCGACAGTTTCGACCCATTGGTCGGATCATGGACAAACCGGGCCGCCGACTCGTTCACGAGCGCGACGATCGCCGGTCCCGGCACCTCGCGTACCCGATCGAGCACATCGATGTCACTGGTCTGGGCAATAAAAACGCTTGGACTCACCAACCGCGCCAATGGGGCCGGCGGTGAATCGCCGCGCACCAGCAGCACGAGCTTCGCACCTCCGTCCAGAAACTTGGCTACACCATCGACCTGCAACGCTTCGCCGTCGACGTCGACGATCAAAGGCGGCGTCAAGGCTCGTTCGGCGCGGCTCCACTGTGAGAACGGAAACGACGACATCAACGGCTCGTGATTCGGCAAGCGGTACTGACCCTTGCGCGCAGCTTCGACCAGCCGCGCGGTGCCAAACACGCGTCCAAAATCGGCCCACGCCGCGGCGACCTTGGCCGCCAAATCGTCTCCGGATGCGACCCGAACGCAATAACTCTGGGGCTCGCGGGCCTCGATTTCGACCAGCACCCTGCGCGCCCTACCGACCGCCTCGGCGGCCACCGGGTCCAACCGCGGCTCCTCGGCCACAAGTGCTGCGAATCGCTGAGCGTCGATGTGTCCGGACGCAAAACGGCCCAGCTCGGACGCGATCCGCTCGGCCGCTTGACCCTCACCCGCGGTTCCGGCCGCGAGCATCGCGTCGAGCTCGCCGATCGTGGTCGCGATCGCCGATCGAAACGCGACCCGGGGCGGCTCAAACGCCGAAAGCGCTTGTTCGATCCGTTCGTCAGACGGCATGCAGATCCAATTCCTCCGAGAGACGCGCGACTTTCTCCTCCGCGGTGATCGACGGCAACTGGCGAATCTCTTCGTACCGCGGACGTGACTCATCGCGGAAAAAGACACCGAGCCGCGTCCGCCCGTCCTCTTCAGCCAGTCTACGGGCGGCGTGGATATCGCGCGGATCGTGACGCACCTGGTTCTTGTAGACGTTTTCGAGACCGTCGACCATGACCCCATCTTCGTGGACCAGCAACTCGATCGAGTCCGGGTTCTTGAGCCCCTCTTCGAACAACGGCGCGGTGTACTTCGGGCAACGTTGCAGAATCCGCACAAACGCGAAGCCCTCATGGTGGTAGGCCGCCTTAATGGTGGCAAACAGATGCGGCGGAATCCACTCCGCGGTCTGGGCCACGAACGACGCGTTGGTGATACCCAACGTCGCCTCGATCGGGTTGAGCGCCGGCAACCAGCTGCCTCGGGGCTGCGTGTTGCTTGGATAGCCCTGCGGTGTCGTGGGCGAGGTCTGGTTCTTGGTCAGCCCATAGATGTTGTTGTCGAGCATCAACGCCACCATGTCGATGTTGTAGCGGGTGGCGTGAACCCAATGGCCGGCACCGATCGACGTGCAGTCACCATCGCCCATCACGACGAACACGTCGAGGTCGGGCCGATGCAGCTTGATCCCGGTAGCGACCGGCAGCGCCCGGCCGTGGAGGCCATGAAAACCATACGTCTTGAGGTAATGCGGGAACCGACTCGAGCACCCGATCCCGGAAACAAAAACTGTCGTCTCGGGCTGGAACTGCTCGTCAGCCAACAGTCGCTGCGTGGCCGCCAAGACCGAATGATCGCCGCAACCCGCGCACCAGCGCGGGATCGGTCCCTCGTAATCCGAGCGTTCGAATATCCGGTCGTCGTCCAACGCGCACTGCAACAGCGAATTGACTGGGATCGTCACGCTTCGTCTCCTTCCACGGTTTCTATTCGCTGCCGGACCGCGTCAGCGATCGCTCTCGGTCGCAGCGGCTCGCCGAGCACCCGCGTCCAGCAATCGACATCGTAGAGCGTCTGTGCGCGGAGCAACCACGCCAGCTGTCCGCGGCGGCGGTTCTCCTCGTTGATATACGGCGCAGCCGGCTCGTCGCTGTAGTTGATCTCGACCGTCATCACCTTCCCGAACCGACTGAAGATCTCTTTGATGCCCGGCTCGAGCGGAGAGAGGAAGCTCAGGTGAAGCGACGAGACGCTCATCCCTTCGTCGCGTAGGCGGTCGACCGCTTCTTCGATCGCGCCCTTGGTGCTGCCCCACCCGACGACCAACAGCTCACCACTGTCGTCTCCGTACACCTTCGGCGGCTCAAGCGTGCTCTGGAGCACCGCGATCTTGCGGCTGCGCATCGTCGAGCTGCGTTGATGGACCGCCGAGCTGTAGGCGACTCGGCTCGATTCATCGTGCGCCAATCCCGTAACGGTGTACATGCCACCTGGCTGACCGGGCACGAACCGCCGTGACAACCCCGTTTTGGCATCCCAATCGTAGGGTCTTAGACCCTCGGGGACCGGGCTCAGGTCGGGTGGCGCCGCCACCCATGCGGGATCGAGCTCGGGGCGCCGGAAGGGTTGTACCCCGGTCGCCAGGTTGGCATCCGACAGCACGATGACCACGGTGCGAAACGTCTCGGCGATGCGGCGCGCCGTGACCATGACGTGAAAACACTCCTCGATCGTGGCTGGCGCCATGACGACGTGCGGCGCGTCACCCGGTTGACCAAAGATCGCCGCTAACAGGTCCGACTGTTCAACCTTGGTCGGCAATCCTGTGGCGGGTCCGCCGCGCTGTACGTCGACCACCACCAGCGGCATCTCGATCATTACCGCCAACCCCAAAAACTCGGTCTTTAGCGCCAGCCCCGGGCCCGACGTAATCGTATACGCGACCTTGCCCGCGTACGACGCGCCGATCGCGACGCCGGCGGCGGCGATCTCGTCCTCGGCCTGGTGCACCACGCCACCGAACTTCTCGAACACATCGCCGAGCTCATGCGACGCCGAGGTCGCAGGCGTAATCGGGTACATCGCGGCCAACTCCATCCCGGCGGCGATCGCGCCCAGCGCAACCGCTTCGTTGCCGTTCATGACCACCATCGGATCGGTTGTCGGCTGCGCCGGGATGCTGATCCGGAAATCGAGATTCTCCTCGGCCCAGCCGTACCCGAGGTCGAGCAGCTCGACGTTGCGGTTGTAGATCTCTTCCGACTTCTTGCGGAACGCGTGCGCTATCTGATCGCGGCAAAGATCGAGGTCGCGGTCGTAGATCCAGGCCAGCATGCCGAGCACGAACATGTTCTTGCCGCGACGCGGATCCTCGACGACGGTCAAACACTGCTCCTGCATCGGCACTTCGATGATCCGGTAATTTGTTTGTTCAAACTCGCGCTTGGCTTCTTGCCACGCGTTCTGAATCGCTTCGTCGGGATGATCGGCCCAGCAGGACTTGCTCGTTGAACGCCACCACGAGCTGCGTCTCGTCACCCCAGTTTGTCACCGGCTCGGAGCCGATCCGCACGCGGTTGCCGCTACCACCGGCTGGGCTGCGAGGCGGTGGTTCGATTTCAGCGGGGATGATCTCGACCGTCCAGACCCCGTTCCCCATCTTGGCCGTCACGGCACCCAGGATCTGGCCACACTTCTGCGCGCCTTCTCCCGAATCGGACACGATCTCCACCGTGTGCTCGGGGAGCTCGAAGACTTGGTAACGCGGCTCGCCGCTGTCGCTAGGAACGGCGCGCGCGGTCTCGATTTGCGCTTTGGTCGTCACCGTCCACGCAGACTACACGCAAGATGTATTCTCATCCATTAATGGTACCGGTTAGGCGGTCCTCAAGGAAGCAGGGAGGAGCACCAAAAACGTGTAGGGGATTTCCCTTCAATCCCGCACCCATTTAGAGCCAGCGCCGAACCTGCTCGCGATAAGCCCGATACTCGTCGCCAAACGTCGCCTCGAGCCGCCGCTCCTCCCACGGAACGAACCCGAGATTCAGCGTCAGGAAGAATACGACCGGGACCAGCAGAAAGGGCACCGATCCACCGTAGATTGCGATCCCGAGCACGATCAGCGTGAGACCCAGATACATCGGGTTGCGGCTCCACCGAAACGGCCCCTCGATGACCAGCGCGGTGCTCTCGCCGGCCAGCTTATGGGTCGTTCCCGCGCGTTCGAACAGCTTTACGGTGCGGTAGGAGAGCCATACCCCTCCCACGACAACCACCAGGCTGAGCCAGAAACGGTACCCGATCGATATGACCGCCGGGCTCGATAAGCCGTAATCCACGATCCACGCGATGACCAAATAGAAGATCGCTAATCGTGGCGGGAGAAAGGTTTGTCGCATTCTTGTCACCCCTCCGTAAAACAGTTTGTATCCTGACTCGCCGACCCGCAACGCTATGCATACGTTTCGCCCCGTGGAGCCAAAACCGTTTCTCGTCGATGAGCGCGTCCGCTG
>JBDHIC010000036.1:0-14347 GCA_039589035.1 Gemmatimonadota bacterium | reverse complement strand
ACGCCTCCGCAGAGCTGGGAATCCCCTGTTGGTCCATCATCAGAGCAGGCGAGAGCGAACATAACAAGCAAGACGGGACAAGAACGTTCAATCAACCTGAGAATCGCTCGCATATGGTTCCTCCAAGGTGTAAGAGACGGAAACGGGCCACTGATCCGTGTTCCGGCAGTGCCCTCGACGGCCCGGCGTTCTTTGGGGCCCTACCATCATCAATCGTATCCATCATCGAGCCGCATGGATGTCCGGAAAACCCCGGCCCGGTGCGTAGGAATCCGGCCTCACGCCATTGGCTTGTTACCGTTCTTGTTACCGCGCCCCTCAACCCCCCGGCACCCGCCCACCCCTCAAACCCAAAGGAGCCCCGCCGTGACGGGGCTTCCTCATGGTGGGCCTGGGTGGAGTTGAACCACCGACCTCACGCTTATCAGGCGTGCGCTCTAACCAGACTGAGCTACAGGCCCACAGAAAAGCAGGCACTCTAAAAGTACGCGCCGACCAACCCTTCAACCACGTCCCCGGCGGGGCAACTGGGCCTAGAAGAAATCTTCATATTTTTGGAGGTTGACCCCGCGCCGCCGCAGCGCATTCTTGACCTGCGCCTTCATCATCGTCGACGCGGCTTTGACAAACCCGACGGTCGCGGCGTCCTCGTTGACGACGCGGAGCCCGTGAGCCCGCGCGTGAAGCTCGGCAGCCTCACGCGCCCTGGGCTCATGACCTTCCCGATCACGCCGATCGAGCTGCAGAAGCAACTTCCGCATGGCCTCCTCTGCGCGTGACTCCCACTCCATGTTACGACTCCGTCTGCATCGGCTCGAACACGTCGTCGCTGGGGTCGATGTCGGCGAACAACCCCTCGGGATCGAGCTCGACACGGGTGACCGTACCGTCGACCTCGGCCCTCACCTGTGTCTCGCGACGGCCGTCGAACCAGACCGATGCCGGCACCTCCGCCAGCACCTTCTCCCCGTTGCCATTGGTAATCTCAGCTTTGATCGGCGACAACACGGTGCCCTCGTTGCGAACGGTGATCACGACTTCGTCGCCGTTGCGCTCGACACCGCCGATCGCGTGGTCGCTGATCCCCGGGCCGTAGAGCCACGGCACCCAGAACCAGTCAAGATCCTGGCCGGCGACCTCCTCGAAGGTGTTGAAGAAGTCGAACGGCGCCGGGTGCTTGTAGAGCCACCGATCGGTGTACTCGTTGAGCGCTCGATCGTAGGTCTCATGTCCTAGGATCTCGCGCAACGCCAAGAGCGCCGTAGCCGGATGGCGATACCCGAGCGCTCCTAGGTTGGCCCCACCGGCCGAGATTCCATCCGGAGGCGCCATCGCTGCCATGTACACGTTGTTTGTTCTAGCGTAGCCACGATACTCGTCGCGCACTTCCCGTCGCTCGGTCGAATTCGGGTAGTAATCCTCGGAAGCAAAGATCGTGATAAACGTGTTGACACCCTCGTCCAGCCACGCGTATGCGGTTTCATCAGAACCGACCATCATCGGAAACCATTCGTGACCGATCTCGTGGGCGATCACGCGTTGAGTGAAATCCGCGGTGCCGAAATTCCGAACGAACACGATCATCGGATACTCCATCCCACCGACCAGCCCCTCGGTGCTGGTGATGTGCGGATACGTATACGGGTAGACGTTGCGGCTGAACGTCTCGACCGCACCCTTGGCCATCTTGGCTGAATCGACCCAGTTGTTGGCCGTCGGGCGATAGAGCGTATGCACCGCCGTGCGACGCCCGGTCTCCTCATCGACGAGACCACTGGTCGCATCCCACAGATAGTGATCGCTGAACGCGAACGCGGCATCGCGAACATCCTCGGCATGGAACCGCCAGGTGAGAGTCTCACCTGCCCGGCCGCGGGTCGCCTTGCCGGGACCGAAATCGTCGGCGGTCACGACATGGACGACGTCATCGTTTCCGACGGCCTGCGCCAACCGCTCGCGGACCGCTGCCGGCAAGACTTCTTCGGCGTTCGTGAGCTCGCCGGTCGCCACGACGACCGTGCCCGCGGGGACGGTAATTGCCAGATCGATCGTGCCGTACTCCAGGTAGAACTCGCCGTTGGACAGGTACGGCCGCGTATCCCATCCGACCAAGTCGTCATACGCGGCGACTTGCGGATACCACTGCGCGATCTCGCCCGTGGTCTCATCAGCCATGCCCATCCGCGGTACACCCTCGCCTTCGGGGATCGTGAAGTGCCAGTCGATCTCGATCGTCGCCGAGCCACCGGGAGGCAAGCGGTCCGGCAGCTTAGCCGCCATGACCGTCCCGCTTTGAACCGTTTCCCTGTGATTGGCCGGATCGACCTCGCGCTCCACACCGTCGATCGCCAAGCGATCGAGTGTCATCCCACCGGTCAACGGCACGCCGCGCGTTCGGATCGCACCTTCGGCGAAGAGGTTTTGATACAGGTGAAAGAAGATGTTGTTGATCGTATTGGGCGATCGGTTGGTGTAGGTGATCGTTTCGCTGCCCGTCAGCAGACGGGTGGCCGGATCGACCGTGACGTCGATGTCGTAGTCGACCCGCTGCTGCCAGTAGTCTTCACCCGGCACGCCGGTCTCGGTGCGCGTGCCGGCTTCGACCGCGGATGCAAACGCCGGGGTCGGGCGTACCTCGAGCGGCGCTACGGCCCGGTCGGTATCCTGCGCGACCAACGGAATCGCCGTGAGCGTCAGCATCATGCCGATCAACGTACAGACGGCTATCGTTCGCCAGCTATGAATATCCTGGTGATCGGTGGTACGCGGAACGTGGGACATCATCTCATCCTCCAGATGGTTGATCGGGGGCACCGCGTAACGACGTTCAACCGCGGACGGACCCCCGATGAATTGGGCTCGGCGGTGGATCGATTGCATGGTGACCGCAGGGATCCCGGTCAACTCATGAAGGCTCTCGGAGGTCGCGACTTCGACGCGGTGGTCGATACGATCGCCATGCGACCGGAAGAGACCCAAGGCGCCCTCGATGTATTAGATGCCCGGATCGGCCATTACGTTCACTTCTCGACAGGCCAAGTCTACCTCGTCCGAGAGGGGTGTTCATCTCCTGCCCGGGAGGGAGAGTATGAGGGCCCGCTTCTGCCGCGCCCGGGCTCCGAGTGGGAGACTCGCGAGTGGCAGTACGGCATCGACAAACGGGGCTGCGAGGACCTGCTGGCCGAGGCGTGGAGAACACGAGGGTTTCCGGCGACAAGTCTGCGGCTCCCGATGATCCACGGCGAGCGCGATCACTACGGCCGGATCCACGGCTACGTGCTACGTCTCCTCGATGGCGGCCCGCTCGTCATCCCCGAAGAAGCCGGTCCTCCGCTCAAGCATATCGATCAGCGCGACGTCGTGAGTGCGATCGTAAGGATCGTCGAAGACGGCTCCGTTCACGGCGAGGCATACAACCTGGCGCAGGACAAGGCGTGGACGCTGGAGCGTTTTGTCGAAGCACTCGGCGAGCTGGTCGGTGTTCGCCCCGAAGTCGTGCGACGACCGCGCGCGGAGCTGCAACACGCCGGGATCTTTCCCGGTTGCTCGCCGCACTCGAACCCCTGGATGTCGGTGCTCGACAATCGGCGCGCCAAGGAGGAGTTGGGGCTGTCGTTCGCGAACTTCGAGGATTACTTGCCGCGATTGGCGACCCGCTTCGCCGACCCCAATCTGTCACCCCCCAAAGCCTACGCCGATCTACGAGAGCGCGAGCTAGAGCTCATCCGCTAACAGAAGACTGTACGCACGCGGTCGGCGAGGGCCGTGCCGTCTCGTTCCTCGAAGCGATACCTCACGCGCACCGTCGGTTGTTCGATCGACAGCAGCTTCGTGATGTTGCTCGGCGTGCCGATGATGACCGCGTCGCACTCGGCGCGGCGGATGCTCTCCTCGAGGTCGGCCAGGTCTTCGGGCGCGTAGCCGATCGCGGGAAGCACTCGCTCCAGGTGCGGGTAGTTCTCGAACGCCGTGGCGATCCCACCGACCGCGTGCGGACGGGCGTCGACGATCTCCGCGCCGGCCCGCGTAGCGGCGATAAGGCCGGCGCCGTACCCCATCCCGCCGTGGGTGACAGTGGGCCCATCCTCCACCACCAGGACCCGCTTCCCGGCCAGGTCTGCATCTCCGATATCGATCGGGGAACCCCCGTCAACGACCATCGCTCCGGGATTGACCGAGGCGATGTTGCCGCGCACCGTCTCCAGCGCTTCGTCGGTCGCCATCTCGCTCTTGGCGACGACGACGACATCGGCATGCTCCAGGTTCCAGCGACCCGGGAAGTACGTGAGCTCATGGCCCGGGCGCAACGGATCGACGAGCGTGATCAGCAGGTTCGGTCGGTAGAACGGTGTGTCGTTGTTGCCACCATCCCACACCAGCACATCCACTTCCTCCGCGGCGGCCGCTGCGATCCGCTCGAAGTCGATGCCCGCATAGACCAGGTTGCCGGCGTCGAGATGGGGCTCGTACTCCTCACGCTCTTCGATCGTGCAGTTCTGGGCCACGAGGTCGGCCTCGGATACGAAGCGCTGAACCGCGCGCTCTTGGGTGAGCGCACCGTACGGCATCGGATGGCGGATCGCGGCGACCTTCAGGCCGCACTCGCGCAGGACCTTCGCCACGTACCGGCTTACCCCGCTCTTACCGCAGCCGGTGCGCACCGCGCAGATCGCCACACACGGTCGCGGCGGATCGAGCATCGTCTGATCCGGGTCGAAGGGCGTGAACCGCGCACCAAGCGGCTCGACACGCTTTTGCAACGCATGCAGATGGTCGTCGTGAACGTCGCTGTAGGCGAAGACGACCTCGTCGACGTCGTTCTCCTCTACGATCGTTTCCAGCTCCGATTCGGGCCGGATCGGTATCCCGCTCGGATACCGCGGACCCGCGACCTGGTACGTTCGCGAGTCGATGTGCGGGATCTGCGCCGCGGTAAAGCAAACCACATCGGTCTCCGCATCATCCCGATAGAGCATGTTGAAAACATGAAAATCGCGCCCACCGGCGCCGCAGATGACGATCTTCATCGTGACTATATCCTCCCTATTCTGTATGCCGGGTACCTTATAGCCGCTCGTACTCGATGGAGCGACAAATTAACGTCCTGAGGAGGACTCGCCTGTGGACACGCCCAAAAGCCTGACCGAGATGATCACGGTCCAGCCCGGAGCGGTCGTCAGCCAAACACTCGTCAAAAACCGCGGCGGCTCGCTGACACTCTTCGCGTTTGATGCGGGCGAGGGCTTGAGCGAGCACAGCACCCCCCACGAAGCGGTGATCCAGATCCTGGACGGCACCGCCCACATCACGATCGCGGAAACCGCACACGTGGCGACCGAGGGAGAAGTGCTTCGCTTGCCGGCCGGCGTCCCGCACGCCGTGAGCGCGGAGACCCCCTTCAAGATGCTCCTCATCATGCTGAAGAACGAAGGAATCGATGCTTGATTTTCGGAACCTCACCCAACCAAGGGGAGTACCACCCAGAGGCCCAGGGAGCATACGGACAGGCCTTATAGAGGGGAGAGACCAAACATGCTGTCGACTCGCACGGTCGGATCGCTCGTCGTTCTCGCCATGTTGATGTTTCCGACCGGTGTGTTTGGTCAGGACGGCGGCTCAGGAGCTTCTCCAAACGATTGCTCGAACGGAGAATCGGAGCCACGTGACTTTCGGCTGCTGGCCACGAAAAAGACCTCCACTATGGAAATGGAGTTGAATCAGGCGGCTAGCGCCGGTTACCGCCTTCAGGACGTCATGGGAGGCGAAACCGCGTTTGGAGGTTCCGAGGTCGTCGCGATCATGTGCAAGCTCGGCGACGGCAAGAGCCCGAGCAGATATCATTACAAGCTCTTGGCTACAAACAAGACTTCGACGATGCAAAAGGAGCTTCAGGCGGCGGGCGACGCGGGTTACGAGTACCGAGGTCAGACGGTGTTCGAGACCGCGTTTGGCAACCAAGAGGTTGTCGTCATCCTGGAGCGAGACCGAGAGGCCAGCTTGGATGACACCTATGAGTACAAGCTGTTAGCCACCAAGAGGACGTCAACGATGCAAGAGGAGCTTCAAGGAGCCGGAGATGCCGGCTATGAGTTTGTGGGGTTCACCGTTTCCTCGACTCTTTTCGGTGGCGAGGAAGTGGTAGCGATCATGAGAAGGCGGCCACCCGACGACAACGAAGAGGCCGGTTCTTGATTGCGACCCCGGATAGGAGGGTTATGAAAAAAGCGTTGTTTGTTTTACTCACAATCATGCTAGCGGTGCCAACCTCAGCGACCGCCCAGCATCAGGCGACGATCGGGCTGTCGATCACCGATCCGCGTGGACAGTTCGATCGCAACACCGATACCGGTTTTGGATTCACCGGTTCGTACCTGTATGCGCTAAATCGCAACCGATCGGTGGCGATCGGGGCGACAGGCACGCTACAAACGTACGGCAGCGTCGACCGGCGGGCAGCGTTGTCAGGCACCATACCCGACATCACCGTCGACGTCGAGACGGACAACCAGACGTTCTTCCTGCAGGGACTCCTGCAACTCAAGGCGCCGACTGGCGTGGCTCAGCCGTACATCCAGGGAAGCGGCGGATTCGGGTGGTTCTTTACGACGACTTCGATCGATGATCCGTTGACCAACGTGACGGTCCTATCGGATACCAATCAAAACGATTGGACCTGGATCTGGGGCGGCGGCGGCGGCCTCCTGATCCGCGTCTATGAAGGCCAGCCCCGGCCTGGCTTCTCCGGTGGTCAGCTCCGCGAGGGCGCTCGGGATCCGGTACGGGCGTACATCGATCTGGGTGCGCGCTACGTCAAGGGCAACGAGGTCGAGTACCTGCGTGAAGGCTCGCTCGTGACCGAAGAGGGAGAGTTCAACATTGACCGGCGGCTGGCACGATCAGAGATCGAGTTGATCCAGTATCAGATCGCCGTCACGTTCGAGTTCTAGCCTGCGATCGTTAGCGCAAGCTCGCTAGAGCCAGTAGATTACGGATCATGGCGGATAAAGCTGGCGTGATCGAAGTTCAGGGCACGGTCGAGGAGTGCTTGCCGAGCACGATGTTTCGTGTGCGGCTCGACAACGACCACCTGGTCCTGGCCCATATCTCGGGCAAGATGCGGAAGCACTACATCAAGATCCTGACCGGCGACCGCGTCACCGTCGAGCTGTCGCCGTACGATCTGACCCGCGGCAGAATCACCTACCGGTTCAAGAACTAACCACCAACGTCACAACGTAGGACTCTCGGGGCTGGGCGACGTCCAGAATGGGAAACGGGTCGACTTTGACGAGTCGAATCACATAGTCGAACGCGCGCCCGGACCCGGGCAGGTCGGGGTGGGTATCGAGCGCCAACAGCGCGGGCTTGGTGGTGCTCGTCGCGACCGCGAGGACGACGTGAGCGGTTCCCTCCCACACGCACACGGCGTTCTGCGGGCAGCGACTATCGGAGACGTCGTCAAACGTGATCTCGAGATCCGTGCTCTCGACCGCGATCGTCTGTCCAAACGCGATACGAAACTCACGGTCGAGCGATGCCGGTGTCGTCGGCCGGTCACCGGGGTCGCGAGCCATGGGGTGATTGGAGCACGCCGCGCACACCAGCGCGAGAGCGACGATACGTAACAACAAGACGGGTTCCTCCGGTTGAGTTGTGGCTACCGTTCCTCTAACAACTCAACGTCGAAAACGAGCGTCGCGTTGGGTGGGATGGCGCCGCCGCCCCGACAGCGCCGTACCCCAACGGGCTAGTCGGCGTCAGAGCGGCCAGTCGCGAAGGATGCGCTCGGTCTCTTCGGCGTGGCCGCTTTCGTCCCGCACCATGTCCTCGAGTTGGACCGCAAGTCCCTTGTCGCCAAACTCCTCGGCCTCCTTGGCGCGTGAGGTGTAGTTCTTTACCGCATCGCGCTCGGCCGCGAGGACAGCCTCCAACATCTCCTGGTTCGAACTCGCAGCCGGCACCGGTGCCGGGGTCGTCGTCGGTTCACCGCCGAGCGCCACGATCTTGTTGGCCAGAAACTGCGCGTGAGCCTGCTCGTCGGTCACCTCGGCCAGGTAAAACGCCGCGAGTTGCGGTCTGTACGGCCCGGTCGCTTTTGCCGCATAGGTGATGTACTGCGTGATGGCGGAAAGCTCGTTCGCCAGATCCTCGTTCAGATTCTCGATCAAGTTCTCCTTGTTCACGCTACCGTACCTCTAACAACTCAACGTCGAAAACGAGCGTCGCGTTTGGTGGGATCACGCCACCCGCCCCAGCCGCGCCGTACCCCAGCGCCGGCGGGATCACGAGCTTGCGCTGATCGCCAACCCGCATGCCGGCCACGCCCTCCTCCCAACCGGCGATGACGCTGCCGGAGCCCAACGGGAACATGAACGGCTCGCCGCGATCGCGGCTGGAATCGAACTTCGTCCCGTTTGGCAACCAGCCGGTGTAATGGACGACGACGTCCTTGCCGTTGACGGCTTCGTCACCCTCCCCTTCCGCCAGGACCGCGTAATGCAGTCCAGAGTCGGTCTTCGTCATCGCGTCGAGATCGACGCCCAGCTCGGGTGCGTACATCGCAACAACCTCCGTCACTACGGGTGCGGCAGCGGCAGGCTCGGGGGGCGCGTCACCGGAGGCAGTGTCTCCTCCGCCGGCACCGGAATCTCCGCATCCAATCGTCGCAAGGCTCAAAGTGAGTGTGAGAATGGTGAAGCGTCTACCGCGGTTTGACATAAGTCGCCTCATCTTGGTGAAGGGTAATCGGTCGAATGTGATAGTCAGGAATCGAGCAGCAAGCGGGTCGGATCCTCGAGTCGTTCCTTGATCCTGACCAAGAATGTAACCGCCTGCTCGCCATCGACGATCCGGTGATCGTACGACAACGCGACGTACATCATGGGTCGGGCGACGATCGGTCCATCTTCCAGGACGACCGGTCGCCGCTCGATCTTGTGCATCCCGAGGATCCCGCTCTGTGGCGGGTTCAGGATCGGGGTCGACATGAGCGACCCATAGATCCCGCCGTTCGAGATCGTAAACGTACCACCCTGCAACTCATCGATCGAGAGATCACCATCACGGGCGCGGGTGGCGAGCTCTTTGATCGCGAGCTCCATCTCGGCGAACGACATCCGATCGGCGTTGCGTAATACTGGGACGACCAGTCCGCGCGGCGTACCTACCGCGATCCCGAGGTTGACGTAGTCGTGATAGACGACCTCGATCTCCTCGATGTACGCGTTGAGCTCAGGGAAATCGCGCAGCGCCAGAATCGAGGCTCGACCAAACAGCGACATGAAACCGAGCTTGACTCCGTGCCGGGCTTCGAAATCCTCCTGGTACTCCTTCCTGAGCTCGAGCACGCCGGTCATGTCGATCTCGTTGAACGTGGTCAGGATCGCTGCCGTCCGCTGCGCTTCGACCATCCGCTCGGCGATCCGCTGCCGCAGGCGGGTCATCTTCTCGCGCCGCGTGCCGGGTGCGTCGGGTTGCGCGGCGACTGCGGCCGGTTTGGGGGCCGGTGGCGGTTCCACGGCCGGCATCGAAACGGGTTCCGGTGGCGGGGTCGGTCCCGGCGCGGCGGGGGGTGGCTCGGGTGCGGGTGGTTCAGCCGGCTTTGGCTCCGGCTTCATAGTTTCAGGCGCGGCTTCCACCGCCGCTTCGCCCTCGGCGATCCGCCCCACCACATCGCCGACTTGCACCGTTTCGCCGGTCGCCACCAGGATCTCGACTGTTCCGCTCGCCTCGGCGGCGATTTCGACCGTCGCCTTGTCGGTCTCCAGCTCGAGCACCGCCTGGTCCCTTTCGACCCGATCGCCGTTCTTGACGAGCCAGGCCGCGATGTCGCCCTCGGTGATCGACTCAGCGAGCGGGGGGATCGTGATATCCACCAGGCTCCCTGTTTCTACTTGCCTAGCGCCTGGTCGATCAGGGTCTGCTCTTCCTTTTCGTGAATGGTGTGCATGCCGGTCGCTGGAGACGGAGCTTCGGGCCGGCCGGCGTACGACAGCCGGACACTCGCCGGGAGATTCTCCTCCAACCGGTGTCGGATGTTCCGCCAAGCGCCCATATTCTTAGGTTCCTCCTGGACCCAGGTCACTCGCTGCACATTCGAATAACTCGCCACGAGGTGGCGCAACGCTCGACTGGGGAACGGATACAGCTGCTCGACCCGGACGATCGCCGCGTTTCAATCAACGAGTAGTAAATCTTGCCCGAACATACAAGCAGCCGGCGGACCGCTTGCGGGTTGGCCAACTCGACCTCGTCGAGGATCTCCTGGAAACCCCCGTTCGTGAAGTCGCTGATCCGCGAGACGGCGCGCTTGTGTCGCAGCAGGCTCTTCGGGCTCATAATAATGAGCGGTTTGCGAAAATCGCGGCGAATCTGGCGCCGCAGCGTGTGGAACAGCTGCGCCGGCGTGGTCAGGTTGCAGACCTGAATGTTGTCCTCGGCGCACAGCTCGAGGAATCGCTCCAGCCGTGCGCTCGAGTGCTCCGGACCCTGCCCCTCGTAGCCGTGCGGCAGCAGCATCACCAACCCCGACATCTCGCCGCTCGCCAAGAACTGATCGATCACGACCTGCGCGCCGTTGACGAAGTCGCCAAACTGCGCCTCCCACACGACCAACGTCCACGGATCAGCGGCCGAGTAGCCATACTCGAAACCGAGCGCGGCCAGCTCAGACAGCGGGCTATTGATCATGTGAAGCACGTTTTGCTGCGGATCGAGATGGTTGAGCGGAACGTACGGTTCGCCGCTCTTCTGATCGATATAGATCGAATGCCGATGGCTGAACGTGCCGCGGCCGGTGTCCTGACCCGAGAATCGAACCGGAGTCCCTTCGAGCAGCAGCGAACCAATCGCCAGCGCCTCGCCGCACCCCCAATCGATGTCGCGATCTTCGAGCACCATCCCGGCCCGTGCTTGCATCAACTTCTTGAGCCGGCGGTGCCAGTTGAATCCATCCGGAACGGTCGTCAGGCCGCGGGCGATTCGTTCCAACATCTCGCGTGGGACGGCGGTTTCCGAGCTCGCGTCCCCGCTGCGCATGCTTAGGCCCTTCCAGATACCACCCAGCTTGTGCAGCGGCTGCTCGGGGAGCTCCTGCGCCGCGCTGTGTGCGGCGTCCAGCTCGGCTACCAGCTCGGATCGGATCGACTCCACCTCTTCTTGAGTGGAAACTCCAGCCTCGATCAGGTCAGTGGCGTACACCGTCGAGTTCGACGGGTGCTGCTTGACGAGCTCGTACATCAGCGGCTGGGTGAACGTCGGGTCGTCGAGCTCGTTGTGGCCGTGGCGCCGGTAGCAGATCAGGTCGATAACGACGTCGCGCTGAAACTCCCGCCGGTACCCGATCGCCAGCCGCGCTGCGTGGACCGCAGCCTCCGGGTCATCGCCGTTGACGGGGAACACGGGCGCGTGAACAGTTTTCGCGATGTCCGACGCGTAGCGGGTCGACCGTCCTTCCTCGGGATCGGTGGTAAACCCGACCTGGTTGTTAATGATGACGTGGATCGTCCCCCCAGTCCGGTACGCATCGAGACGGCTCAACATCAGCGTCTCGGCAACCACGCCCTGGGCGACAAACGCCGCGTCGCCGTGGATGAGTACCGGGATCGCGCGCTGCCGCTCGGCGTCGTCGAACACTTGCTGCTTGGCGCGCACGTTGCCCTGGACGATCGGATTGACCGCCTCCAGGTGGCTCGGGTTGAACGCCAGCCCAAGATGGACGTTGCGACCGCTCGACGTCTGGTAGTCGTTCGAGTAGCCGAGGTGGTACTTGACGTCGCCATACCCCTGCGCTTCGGCCGGCATCGGTCGGTCCTCGAACTCGGCCAGCAAGTGCTCGTAAGGCTTGCCTAGAACGTGTGCCAGCACGTTCAGCCGACCGCGATGTGCCATCCCCATGACGAGCTCGTCGACGCCCGAAGCCGACGCTTGTTCGACGATCATCGTCAACAACGGAATGAGCGTTGTTCCACCCTCGAGCGAGAACCGCTTGGCGACCGGGAACCGCCGTTGGAGCGTTTCCTCGAACGTGTCGGCAGCCAGCAGTTGACGCAAGACGGCGCGTTTCTCGTCGGTCGACAGACCGGGGTCGTTGCGATTGGGCTCCATCCGGGTCTGCAACCACTCGCGCTCATCGGTGTCGGCGACGTCCATGTACTCCACGCCGATCGTCCCGCAGTACGTCGCCTTGAGGGCTCCCAGAAACTGGGCCAGCGTCCCTTTCTGCATCCCCTTGTACGCCGAGCACTCGACGATCTGGTCGAGATCGGCTTCGGTGAATCCGAACTCAGACAGCGCCAGCACCGGGTGTTCACGCGAGCCGCGACCGAGCGGGTCGAGGTCGGCGATCAGGTGACCGAACTCGCGATAGGTGTGGACCAGGTCGTAGCAACGAAGGTGCGCCGCTTCCGTCGGGACAACGCCCTCGGGGATCGCGCCACTCGAGGTCAATTCGATCGGTCTGCCGTTTGCGGCCTCGATGGTCGCCCGGTCGGCCCCGTTCTCGGCGCCTATCCCGTCGCTTTTCCACTGAAAGCCGGCGAAAAAGAGCGCCCACGTGGGGTCGACCGACTCGGGATCTTCGAGGAATTGCCTGTAGAGCGAGTCGACGTAGTCGGGGTTCGCCCGCAGGATGGCATCAAGAGATGGCATGTGGGCCCAAATCTAACGGATCGGATTGCGCTGGTCAGGGCGATCGCCGGGCTCGTAGACTCGAATCGTGCTTTGTTCTGACCGCTCTGAGCCGATGATCGCTGCTGCTGGGCTGGCGCTGGTGGCGCTCGCACTTGTCTCCACCGGGTGCAACTCGACACCGTCTTCGGGTTTTGATCTGGTCGAGATCCCGGGTGGCACCTTCGTGATGGGCGATGCTGAAGGTGAGGCCGACGAAGCGCCGCGGCGGGTAACGGTCGAACCGTTTCGTCTCATGCGAACGGAGGTCACCAATCGGATGTTCAAGGCGTTTATCGATTCGAGCGGTCACCGCACCGATGGCGAGCGATCCGGCGTGGGCAACGTTTGGGACGGTAAGTGGCGTCGCGTATCGGGCGCCGATTGGCGCAACCCTTTTGGGCCCGAATCATCGATCGCCGGCCGCGAGGACTATCCGGTGATCCAGGTTTCGGCCCGTGACGCGAGCGCGTTTTGCCGGTTCTATGGTCTCAGGCTGCCGACCGAGGCGGAGTGGGAGTTCGCCGCCCGCGGCACCGACGGCCGTCGCTTCCCGTGGGGGAACGCCGCACCCGACGACGGGTCGATGCGCCGCGCCAACTTCGGTACCGTTGAATGTTGCGCGCCGAGCGACAACGACGGCTACGAGACGACCGCGCCGGTGGGGAGCTTTCCCAGCGGCGTCTCGCCGTTTGGCGTGCTCGACATGGCCGGCAACGTGTGGGAGTGGACAGCGAGCGAGTTCCCCGGTCGGCCGGGGTCGGTCACCCTACGCGGCGGCGGTTGGGGCAACAACCCATACTGTCTGCGGGTCAGCTACCGGCACGCAAACCCGCCCGACATCGGGCTCGACATGGTGGGGTTTCGGTGCGCCGCCGACGCGGCGCGGGATTGAACCCTAGCCCTCAACGTGGCGCGGAAACCACGGGAAAAACGCATTGGTGGTTCGTTGGTACTCCCGGTACTCGTCGCCGCGACTCTTGATCGCTCAAGACGTACATGACGGCGGGCGCTATGAGCGTCGCCCACCACCACGGCGCTCCGACCGCCATGATCGCGAACGCCAACCAGTAGATCCACTCGAAGAAGTAGTTGGGGTGGCGCGAGTAGCGCCAGAGACCTTCGCGGCACGTCTTGCCGCGGCTGTCGGGGGAGGCTTTGAATCGCGCCAACTGGCGGTCGGCCAGCGATTCGGCGCCGATCGCGCCGAGCCCGACCAGCGCTCCCACCCACTCCCACACGCGCAGCTCGGTTGCCGGGTGCAGCATAACCAAAAGAAAGTGGATCGACAGCAGAATCGCCAGCGCAGCCTGACCGAGAAAGAAGCCAAACAGCTTGGGCTGCACGCTCGATCCCCACCGCTTGCGCAGCGCTTGATATCGGCCGTCTTCCTCGGGTGCCAGGACGCGGTCGATGACGATGTAGCGCGTCAAACGCACCGACCAAATCACCACCACCGCAGCGACAAGCCAACGCCGCGCCACCAACCCGTCGGCCAGCGTGGCGGCGTAGAAGATCGCCAAAAAGCCGAGGCCCGCGGCCCATCCGACGTCGGCGACGCCAGCATCCTCGGTCTTGAGCTGGAGCGCCCACAGAGCGATCAGAAACAGCAGGACCACGATCCCGCCGCTGAGAACCGCTTGGGTCGGGCTCACGTCGTGGCCATAGCGCTCGCCGCCGG
>JBDHIC010000035.1:0-10341 GCA_039589035.1 Gemmatimonadota bacterium | reverse complement strand
TCCTCTCGGCGATCCTTCTGCTGGGTCTGGGTCTCAACGCCGCGCTTGGTTGGTGGTGGGCGGACCCCGTCGCCGGGGTGGCGATGGTGCCACTGATCGCGCGTGAGGGGGTGCACGCATTGCGCGGAGAGCGCTGCGAAGAGCTGCATGAGATTGCTGGGCTCGGATGATTGCGGCCGGGTCACGATCGGATGTCGAGTCCGAGATCGAGGCGATCGTCGATGCATCGATCCTCCTGGGTTTGGACAAGAATCCTGGTCTACCCCTACTGACTGGCGTCGGACAGGACCCACTTCATCCAGGCCGCCAGGAACTGTTGCTCGCTCATCCCGGTCGGCTCAAGAAGCTCGGCTTGAGTCGTAGCCGTAAGCAGTTCTGTGAATGCGGTGCGACCGATTTGGTCATCGAGGAACGCGGCTAACGAACCGGCCACACCATACCGATACGGCCCGGACCAGGCATCGACAAGGCGATCCGGCGTCTCGCCTGTTTCAACGGCCTCGCGAGCACGATCCGCGTGGCTCGATTCAAGCTGCCCAGACACATACGTGGCCAGTCCTTCAACGAACCAACCCACTTCCTCTGCCCCAACGAACTCATCGGTCGGGTTGCTCTGCATATGAAAGACGTGCACCAGCTCATGCACTACCAGGTTCCGAACGTGACCGGCGTCTTCTGGATCGTGATCGCACTCGGGTTTCCAGTGCCGCGTGGAGAGCAGCACCATTTCGGTCGTTCCCGCCGCCCCGACCATCCAGCACTGAGTCTGTTGAAGTCCCCAGTTCTTCGCGGCGTACGCGTCGAACGATTCACGATCGGGGAGAATCCTGATCGTCACTGGATCAGAAAATCGTTGGTCAAAAAACCTCTCTATCACAGCTGCTCCGTAGTCTGCATAGTCCTCCAGGACGACGGCGGCACTCGAGTCTACAGCCTGGTACGTCATCGTGATCGTTCCGACGTCAGCCGAGAGGGGTTGCTGAGCGGGGGCTGGATCCGCGGTAGCCAAGAACGCCGCGCTGGCGGCGGCGAGAAGCAATGTCACGTGCATCGATCCTCCCGGAGGTGGATGAGAAAGGGCTCGTAATTCATTACGGAGCTAGGTGAGAGGTGGTTTCAGGTCTAGCCACTTCAGCGTGGGATAACGCGATCCGGAGCTCGGAACTCGGGCGCCAGTGGTTCCAGTGCCGGTTGCCACGCTCGGGCGCGCCGTCGGCCACTACGCGAGCGTCAAAATCGCGAGCCAGCACGTCGACAAAAGCTCGGCTCACGAACATCGTCAGCGAGGCACCCATACACGCGTGGTGGTCCAGTCCGAACGGTGAGAACTCGTCACGAGAAAACCGCCGGCTCGCAAACCGTGTCGGATCGAATACCTCAGGTCGATCGAACGGTGGGGTCTGCCTGTGCACCTCGGCCACGCAGATGCGGATAAACCACCCCCTCGGAACCTTGAAGCCATCGAACTCAATGGGTCTAACGACTTTCCGATACACGTACTCGCTTTGGGCCAGGCGAAGGGTTTCGAGGACGACGCACTCGGTGAGGTCTCTGGCTGGGGCTACGTCGTGTTCTGCACCACGGATCGCCTCAACCGACTCACGGCTCTCTGCGAGGTTCTTCAGGATCCAAATCAGCAGTCCGCCGATGCTGTCCCGGGACGCCTCGAGCAGCAAGAGCAGGTTCCCGATCGCCGTCGAATCGGAGACCGCCTCGGGTTTCAAGCGCAAGACCTCACCCCACACCGATGAGCGATCGTGTTGCACGGCCGGGTCGCTTCTGCTGCGTTCGCGAATCCGCTCTTCGAATGTTTGTAACGCGCGCCGCGCCCGAGGACTCGCCCTGCCGATCGTGTTGCCGGATCCGATGTCTCGACAACAACCTTCGATGACGTTCCGATCATAGGGACTCATGTCATCGCCGAAGTAGACCTGCAACAACACAGCGAACATGATTTCCTCCACGGTGCCTCGCGGATCGACGACCTGGGGCCCACCATCGACGGCGGTTGCCAGCGCACCCAGCTCTCGGCGGACGATCTCCAACGCGTACTCACGATTCGCCTCGAGCACGACCTCGGAGAACGCCGATCGAAACAGCCGCGAGTAGACAGCATAATCGTCGGGCTTCATGTAGCGGATAAACCCACGCGGGATCTCGGCACTGATCGGCAGCGGGGCGAGCACGAGGCTCTCGGACTCACGCTTGAGGAGCTCTCGCCCCTTCTGGATGTCCACGATGCAGACGACCGGCTGGTGAAACTGCGCCATCTTGAATACCGGGCCGTGGCGCTGGGCCTGGTCCGAGTAGAAGCTTCGATCTACGATGGCATCAAGCGAGCTCTTGAGGCCCAAGGAACCGGGCGGTCGGGAGCGGCTTCGACCACGACCGGGACGGGAGCGCCATGCGAAAAACGCCACCCACGCGATCGCACCGATCGCCAACCACCGTAGGGCGATTGGCGACCGAACCGCTGCCCAGATCACGGCAGCTACAGCAGCGACCCCGAGCAGGGCGAGGATCGCTGCGAACCGAGGGTGTTCTCGCAGCTCCCGACGAGCGGCCGGCATCGACAGGATCCGCAGCGCCAATGTCGCCGCGACCAACAAAACCCCAAGCTCCACAACACGCTCCATGAGTGAAAACTGCCATCTGACGTCGGATCTCGGCCACTTGCCGATCCTGACGTTTCACGGTTTCGCTACGCCAGCCTCCACCATTTCGTTTCCACCCGCGCTGCTCCGAAGCGGGCTCGCGCGACTGGCTCGCAAAGGGTATCGGAGCCTCGATCTTCTCGACGCCGTCGAGATTCTGCGCGCCGGTTCTCCGCTCCCGCCGAAGAGCCTCGTAATCACGATCGACGACGGTTACGAGAGCGCGTATCGCGAAGCTTTCCCGACACTGCAGGAGCACGGGATGACCGCCACCGTCTTCGTGACCACAGGCCAACGGGCCGGCCGGGACCCCTCCGACAGACTTCCCCCGATCGAGGGTCAATCCATGGTGAGCTGGAGAGAGCTCGGCGAGATGGTCAGTGCCGGTTTTGCGGTTGGAGCGCACACGCTGACGCACCCCGATCTGACCCGTCTGCCGGAATCAGAAGCCGAGGCGGAAATCGTGGGTGCCAAAGCGATCCTCGAAGATCGCTTCAGCGTGAGCGTTCGGAGCTTTGCGTATCCGCGTGGAAGGTACGACCAGCGAGCGCGAGAGATCGCGGCCCGACACTACAGTTGCGCGTGCTCGGATCGGCTCGGCCTCGTCACCCGTGCGAGCGATAACTACGCGCTCGAGCGAGTCGAGATGTATTACTTCAGCTGGCGACCGGTTTTCAACTTGCTGACCACCCCACTTCTGCCGGCCTACCTGCGCTTCCGAGCGGTGCCGCGCAACGCTCGTCTTGCCTTGGCGCGACTTCGATGACCGCATCCGCTCCGCCACGCGTCGCAGCGATCATCGCTACGATCCACCGGCCCGAAGACATTGTGGTGGCCTTGGAAAGCGTGCTTCGCAGCACAGTTTCGAACTACGAGGTGCACATCATCGATCAGAGTGCCGATGAGCTCAGCCGAGAACGGTTGCATGTCTTCCTAGACGACCCTCGTGTGCACTACACCTCGCGACCCGGTAGTGGGTTGAGTGCGGCACTGAATTGTGGCGCGAGCCTGACCGAAGCCGAGATCCTTGCGATCACCGGCGATGATTGCACCGTGCGCGAGAATTGGCTCGAGAACATGATCGACGCGTTCGACGCGCACCCGAACGTCGGCGTGCTTTTCGGCACCGTGTCACCAGGGCCCTACCAGCGCGACGATGGGTTCGTACCTGGTTGCGTCTTGTCGGAAAAAGCGCTCGTCGGGGGACTGGATGATATCCACCGCCTGAGTGGAACGACCGCAAACATGGGGGTGCGGCGATCCGTATGGCGAGAGCTGCATGGCTTTGACGAAGCGCTGGGTGTCGGTGCGCCACTCCGTTCCGCCGAAGATCTCGATCTCACGCTTCGTGCCCTTGCGCGCAGCTATCACGTCCTGCAAACACCCGAGGTCGAAACCACGCATCACTCGCCGACCCTCTGGGCAGACCGGGCAGCAACGATCCGGCGCAACTGGTACGGCAGTGGCGCCGCTTTTGCGAAGGCTCTGAGGCTCTCACGAGCACCGATGCTGCGCGCCTTGACGCGGATCTCCAAACGTTGGGTGGGCGGTGGATCTGAGGTCGCTGCCACATACGGACCAAAACCCGATCGTTTCTCGATGTTGACGGGCTTCGCGTGGGGTTTCCTCGTCGGGTTGTTCTGGCGTGTCGATCGCGACACGCACCACTTTCGTTAGAATGTGGGACCCGGCGGTGTGGTCAAAATGATTAGGTTTGACCTCATGGGGAGGCCTTCGTCCTTGACTTTTAAACTAATTGTATTAGAATATGCGTCTTAAGCATATTTCAGCCCCATAACTAGTACTTTATAATGAGTCGCACCGGCCGGGTTGAGCCTTTCTGCCGGCCGCAACAACCTGTTCTGTGAGGAGATACGATATTTATGAACCGCACCCACGATATTCCCTATGCCGACGCTCGGTCACACTGCCGAACCGCTAATAACACGTCAGAGCGACGCAAAGAAGCCCAGATGAAGCTGTTTAAGCGATGGCTTTCCCGTCGTCCAGCCCCTCGCTTTGTCCGTCACGTAGGCTAACCGATCCAGCGAACAGAGCTTCGGCTCCCTCCAAACCGCCTGACGGTCTAACTCGAACGGCGCAACTCGCTACTTTCGTTAGATGTGGGAGCCGGAGCAGTACCTCCGCTACGCTGAACACCGGTTGCGGCCGGCGGTCGATCTCTTGGCCCGTGTGGGGCTGATCTCGCCCGATCGGATAGTCGACCTGGGGTGCGGCGTGGGCAACGTGACGCAAATGATCGCGACGCGGTGGCCAAACGCTGAGCTAACCGGGGTCGACAGCTCTGCCGAGATGCTGGCCCGCGCCCGCGAGTTACCCGACAGCATCGACTGGGTCCAGGCCGACATCGCGACGTGGAGCCCAAAGACGCCGCTCGACCTCGTCTTTTCCAACTCCGTCCTGCACTTTGTCGACGAGCACAAACATCTCCTCCTAAAACTGCTTGAATTCGTAACGCCTGGTGGCGTCCTGGCGATCCAGATGCCGCGCAATTTTGGGGAGCCGTCGCACACGCTGATGTACGACACCGCGCGCGCGGGACCATGGCGCAAGCAGCTTGAACCCCTTTTGCGACCGGTACCCGTAGCCGAGCCGGAAGCGTACCACGACACCTTGGCCCCCCACGCGTCGTCCCTCGCCATCTGGGAAACGGTGTACCTGCAAGTGCTGGAGGGCGAAGACCCGGTCGCCGAGTGGACCGGCGCTACGTGGGGGAAACCCCTACTCGAAGCCCTGGATGCTGACGACCGCGAAGCGTACGAAGCCGACTACAAGGAGCGCTTGCGCGTCGCGTATCCGCCCCGTTCGGACGGCACAACGCTGTTTCCATTCCACCGGTTGTTCATCGTCGCAACGCGCTGACGGTCTTGTGTTGTAAAACAAACGGTCCTACGTTCGGGCGACCGCAGAAACAAATCGCTGCTCGAGGAGGCCGCATGAGCGACGACCACATCGAATCTCCCGAACCAATCGAAATCGGATCGCATCCCAAAGGAACTCTCGCCATCGTCGCCGTCTACGGTGCGCTCTTTCTGTTGGCTTGGTTGATCCTCTACTTCTTCGTCTTCGTGCCGCGCGGCACGCTCACCCCGTGAGGTCGTGATGCACGTAGATCTCTACGAGAGAATCTGGATGTGGGGCGCCACCGCGATCATCGTCGTGTTTCTGATCTCGATCGGCATTACGACGTTTAGCCAGGCGGTCGTGCCACCGAGCCACGTCGAAACGATCGATCCGGACAAGGTGCGGTCTGACGCGGAGTTCAGCGAACCAGGCGTGACGATCCACCCGGATGGCAGCGCGACCGTCGTTGTGCAAGCGATCATGTACGCATTCCTGCCTCGTGAGATCCGCGTACCCCGCGGCGAACCGGTCACGTTTCGGATCGCGAGTCCGGACCTGATACATGGCTTCCAGATCGCTCAGACCAACGGCAACGCGATGGTCGTTCCGGGCTACGTCACTCAATTCACGACGGTATTCGAAGAAGCCGGCGAGTACTTGATCGTCTGCAACGAGTACTGCGGTCTAGGCCACCACAACATGTTCGGGACGCTGATCGTCGGGGAAAGCCAATGATCCCCTCGCATCGGCTCACGCTGGCGAATCTCTGGGTAGCCATCTCGGCCTTTACGATCGCGTCGGGGATGGCGCTCATGCAGGCGCTGTCACGCGCCGACCTCGATCTGCCTTTCCGCACGCCGAAGATGTACTACCTATCGGTAACCGCGCACGGTGTCCTGATGGCGATTGTGTTCACAACGTTCTTTATCATGGCGCTGGGGTACTTTTTCACCGAGCGCGCGTTCCATCGGTCGGTCGAACAACGAACGGTAGGCTGGATCTCCTTTGGCGTCGCAACGCTCGGCACTCTCATGGCCGCCGGCGCGATCCTGCTCGGCAAGGCGTCCGTGCTCTATACGTTTTACCCCCCGCTCAAGGCCCACCCGCTCTTCTACATCGGCGCGACGCTGCTTATCGTTGGGTCGTGGGGTTGGAGTTGGGTGATCATTCGCACCTATCTAGTGTGGAAGCGGGAGAACCCCGAGAGCCGAACACCGCTCGCGGTCCACGGGATGTTAGCGACGATCATCGTTTGGCTGTTGGCGACTGTCGGAGTCGCCGCCGAAGCGCTGCTGCTCTTGATCCCCTGGTCGCTCGGGTTCACCGAGAAGATCGACCCGATCCTCGCGCGAATGCTGTTCTGGTGGTTCGGGCATCCGCTGGTCTACTTCTGGCTGATCCCGGCGTACGTCATCTGGTACACGATCACACCGAGAGTGGCAGGAGGAAAACTGTTCAGCGATCCGCTGGCGCGGCTCGTCTTCGTCATGTTCATCGTGCTGTCGACCCCGGTCGGATTCCACCATCAGCTGATGGACCCCGGCGTCGACGCGGGGTGGAAACTGTTCCACGTGTTCAACACACAGCTCATCATCTTCCCGAGCCTGGTCACCGCGTTCACGATCATCGCGTCGTTCGAGATAGCGGGGCGAATGAAGGGCGCCAAAGGTTGGTTCGACTGGCTCGAGAAGTTGCCCTGGGGCGACCCGGCGTTCTCGAGCGTCGCCCTAGCGATGATGATCTTCGCGGTTGGCGGTTGGGGCGGAGCGATCAACGCCGCCTACGGAATGAACGCGATGGTTCACAACACAGCCTGGGTCCAGGGACACTTCCATCTCACGGTCGGGACGGCCACAGCACTGACCTTTATGGGCTTCGCGTATCGAATGATGCCCGCGCTGACTGGCCGCGAGCTCGAGCTGTCGCTGCTGGCCATCATCCAGCCGTACTTGTGGTTCATGGGGATGCTGATGTTCTCGATCTCGAACCACTTGACCGGATTGCAGGGGATGCCGCGGCGCATCTATCAGTTCCAGTACGGTGGCAGCGAGATCGCCCAGCAATGGCTGCCTGGGACCGGTATTTCGGCGGTCGGTGGGCTGTTCCTGTTCGGCAGCGCGCTATGCTTCGCGGCGGTCATGTTCGGAACCGGTTTGGCCGGCACCAAGCGTCCGCAGGACAAGGTCGAGTTCGCCGAACCGCTGCAACCACCGGGCCGCAAGGGGTTGATCCTCGACAACATGAAGCTCTGGACCGCGTTGGCGATCTTGCTCGTGATCGCGGCCTACGCGGTGCCGATCATCCAGCATCTATCGATGGAGCGCTTCGGCGCGCGCGGACTGTCGCCGTTCTAGACGGCGACAGGTTTTCCCCCACACCCGGCAGCGAGTTCCCCCCGACAGACATGGGGCTCATAGGCCCGCAGCTTCGAACCGTGCACACATGTCGCGGCGTCGGCAGGCGCTCTCTCCGAATTGTCTCGCAAGAAGGCTCAGTCAGATGAAAAGCAAACGAAACCTCCGATTCCTGGTTCCGGTCGCACTCCTCGTCTGGATGTTGGGTCCGTCTCCCGCGGCGGCCCAGGATGTCACCGGCGATTGGTTTGGCACGCTGGATGTCGGCACGCTCGAATTGCGCATCAACCTGCACATTCAGGAGACCGAGGATGGATACTCGGCCACCCTCGACAGTCCAGATCAGGGCGAGACCGGCATTCCAGTCGAGGAGTTTTCTTTCGAGGACGGGCAGCTTGTTTTCCGTACCGGCTCCTCCGGGGCCGAATACGACGGGAGCGTCGACGCCGGATTCACGACAATTGCCGGTACCTTGAGCCAGGGCAACGAGAGTTACGCCCTCAACTTCAGCCGCACCATGCCCGAAGCCCCTGTAGGAAGCCCTGTATGGTCCAAAGAGCGTCTGACGAAGATGGAGGTCTACATCCCGATGCGGGACGGCGTCCGACTCTTCACCTCCGTGTACGTGCCGAGGGACACGACTCAGACGTATCCGATCCTCCTCCGCCGCACCCCCTACAACTCGGAGCCACGCGGAGAGGAGAGCTACACCCAGCGTCTAGCGATGGACGCCGATCTCGTCGAGCAGGGCTACATCCTCGTTTTCCAGGACGTGCGGGGACGCTACATGAGCGAGGGGGAGTTCATGGACGTGCGTCCGTACAATCCCGACAAGCAGAGCGAAAAAGACATCGACGAGAACAGCGACACGTGGGATACGATCGACTGGCTGGTCAAGAACGTGCCGCACAACAACGGGCGCGTCGGGATCTCCGGCATCTCGTATCCCGGATTCTACGCGACGATGTCGCTACCCGAGGCTCACCCCGCGCTCAAGGCGGTGTCGCCCCAGGCGCCGGTCACCAACTGGTTCATCGGCGACGACTTTCACCACAACGGCGCGTTCTTCCTAATGGACGGCTTTCGGTTCTACTCGTCGTTTGGGCGCCCGAGACCCGAGCCGACGCGCGAGCAGCTATCGGGCTTCGATTTTCCAAACCAGGACAACTACGAGTTCTTTTTAGAGCTGGGTCCGATCAAGAACGTCGAGGCCAAGTTCTTTGGGGACAGCATTCGCTTCTGGTCGGAAGTCATGGACCACCCCGACTACGACGATTGGTGGAAGGCTCGCGACCCCCTCCCCCACCTCAAAGACATCCAGCCGGCGGTGCTGGTTGTGGGCGGTTGGTTTGACGCTGAAGACCTCTTTGGGCCGCTCAATGTGTACAAGGCGATCGAGACCCAAAGCCCGCCCACCGCCGAGAACCGGTTGTTGATGGGGCCCTGGTTCCACGGGCAGTGGGCCTTCGACGAGGGCGACAACCTGGGGAACGTGCACTGGGGCGATAACACGTCCGCCTTGTACGACGAGATCGAACACAGCTTCTTCAACTACTACCTGAAAGATGAGGGCACGCTCGATCTCGCCGAGGCGACGGTCTACGACACGGGCGCACTGGAGTGGCTCGAGTTTGAAACGTGGCCACCCGGCGAGGTCGTAGAGAAGGAGCTGTACTTCCACGCCAGAGAGGGGCTCTCGTTCTCACCCCCCACGGCGACCGAGAGCTACGACGAGTACGTCGTCGATCCGATGCGACCGGTCCCCTACACGGAGGACGTCCATCAGCGGCGGACGCGTGAGTACATGACCGACGACCAGCGGTTCGCAGCCCGGCGGCCGGACGTCATGGTCTACGAATCAGAGATCCTAACCGAGCCGGTGACGCTGATGGGCCCGATCGTTGCCGACCTCTTCGTCTCTACGACGGGCACGGACGCGGACTATGTGGTCAAGCTGATCGACGTCTTCCCGGATTCATTGACGGATTACCCGAGCAACGACAAATCCGTCCCGATGGCCGGATACCAGATGCTGGTGCGCGGGGAGGTCCTTCGTGGTCGGTACAGGAACAGCTTCGAGTCGCCGGAGCCATTCGTTCCGGGTGAAGTGACGTCGGTACAGTTCGAGATACCCGACGTCGCTCACACGTTCGAGCCCGGCCACCGCATCATGATTCAGGTGCAGAACTCGTGGTTCCCGCTCGTCGATCGTAATCCGCAGACGTTCGTGAACATCTACGAGGCCGATGAGGGGGATTTCCAGAAGGCGACGCACCGGATCTATCACGATGTAGATCGGCCGTCAGCGGTGAGGGTGTCCGTGCTCGAGCGGTAACCGCTGCTTCGCCTCAGATGCTGTCTACAAACAGGCGGCTAAGTCCCGCTTATAACTGTATATACATTTTTATTGACTCAGAGCCCTTGCCGAAACTGCGTAAGTGACGTAACATGTATATACATGTAATACT
>JBDHIC010000034.1:0-10617 GCA_039589035.1 Gemmatimonadota bacterium | reverse complement strand
GGAGTTGGTAGCCGGTTGGTGGGACGCTGACGAGACCGACTAGGTAGTGTATGCGGAAACGGGTGTGGTCGTGGATTGGGCTCGAACCCACCACCCGAATACGAACAACGTGAACAAGACTCGCGCGGCCTGACCCGCGGTCGCTCCGAAGCCCAGAGTCGCGGTCAACTGTGGAGCGGCGAACCAGTAGTAGGTGCCGACGGCAAGTGCGGCTGCGCCCAGAAATACCGTCGCGTAGACCAAAACGGCCGAGCTCAGCGGTCCGTCTGCGGTCTGGAAGTACCCGAACACGAACCCCGGGAACCCGGCGGCGAACGCTCCAAACGGCGTAGTCAACCAGCGGCTCGAATCGAGTGACTCGCCCAATGCGACCAAGGGGGCTTGCTGAGGTGATGGGTCGATACACGTTGCGGTGCACTCGGTGCAACACCGCGTGTGGCCGACCTTAAGGATCGGACGTTGACCGTAAAGGCGTTCGACCGGCAGCACGGGACAAACCGCGTTGCAGAAGCCGGACTTGACCTTGAACAGTGCGCCCAACAGCACAGCTAATGTCCCGACGGCCACGATCGTGATCGCCAGCACTGGTCCGTTCTGGTTGAACAGAAACCGTCTGGCCGGTACAAGGGCGGCGAACAGCGCGATTCCAAGGATAGGAGCTGCCGTAACAAACCAAGACGGCGGCCAGGGTCTGTCTGAGAGCTTGTTACCGTACAGGTTCAACGTGGACAACGGACATGTGTTCCGCCACAGCAGCGGCGTCAGCAAGAGCGACACCGGAATTAACGGGATCACAACGTTCCAAAGGATCTCGAGCGTTGGTTCGGGCCATTGGAAGAGGCCGAGGAGGAGAACCGGCGTGGCCAGTAGGCCAACCCACTCTGCGAGTTTCCACCAGCTGCTAGTACTGGTCATCGCTCCCTCCTGTGCGTAGGCTCGTATTTGGCACACAGACAGATCGAGAGGAGGAGTTGCGTGGCCAAACACGATGTCGGTTTCGAGATGCCGCAGCGAGCGCTCGAGCGCTCGGACGTGATTTTCCGCGTTCGCGAAGATGGTGAGCTTCTAGGAACGCTGACGGTCTCAAAGGGATCGGTCGTTTGGTTTCCAAAGAAGAGCCACTATGGTCATAAGATCGGGTGGTCGAAGTTTGACGCCCTAATGCGCGAGCACGTCACACGCTTCGAGAAGCGATCACCGGTCCGAGACGTCGGCTAATGTGAGTCACTCGGCGCTGTGTCGGCCACGTGAGTTGGCCGAGATGGACGCCAATCGCCCCCTACACACGTCGCGACAATCGCCTCATTGCTCGTGCCGAAGACCCACGCGTCCGGCAACGTCTCCGCGTCGATTCCATCGAGCGCCGGAGCGGTCAGGTCGAGAGCTACAAAATCGGCCCAGAGACCCGGCGCGATAAGCCCAGTTTCCACACCGAGCGCACGTGCGCCGTTGAGTGTCGCGATGTCGATCAAAGCGGCTGCGCCGCGGCCGTTCTGATCGGTCACGATGCCCCGCCGTCGCGACTTTAGTCGCTGAACGTACTCCAGCCACCGCATCTCTTCGGTCATCGCTATCCGGGCGTTTGAATCGGTCCCCAGGCAGATGTGCCCGTTGGCGCTGTGAATCGCGGGAACATCGGCGATTCCGTCCCCGAGGTTCGCTTCGGTCAACGGGCAGATGCAGACATTGCCACCACGTTCGAGAAAACGCTGCATGTCATCGGACCCAGTGTGTGTGCAGTGGACCGCGGTGAAGCGGTCGTCTATCGCGAGTACGTCATTGAGCAGTGCCATCGGTCGCTGCCCGTGGACGCTGACACAATCCTCGATCTCCTGTGGCTGCTCCTCGACGTGGATATGGAAGACGAGATCTCGATGGCTGGCCTCTTGGTGGAGCTCGGCGATAGCCTCGATCGGCACGGCCCGGACACTGTGGGCGGCCACTCCCATCGTCTGGGTGCCGGGTTCAAGACCCGCAGAAAGTCGATCGACCGAGGTCCAGAACTCGGCCGTCGATCGGGTATCGAATCGGCGTTGACTCCCACGCAGTGGTTTCCCGAAGCCACCGGTCTCGTAGTGAGTGCTCAGCAACACCAGCCGAATCCCGGCCTCGGCGGCGGCCTCGAGCAGCACGATATCGAGGTCGTAGTCGCGCTCGGCTCCCGCATGGTGGACGTAGTGAAACTCGCCCGCGGTGGTGATCCCTGAGTCGCGCATCTCGAGGAACGCCTCAAGAGAGAGCGCGCGGAAGCGCTCGGGCTCCAGCGAATCGACCAGCTCGTACATCGCTTCGCGCCACGCCCAGAAGCTTCCGCGACCGCTCGGAGACCACTCCCCGCGTCCACGCAACCCGATCTGGAACGCGTGTGAGTGAACGTCGACGAGTCCGGGTAGTAGCGCTTGGCCCCGGAGACGCCGGGTCGGGTTCAACCCGAGTCGGCCGACGGCCTCGATTCTCGCGCCAGCACCGACCGCGACCTGTACGCCGGAGTCGAATCGGTCTCCAGTCCAGGTGAGATCGGCCTCGATGATCTCGGCCGGCGCGCCGAGTTGGGTGTCGCTCATGGCCTTAGCTTGCCCCGCGCTGGCTCGCCCGGCAAGCCGAGTCGTCGCGGGAGACTCGGTGGCCGGTGAAACCTGGGCCGCCCAATCGCCGTAGGGCGGAATTGGAGGTGACGATGACCGCTACCATACAGACTGCCACATTTCGTTCCAGTTCGATCCCGAATCAGTTCCTCATCCTGGCCGAGGCACGGACCTACACTACACTGCTGTACCTATTGCTGGGCTTTCCGTTGGGATTGGCCTACTTCATCATGCTCGTGACCGGTGGCGCGCTGGGCGTCGGACTGTCGGTCGTCGCCGTCGGCCTGGTGATCCTGTTCATGCTCGTCCTGGCCGGTTGGGCGCTGACCTTGTTCGAGCGTCAGCTCGCGATTCATCTCTTGGGCGCTGATGTCCCACCTGCCAAACCGGAAGGTGCACCCAAGGACGGATGGCCGTGGATCAAGAGCGTGTTTGGGAACCCTGTGACCTGGAAGGGGATCCTCTTCCTAGGGCTCAAGTTCCCGCTGGGTCTGGCCAGTTGGGTGGTGACGATTGTATTACTGGCGATCGTTGCCGCTTTTGTCACGGCACCGTTGTCGTTGGCGCTAGGTGCTTCGATCAACATCTTCGAGTGGCAGGTCGAGACGTACGGGGAGGCAGCGGTGTTGACGCTGATCGGGCTCTTGGCGCTGTTACCGACCGCCTATTTCCTGAACGCCTTGGGGGCCGTTTGGGCGCGTTTCGCCGAGGTCATGCTGGGTCGTGAGTGGCCCGAGCCTACACGGTTGCCCGCCGAAGCCGTCTCTTCAGGTGGTGGATCTGACGCCGGACTTTCTTAAGCTCGGCTTTATTGCCGGCCTCGAGCGCCGCCGCCCGCTCGACCTTTAGCGCCCGGATCTCGGCCTTGACCTTCGCCTTGTCGATCCCCACTACTTCATGGTGTACGTGGGCCTCGATTCCGAGCACCTCGCACAGCAGCGGGAGCAGCTGTTCCTTGTGCATGGTGGTGTTGCCGATCAGCCTTTCGTCCTCGATTTCGGCCGCTATGTCGCGCAGCCGGGCGACCGTCATGTCATGCAGCTCTTCGTAGGTGTGGCCCATCGGAATTCGCCTCCAAGATTAGCGGCTGTGTTTCAATTCGTCGGCGGGTCAAGATAACGCGCGCCGTTCCAAGTGACCGGCGCTCGGTCGCGCCCGACTACAACAGAGAGGTACGCCTTGAAAAAAATCGACCTGTACCAGAAGCTGGCATCGTTCGATGAGGTCTATCGACCCAAGATCGTCGGCGAGCTGAACGGACAATACGTCAAGGTCGCCAAGGTTTTGGGCGACTATCCGTGGCACCATCACGCCGACGAGGACGAACTGTTTCTGGTCCTCAAGGGGTCGATCACGATTCGGTTCCGAGACGGCGACGTCGAGCTCGGTGAGGGCGAGATGTGCGTCGTCCCGCGGGGTGTTGAGCACAGCCCGACCGCCGACGAGGAAGCCCACATCCTCCTGTTCGAGCCGGTAACCACGCGCAACACCGGCAACGTCGATCACGCCTACACGATCGAGGCCGAGGACCTGGAACGGGTCTAAACGCCAAACCCGTCCGCTCCCACCAAACGGTTCTCCGCCTGTTCCTATACCGGTTGTGCGACCGGGCGTAGATTGGCCAACATGATCATCGGCGCCGACACCGGTGGCACGTTCACCGACTTCGTCGCTGCGGACGAGTCTGGTGTTTGGACATGGAAGGTCCCTTCGACGCCCGACGATTTCGCTCGTGGTGTGTTGAGCGGATTGGAGCAGCTCTTCGCGAAGCGCGGTGGGCAGGATCCCGGTCGATCTGACGTCACGCTCGTCCACGCCTCGACGGTTGCCACCAACGCGCTCCTCGAGCGAAAAGGGGCGCGCACCGCACTGATCACGACCCGCGGCTTCAAGGACGTCTTGGCGATCGGCCGCCAGACGCGGCCGCACCTGTACGACTTGGCGGCACGACCGGCCCCACCCGTTGTCCCCAGCGCCCTGCGTTTCGAAGTCGATGAACGCGTGACGGCGGAGCGAGAAGTCCTCGAGCAACTGAAACCGGCAGAGATCGAACGGGTTCTCGATCAAGTTGTGGCCGCCGACACCGAGTCGCTGGCCGTCTGCTTATTGTTTTCGTTTCTGGTGCCGGAGCACGAGCGCGTGATCGGCGACGCGGCGAGAGCATGTGGCTTGAAAGTCTCGCTATCGTGCGAGATCGCGCCCGAGTTTCGAGAGTACGAGCGCACCAGCACCACGGTTGTCAACGCTTACGTGGCGCCGGTGGTTGGGCGTTACTTGGAGCGGTTGGCCGACGGCGCGGCAAGCGCTGGGGTAAGTCGCTTGCAGGTCGTCCACTCTGCGGGTGGAAGCTTGAGCCCTCGAGCGGCAACGGAACGCGCGGTCGCGACGGTGTTATCGGGGCCCGCAGCTGGCGCGATGGGAGCGCTCGAAGTGGCCCGCCAGACGGTTGGACCGGTTCCGAAGGTGATCTCGCTGGACATGGGTGGAACGTCGGCTGACCTGTCGTTGATCGATGGTCAGCTCGGGAAGACGACCCAGACTGTAATCGCCGGTCTGCCGATCCAGGCGTCGATGGTCGACATCCATACGGTTGGTGCGGGCGGCGGCTCGATCGCCCGGCTCGACGCTGGAGGCGCGCTGCTGGTGGGTCCAGAGAGCGCCGGGGCAGATCCGGGGCCAGCCTGCTACGGTCGCGGCGACGATCCAACCGTCACCGACGCCAACCTGGTGCTGCAACGCATCGCTCCGGAACACTTCCTCGGTGGCCGGATGGAGCTCGACGTGGCGCGAGGCGAAGCGGCGATCGATCGGCTCGCACGATCGATGGGTGTCGATCGGGAAGCTGTGGCGCGGGGTGTCGTGGCGGTCGTCAACGCCAATATGGAGCGCGCGGCGCGCGTGATCTCGGTTCAACGCGGACATGATCCACGCGACTTCGCGATGATCGCTTTTGGTGGCGGTGCCGGGCTTCACGCCTGCGCGCTGGCCGAGTCACTCGGGATAACGCGCGTGGTCGTACCCCGCGATCCAGGTGTCTTGTCGGCGCGGGGCGCCGCCGAGAGCGACGTCGTCAAGGAGTACAGTCGCACGGTAATGCAACGGCTGGGGCCAGCGGCCGATTTCGCAGACGTGTTTGGGGAACTGGAGACTGAGGCCCGCGCGGCGCTCGATCGAGAGCGAGTCGATCCGCAAGCAGTCGTCGTTTCGCGCACCGCCGATGCCCGGTACCACGGTCAATCCCACGAGTTGACGATCGGATGGCACGATGATGTGGCTGAAGTCGCGGCAACATTCCACACCGCGCACCAGCGATACCACGGTTACCGCGCCGAGGACGAGCCGGTCGAGATCGTGACCCTGCGGCTTCGCGCGACGGCCACCGCTGAGCGGCCGCCTCCGGTCGAGTTGGAGGGCGGTGTCGGCGTCGACGAGGCCACGCTCGGTGTCCGCGATGAAGTGGCGGTTATCGATCGGTTGGCGCTCGCAGCGAGCGCTCGCGTGATGGGGTCGGCGCTACTGGTCGAACCGTACGCGACGACGTATCTGCCGGTCGGTTGGGAAGCGACGGTCGACGCGCACGGGCATCTGATGCTCGTTTCGGAGGCGGGTTGAACCCGCGGTTGGCCACCGCCGCTGAGCGATCGCTCTTTGGCGGGCTCTTTGCCAGCATCGCCGACGAGATGTTGGCGACGCTGGTTCGCACGGCGTACTCGCCAAACATCAAGGAGCGACGCGACTGCTCGACGGCGCTCTTCGACGGTCAGGGTCAGCTCATCGCCCAGGCGGCGGCGATCCCGGTTCACCTCGGCGCGATGCCGCTGTCGGTCGCAGCAGCGCTCAGTGCGTTCGACGATTGGCAGCCGGGTGACGTTGTAGCCCTCAACGACCCGTTCTGCGGCGGAACTCATCTGCCTGACGTGACGATGGTGAGCCCGGTCTTTGCACACGATGGCGAAGCGCCGTTCGCTTTTCTCGCTTCGCGAGCACACCACGCCGATATGGGAGGCGCGACTCCGGGCTCGATGCCGTTGAGCCGCGATGTGTACCAAGAAGGGCTGCGGATCCCACCGACCAAGATCATCGCGGCTGGGTCGCGTCGGGATGACATTTGGAGCATCGTGCTGGCGAATGTTCGAACACCCTCCGAGCGGCGCGGTGATCTGCGCGCCCAGGTGGCCGCCCACACCGTCGGAGCCCGGCGGTTCGGGGACGCGCTTGCCAAGCACGGGCGAGTCGAGCTCGCGGCACGCATGAACGATCTGATCGATTACGGCGAGCACTTGATGCGGGCAATCATCGCCGCGATCCCAGATGGCGAGTACCGCTTCGAGGACGTCCTCGACGACGATGGTTTTGGAACTGAAGCGATGCCGATCGTGGTCGCGATCACAGTCGCCGGGGATGGCGTTGCACTCGATTTCGCCGGCACGGCGCCGGCGTGCGAAGGGGGTGTCAACGCCGTCGAGGCGATCACCCTGTCGGCGGTTCGGTACTGTTTCTTGTGTCTGATGGCGACCCGCTGGGAGGGATCGCCCGAGGGCACGGACGAACCGCCGCTCAACGCCGGGTGCTTTCAGCCGATTGACGTCATTGCGCCGCCGGGAACGGTCGTCAACGCAGGCCCGCCGCACGGCGTCGCTGCTGGGAACGTCGAAACATCACAGCGCATCGTCGACGTCGTCCTCGGTGCGTTGGCTAAAGCGCTGCCGGACGTTATCCCGGCCGCCTCTCAGGGGACGATGAACAACGTGACCCTGGGTGGGCGACATCCCGAGTCGGGTCAGCCTTACGCGTTCTACGAGACGATCGCTGGGGGTACCGGTGGGGGTCCGACGGGGCCTGGGCTGGACGGCGCGCACGCGCACATGACCAATACCTGGAACACGCCGGTCGAGGCGCTCGAGTTCGCCTATCCGTTCCGCGTCGAGCGGTACGCGATCCGGGACGGCTCCGGGGGGGACGGCCAACACCGGGGTGGGGCCGGCCTGTGCCGCGAGATCCGTGTCCTCGGTCCCGCCCTGGGCACGTTGATCGCCGAGCGGCGCCGATCGAGACCTTACGGGTTGGCGGGAGGGCAGCCGGGCCGCCCCGGCGAGGACATGTTGTTGCGGGATGCGGAGATACGCCCTCTGGACGCGAAAGCGGTTCTCGATCTGAAGGCGGGTGACGTTATCCGGGTCTGCACCCCTGGTGGCGGGGGGTGGGGGCGACCTGTGGTATAATAACAAACTGGACATTACAGGCCTATGCAACGACTTTAGGTGGTCACGACAGGCCTAACCTGACCAATGGAGGCGTGTGTGCGAACCCATCCGCTCTTGGTCCCCCATGCTCTTGTCGCAGGTCTGATCGCGCTGATCGCCTGTTCGAACGACTCCCCCACAGCCCCTAACGAACAAACCGCCCGTCCACCGGCGGCGGTGCTTACGCCGGCCAGCGGCGACGCCTACGTCCCTGGTCGCGTGCTGGTGGAGTTCAAACCGGGCGCCAACGAGACGGCGATCGCCAACAGCCAAGGTGCGGCGATGGGAAGGCGGTATCTGCGGAAGATCCGCCTGTTGCAGGTAACCAATGGCCAAGAGATGCGCATCGTACAGGCGCTGCGCCAGCGAGCCGACGTCGTATTCGCTGAGCTCGACTACATCCGCACGATCGACATCGGCTGTCCATCGTGCGCAGTGCCGACCGACGCACTCTTCGGGCAGAAGTGGGATCTCGACAACGATGGAACGGTCAGGTCGGAGACCGGCGGTGTCCTGGCCAATACCGATCAGGCCGACGCCGACATGGACTGGCTCGAGGCGTACGATCATCTCGGCCCGCAGTTCAGCGGTTCGGCCCGCATCGCGATTCTCGATACCGGCATTCGAGCCACGCACCAGGATATCGTTGGGCGCGTTGCGGCTCAGTTCGACTTCGTAAACCAAGACCCAGACGCCGCTGACGATCAGGGCCATGGTACGCACGTGGCGGGGATCGCGGGTGCTCGAGGGAACAACACGATCGGCGTTTCGGGTGTCGCCTACGGCGCCAACATCGATTTCGCCATCGGCAAAGTGTGTCGGGTGACGCTGCTCGGGCTGAGCGCCGAGTGCGCCAGCACTGACATTATCGACGGGATCGATTGGGCGGTTCTCAACGGCGCCAACGTCATCAACATGAGCTTTGGTGGTGACACGCCGTCGGCCGCCGAGCAAACAGCGCTGCAAGCCGCTCGCGCCGCCGGTGTGCTGCCGTTCTGTGCAGCCGGCAACGACGCGGGGCCGGTGATCTTTCCCGCGGCGTTCCCGGAGTGCGTTGCGGTCAGCGCGACTGACTGGGGCGACAACCTCGCTAGCTACTCGAACTTCGGGCCCGAGGTCGACATAGCCGCACCGGGCGGCGACTTCGAGCACGGCTTTGGCTACAGCCAGATCTTCTCGACGTGCTTTGACAGCGACAGTGCGTACTGCTACAAGGCCGGCACATCGATGGCGTCGCCCAACGCGGCCGGGCTTGGCGCGCTCATCTTCGCCGTCGGCTTGACCGACGACGATGCGGTGCTCGATCAGATGAAGACCACCGCCGATGACCTCGGTCCGGTGGGTGTCGATTCGCAGTTCGGTCACGGGCGAATCAACGCCTTCCAGGCGATTCAGAACTTGACACCTGGGGATCCCAATCAATCACCGACCGCGGCGTTCATGTACTCGTGCAATGACCTCGATTGCACATTTACCGATCAGAGCACCGACCCGGATGGCAGCATCGTTTCGTGGAGCTGGACGTTTGGTGACGGCGGGTCGTCTACGCTCCAGAACCCGTCTCATGCATACGCCTGCGGTGGTGACTACACGGCGACGCTGCGGGTGACCGATGACGGTGGTCGATCGGGGATCACGTCTCAAACCGTTACCGTGACCGCCAATACCGGTCCACCTGGTGGCCCGGGTGATGTGCCGGACCTGATGGTGTGGTTGCGCGCCGACGGCATTACCGGACTGGACGACGGCGATCAAGTGTCCAGCTGGCCCGATGCCTCCGGGAGCTGCAATCCGGCCACGCAGCCGACGGCGTCAAAGCAGCCGCTCTATCGGACGAACCAGGTGAACGGTCTGCCAGCGGTGGTATTCGACGCCTCTGACGACGGAATGTCGACTAGCGCCAACCCGCCCATGACGACGACGATCATCACCGTGTACGCGTCGCGCGCGGGCGCCACGGGCAAGACGTTGCACGCTGGGTTCTCGTTCTTCATGGGGCCGTACGTGGGCTTCTACCGCAACTTCACGGCCGCGTACGTGACCGGTCCGCCAATTACCAGCGGTCGGTGGGTGATCCACACGTTGCGTCAGTCTGCGTCGTCGACTGAGCTGCACATCGATGGCGCGCTGATAGGCTCGGCGGGACCGTGGGAACCGGGGAACATCCTGCTCGCGCGACAGGGCGCGTACGGTGACAAGCTGGACGGTTCGATCGCCGAGGTATTGGTCTACAGCCGTACGCTGACCGACACCGAGCTGAGCGACGTTCACGATTTCCTATCGACCAAGTACGTGGCGCCGCCGGGCAACGCGTCGCCGTCGGCCGCGTTCACGTCGAGCTGCACGGACCTGGACTGCACGTTCATCGATCAGAGCACCGACTCCGACGGCAGCGTGGTGTCATGGAGCTGGGACTTTGGTGACGGTGGTACGTCGACGTCTCAGAACCCGTTGCACAGCTACGCGTCGGCGGGGACGTATACCGTGTCGCTGACGGTGACCGACAACGAGGGTGCCAGCGACGCCACATCATCGGATGTGACGGTGACGGCTCCAACGGCCAACGTGCCGCCGACGGCCGGGTTCACGTCGAGCTGCACGGACCTGGACTGCACGTTCACCGATCAGAGCACGGACTCGGATGGCAGCGTTGTGTCGTGGGGCTGGGACTTTGGCGACGGTGGTACATCGACGTCTCAGAACCCGTCGCACAGCTACGCGTCGGCGGGGACGTACACGGTGTCGCTGACAGTGACCGACGACGATAGCGACTCCGACGCCACGTCGAG
>JBDHIC010000033.1:0-16328 GCA_039589035.1 Gemmatimonadota bacterium | reverse complement strand
GTTCTCCTCGAGACGCTTGAGGGTGGGGTAGAAACGACCGCAGAACGGACACTCGAAGTCCGAGAACTCGACCAGAGTGACGTTGGCGCCAGCCGGTCCCTTGACCGGTGACTCGTCGTTATCGAGCTCGACCCGGAACGGGTCGTGGTGGTAGACGACGTCTCGCTCCCTCCACAACCGCATGACGAGCTCGTCGGTGACCCTATTTTTCCGATCGACGCCGAGCGGGGCTTCAGAGGAGGAACCGGCTCGCTGAAGCGCTTTGTCGATCGCTGCCGCCACCGTCTCGTATACGGGACGGCTCCGCCGGGAACGGAAACACCGTTCACGAACAGGGCGGGAGTGCCGGTGACGCCCACCGATTGCCCTTCCCTGAGGTCACGCTGCACCTGGTCATCGTACTGTTCAGACTCCAGACAGGCGTCAAACGTTTGCTGGTCGAGACCCAGTCGCCCGGCCTTTTCCTTGAGCGCCTCTACGTCCAGTCGGTCTTGTTCCTCGAACAGCAGGTCGTGCATCTCCCAGAAGCGACCCTGGTCGTGGGCGCATAACGAAGCTTTGGCCGCGCCGATAGCGAACGGGTGGATCCGCTGGATCGGAAACTGGCGGTAGACGATCCGTAGCTGGTCGCCGTAGTTCTCCTCGAGTTGCTTGAGGGTCGGGTAGAACCGGCTACAGAACGGGCACTCGAAGTCGGAGAACTCGACCAGCGTGACCGGCGCATCCGCCGGCCCCAGGGCTGGGGACTCCTCGTCGTTGATCGTGGCTTCGATTTCGGCCCGGACGAGCTCGTCCGCAGTGACGCCCTTCGCGGCGGCCTCATCCCCCAGCAACCGATCGCGAAGCAGTTCTTGGAGCGTCTCCTCGATTAGCTGATGACGATCCCGACGGTATCGGACCTCGAGCTGGTCGAGCCGTTCGCCGATCCGATCTCGAACATCGGTCGTGGTGATCGAGTCGTCGCCAACGGTGGCTAACAGCTCGGGCTCGCCGGAGTCGGCCGCGGTCGATCCGTCCGTGGAGCACCCCGCGAGGAGCATACCGATCAAGAGGTAAGCCGAGGCTCGGACCCCCGCCGTGGCTATGGAATGGCTGATTCGATTGATGTTTGTCATGGCGGGCAAACTAATCAGGGGTCCCGCTGGCGACATGTTTGGCTGTGCCGCCAGGCCTCACATCAGGGACGGAAAGCCGTTTATCCCAGGTGTGGAACGGTGTTTCCTACTTACGGCATGAGAATGCACGTTCGAATACGCGGAGTTTCATAATCGGCAGCGCAGCGCCAAAACTATTGATCCAATTTCATCGTTCGGGTACAGTGAGTCATCCCCCGAGGAAAACTGTTTGAGGCGGCGGCAAAACCGGACTAGGGAGAGTCGGAAACCCGTCGCTCGAGGAAGGAACCGGAGGGAGTAATGAGGGCAGGACGTTTGAATTGTAGGCGCGGACAAACGATGATCGAGTTCGCCATGGTCATCCCCATCGTGGCGCTCCTCTTTATGGGGATCTTCGATTTTTCGCGCTTCTTCTACACCCAGTTAACGCTGCAGCACGCTATTCACGAGGCGACGCGCTTCGCCGTCACGGGCGGTGCGCTCGACGACGCCCAGGGAAACACGATGACCCGGGCCGAGTCGATCAAGAGCGTGATCACCAGAGAAGCGACAGCGCTCAACCTCGACGTCGATGAGCTCATCGTTGATCCGGCCGATGGTGGCGGCCCAAGCGAGGTCGTGACCGTGACCGGGAACTTCGAGTTTCAGTTCGTAACACCCGGTGTGAGGACGTTCTTCCCCAGCGGCAAGTACGACTTCACCGTCGCAACGTCTATGAAGAACGAGCCGTTCCTTGGGGGACAATAATGACTAACGGGATGAAGAGGCTATCCATGCGAATGAAGAGCGGTTTCTGGCACCGAGTGATACGCAACGAGCGGGGAACCGTGTTGGCGTTCGTCGCGGTGAGCCTGGTCGGACTGCTCGGCATCGCCGGTCTGGCGCTCGATTCGGGGCGCGCCTACGTCAAACGATCCGAGCTGTCACGCGCGGTAGATGCGGCGGCGCTCGGAGGTGCAGCCGCGCTGCGACAGAGCCAGGCCGCCGCCGAGCAGCGGATCATAGCACTCGCCAAGGCCAACGGCGTTGATCCGGCGCTGCTCGACTACTCGTTTGGCGTCAACACCGAGGGTGAGAACACCGTCTCGGTCAGCGCCAGCGAAATCGTGCCGACGACCTTTATGCGCGTCCTCGGAAGGGACCAGGTCGGTGTCGGGGCCGCCGCCGAAGCGACCGTTCCACCGCTCGATCTGGTGCTAGTACTGGACCAGTCAGGCTCAATCGCTCGCGAAGGTGCATGGGATGACCTGCAGAACGCGGCCAAAGATTTCATCGACAACTTCAATGAATCGATCGACCAGGTCGGGTTGGTTTCGTTCCAGGTTCGAGCCGGCCAGCACGTGCCCCTCGGCCAGCCGTTCCGGAGCAACATCCGCGCGGCGATCGACAACATGACGTCGGTCGGCGACACCAACACCGGTGAGGGGTTGAGGCTTGGCAAGGAGACGCTCGTCAACGGCCCGACACGCAACCGCTCGGTTCAGGTGGTGGTGTTCTTCACCGACGGACGGCCGACGGCCTTCCGGGGAATGATCGGCGGACAGGATCGCGCGATGGCGGTGTCGACCCGGATCACCGGCAACGTACGGGGCTACTTCGACAATCCCGACGCGCTGCCGCTGAATCAGATCGCGAGAGCCGACGGATGCCAGGGCGTGCCGTCGTGCTTTGGCTTGACCGAGGCTGCGGTTCGCGCGCGCGGCAAGGCCAACGGGCGGCAAGAAGCCGATCGGATCCGCGGCAATAACATCTATCTCTTCACGATCGGGCTCGGGAACCCCAACAACCCGGACCCGATTTTGACGCCGGACATGGACTACCTGCGCGAGCTGGCGAACGAGGACGGCATCAGCGATCCCAGTCAGCCGCAGGGGAGCGCGTACTTCGCGCCCACCGCCGCAGAGCTCGACGATGTGTTTGACGCCGTGGCCCAGGACATTTTGGTCCGGCTGAGCAAGTAACCCACGCTTCCCCAAGTTCTCCCTCAGGCGCGGTTGGTCTTCCGGGGCTGGCCGCGCCGCCCTCGTTAATTCTCGGAATTCTCGGCCAGCCAGACAAACGTTTTCGTGTGAGAACCGTCCTCGTTCAGAGTTTTCTCGAGGTGCGACATCCCGACCTTGAGGAGTACGCGTTGGGAGGCTTCGTTCTCGGGCGCTGCGGTGGCGATAACCTTCCGCAGGCCGAGGTGCTTCGCGGCGTAGGCCAGCATTCCCTCAACCGCTTCGGTAGCCAGGCCCTGACCCCAATACTCCCGCAGGAGGGCGTACTTGATCTCAGCCTCCGGCTGGCCGCCCGGGTGAACGATTCCGCAGAAGCCGATCACCGCACCAGACTGCTTGAGCACCAGAGCCGACATGCCGTGGCCGCGAGCGGCGTAGTTTTGCTTCGTTACCTCGATCCATCTGATGCAACTCTCTCGGTCGAGTGGCTGACCGTCGTCGACCCACCGCATCGCCTTGGCGTCACCGTAGACCGCCTGCATGGCGTCGACATCTCCATCTGTGATGTGGCGCACGAGCAGGCGCTCAGTCTGAAAGATCGCTGCCGTCACCCCTCCTCCAACTCCGCAACCGAGGTCGGCCAATCGTCCTTGAGCAACCGACTGAGCGCACGATCCGCCAGCAAGCGACCATCGGTCTGGCAGGTAGGGCAGTAGTTCGTCTCACGGTCGGCGTAGACGATGCGCTGAATCGGGGTCTCACAGACGGGGCACGGCTCACGATATTTGCCGTGGACGGCCATCCGGGGGTGAAAAGCGGTCACCTTTTCGGGAAACCCGTCCCCGACTTCAGTGCACCGGATATCGATCCATTCCTGGAGAACTTGGCGCGATGCTTGCCACAGGCGCTCGACTTCGCCGGTATCGAGGTTCGTGTTGAGCTGCAGCGGTGACAACTTGGCGGCGTGCAAGATCTCGTCGGCGAACGCACCACCGATTCCGCTAAAGGCCCGGGGGTCGGTGAGCGTCCGTTTGAGAGTATGACGCCCCTGAAGAAGCGCTCCGCGAAACGCTTCCAGCGCGGCATCGAGGACCTCGATGCCACCGGGATCGAGAGCCCGGAGCCCTGCGGCGCCGCGCACCAGGTGCAACGCCACGCGACGCTTGGTGCCGGCCTCGGTCAACAGCAGCGACCCGGTCGAGAAGTCAAACGCCGCCAGACCTCGCTTGCGAGGGATCTCCCACTTCGCCTCCGCCCACCGGAGCCGACCCGCCACCATCAGATGAAGCACCATGAACAGATCGGGGTCGAAACCGATCACGAGTCGTTTGCCGATCCGATCAACCTCGCTGACCCGGTGTTCCACGAGCGCGTCGAGCGGCGGGTCGAACGTCTTGAGCAGCGCGAACGATCGCAGACGTACTTCATTCAGCGTCGCGCCAACGATCCTTGGCTCGAGCGCACGCAGATAGGCGACGATCTCGGGAAGCTCCGGCACGACGGCGCGCTTTAGGTCATGGGGTGGCGTACGATCTCACGAGCAGCCAAGCGAACACCTGCAGGCCGACGGCCATGGCGAGCAGGACCGTCGACAACGCGATCATGAACTTGGCCCGGCGCCGAGCGGGCTCACCATGAATGACAGGCGTGTCCACCAAGACGCGTGTTCCTGGTGGTGGCCACTCTCCCGCCGATAGTGAGCGTCGGGCCTTTCGAGCTTCGCTAACCGCCACGAGAGCGGTCGTAACGCCGATCAGCGCGGCCGCCATCTTCAAGAACGATCCCGCGCGGTCGAAAGCGAGCTGACGATCGTACTGGGCGAGCTTTTCGACGTCGGCCAATACGCGCTGGGACCAGTCGTAAGTGACAAAGCCGGCCACCACGATGACCACCAGCGCGATCGCCGTTTGGACACGCAGCCGATTGTGGGCCGGGATTATCTTGGCGTTCATCGAGGCTCTAACTTCGCTTCGGTGAGCCGAACGTCGACCTCGGATACCGTCCCGTGGTGGCCGTAGACATACGATGTTATTCCGACACCCGAGACGTACTCGATGATGCGATGGTCGGGCAGCGTTCGGTGAGAGACGCGGTACAGGATTCTGGCGATCTCCGGATCGACCCCCTTCACGTCGAGCCCGTCGAGTGGCTCCACGCTTTCGACCACCCAGCAGTACATGTAATCCTGACGGGTACGCGAATGAAGATCGCAAAACCGCTTGAGGGGTGACAGCGGGAGATCCAGGAAAAGCTCATAGTCGTTGAGCAGATCGATCAGCGAGTCGTCAGTATTGCGCAACCGTTTTTCGACCTCTCCGGCCCGGTCGTCGCTCAGCAAGTAGAGTTGTTCGGTCTCACCCTCGCCGATCGCGAGCACGAGGTGCCGGCGTCGTTCACGGCCCTCGCCGTACCAAGCGAGATCGCTGGGGTGGCCCTCGAGCACGGCTGCTCGAAGTCCCCACCGCTCGATCACATCGACGATGCGCATCGTCCAGTCGATCTCTCTTTCAGACACATCATTGGAGCCGGCCGGCGTCCAGCGTATCGTTCCGGTGTAGACCCAGGTGTTGCCCACCGCCATCGGAAAGACAGCCGGTGGGGACAGCTCCTGGCCGACCGCGCTGCCTATGCGCAGCGTCACAGCGGTCCCGATCGCGATGAGAACCGCCGGAAGCAACCCGGTTGGCCGGGTCACCCTGTGAGGTTGTTTCTCATGAGAAGCACGCAACACGATAAATGACAATCTATTACGATCGCTCTCGATGAGCCCCCAAACGACCCGGGCAGGCTTTGTGGCGTTGATCGGTCGGCCGAACGTCGGCAAGTCGACGCTGCTGAACCGACTCGTCGGGGTGCACCTGGCAGCGGTCAGCCCCAAGGCCCAGACGACCCGTCATCGGATACCCGGCTTCCGGGTCGAGGCGAATACCCAGATCGTATTCGTCGATACGCCTGGCTTGCTCGAACCGGGATACGCGTTGCAGGCGGCGATGATCGAGAGCGCCCGGGCGGCGATCGAGGGCGTCGACGCAATCTACTGGCTGGTCGACGCCGACGAAGTCTCCGACCCTGAGCGCAAGCTGCTGACGTTGCTCCAAAGCGAACCCACACCGGTGTTCTTCGTGCTCACCAAGTCGGACCGGGAAACCCGGGATGTGCTCAATCGTAGGATTTCGGCATGGGCTGACGCGTTTTCGTGGGTCGGATGCTACCCGGTGAGCGCGACTACCGGTGAAGGGGTCGACGACCTGCTGACCGCGACCCGCGAGTTGTTACCCGCGCAGCCGTTTTTCTATCCCGAAGAGGATCTGACCGATTTGAGTCTGCGGTTTTTGGGCGCAGAGCTCATCCGAGAGGCGTGCTATCGAGAGCTGGGCGCGGAGCTGCCGTACAGCGTTCACGCCGTGGTCACCGATTGGACCGAGCCGAGCGGCGACAGAAGGAAGACCGCGCTGGAGGCAACGCTGTATGTCGAACGCGAAAGCCAGAAGGGAATGGTAATCGGACAAGGGGGGAAGAAGGTGAAGGCGATCGGGATCCGAGCCCGTCGGGCGATCGAGGCGCTGATCGGCGGCCCGGTTCACCTATCGCTACAGGTCAAGGTCAGAAAAAAGTGGTCGCGACGCGAAGCGGACCTCAAGTTCTTTGGCTACAAGCCATAAGTTGCATCGATCGACCGAACAATAGCACAGAAAGGAGCCTTCGATGGCCCTAGACAAGGAGTTGCTGGAGATCCTGGCGTGCCCCAAGTGCAAAGGGAACCTCGAGTACAAGGAGAACGAACAGGTGCTCGAGTGCGCTGCCTGCCGGCTGCGTTATCCGATCAAAGACGACATCCCGATCATGTTGATCGACGAAGCGGAATCCTTTTGAGCGACGATGCACTCGAACGCCGGATCGTCGAGCACCTCGGAGAGCGCGCCAAGCGACCGCTCAAGCTAAAGGAGATCGCACGCGGCCTAGCGGTGGGCGACGACGGGTATCAGGCCCTCAAGGCGACGCTCGCCCGTCTTACCGACGAAGGCGCGATCTACCGGATCAAAGGTCAGCGCTACGCCCTACCGGAGCAGATCAACCTCGTGGTCGGCCGTCTCGATGGGACCCGTGGGGGAGCCGGGTTTGTGGTCCCGGAACGACGGCTCCCAGGTCCGGACATTTTCGTACCGTCGCACAGACTCGCCGGCGCGCGCCACGGGGACCGCGTCGTCGCGCGGACCGAGCATCGCCGTCGGAATGGCAATCCCGAGGGTCAGGTGATCCGCGTCCTCGAGCGGGCGAGGACTAAGGTCGTTGGAACGCTCCAGCACGGGAAGCACTTCGGTTTCGTTCGCCCCGATAACCCACGGCTGCGATTTGACGTCTTTGTGGCCGGCGAACACTTGCAGGATGCCGGCGAGGGGCAAAAGGTCGTCGCTACGATCGACGATTGGGGCGACGGTACAAAGAGCCCCGAGGGAAGGATCACCGAAGTCCTGGGCGATGCTGACACCCCCGGCGTCGACATCCTATCGATCATCATGGGGCATGGACTCGATACCGAGTTTCCCGCCGACGTTGAGTCCGCGGCGACGGAAATCACCGTCGACTTGGAGCTCGAAGCGGGCCGGCGCCTCGACCTGCGTGATCGAGCCGCGTTTACGATTGACCCCGCGGATGCGAAAGATTTCGACGATGCGCTATCGGTGCGACAACTCGACGACGATCTGTACGAGATAGGAATCCACATCGCGGACGTGAGTTATTACGTGGCGATGAACAGTGACATCGACGAAGAAGCCTACGAGCGCGCGACGTCGATCTATCTGGTCGACCGGGTCATCCCGATGCTTCCCGAGCGCCTGTCGAACGACCTGTGCTCGCTCGTGCCGAACAAGGATCGGCTCACCTACTCGGTCATCGCGACCGTCGATGGTGAGGCCAACGTCCGGGACTACAAGATCGCCGAGACGGTGATCCGCAGTCGCTTTCGGCTCAACTACGTAGAGGCTCAAGCGATGATTCAAAGCGAGCCCGAGGTCGAGGAGCACAAGGAGATTCTGTGGGAGCTGCAGACGCTGAGACGACTCGCCAAGGTGCTCCGGAATCGGCGTGCCGAGCGGGGCAGCCTCGATTTCGATCTACCGGAGGCGGCCGTCGAGCTCGACGAAGACGGGTTTCCGATCAATATCAACGAGAAGGTACGGCTCGATAGCATGCGCTTGATCGAGGAGTTCATGTTGCTAGCCAACGAGATCGTCGCGCGGCATGCGAGCGAGCACAAGATCCCGTTCATCTACCGAGTCCATGAACGGCCATCGCCGGAGAAGGTCGAGCGCATTCGTCGTTTTGCGGCTGTCTGTGGGTGCTTGCTCACGGGCAGTGGGAGCGAAATAGAGCCCCGGCACCTCGCCAAGCTGCTGAGCGATGTCCGGGGCAGACCAGAAGAGGAGCTCATAAACAGCGTTGTTCTCACATCCATGATGCGCGCGAGTTATCAGGTCGAGAACAGCGGTCACTTCGGCCTGGCAGCCGGGCATTACGGACATTTCACCTCGCCCATTCGTCGCTATCCGGATCTGGTCGCGCATCGGGTCCTCAAGAGACATGGGGCTGGCGAGCGTTGGAAAGACCCCGAGCATCGGGACACGCTGGTGGCGCGGCTCGAGCGAACGGCAGAGCATGCCTCACTGAGAGAACGAGTCGCCGATGACGCCGAGCGCGACTCGATCGATCTGAAGAAGGTCGAGTTCATGGAGCGACACATCGGAGACGAGTTCTCCGGCTGCATCAGCCGCGTGCGATCGTTCGGGTTCTTTGTCCGGCTCGACGACTACTTCGTCGACGGCCTCGTCCACGTCAGCGGACTCGACGACGACTACTACGAGTTCAACGAGGATCATTACGCGCTACTCGGCCAGAACACCGGGCGTCGGTTCCGACTGGCGGACCCGGTTCGGGTATCCGTTGAGGCGGTCAACAAGGACGCCCGTCAGATCGACTTCGCGCTTATCGAGCGAGAGACCTAGCCATGGAGTTTGCTTACCCAGTGGTGCGGTGGTTGTTGAAGGGGTGGTTCTTTGGCAGCGCGGTGCTTTTCCTCTACCTCTTCTCGATCGACGTTTTCGTCCACCGCTGGTTTATTCTGCTGTGGTCGCTCTTCAGCGTCGGTTTAGGGGCGTACGTAGCTCCGGCCATCCGTGTCGGGCCGAAGAGCCTCGGTGTCAAGTACCTCTGGCGCTACCGGCGGATCCCATGGGACCGCGTGCTGGACGTTCAGCGGACGGTGTTTGGAGTTCAGATCCTGACGACAGAGCCGAACTGGGCGTACCGGGTCGTCGGGTACCAGCGTCCGATGCCAGCGGTATCGGAGTTGGTTACGGCGGTCCGACAGGCGATGCGCCGTTCAGCGATCGGTGAGGGCAGCGAGAACGATGCATAGCCGTCCAAGCTCGTGGGCGCTGGCGCTGGTAGCGCTGATCGTTTTCTTGGCGGCCGTTCTATACGTGGATCATTTGCTGCGCGAGGGCGAAAACAAGCCGACGACGATCGAGAATGGGGTTGAGATCGTTGAGCCCGAGGCGCCTCGGGAACAACCCTAGTCCTGGTCCTGTTCGTACCCCACGATGGTGTAGTAGATCGCCCGGTCGTAGAACATTCCAATCGCCTTTGACGCCTCGAGTTCCAATGCGGTCGACAGTTGGTGGTCAGCGACGACACCGTCCCACAAGTGGCGCTTGGCGAGCAAGCTCGCGCGAATGACCTCGTTTAGTGGAAAGCCCGCTTTGCGTCGGGTCCGTCCGATTCTCTTGTAATGGGGGTCGATCCGCCGGTCCCATTTGGCCGTGCGAAGCCACAACGCCAGGTAGTGATAGAGGGCCTCGGTGTCGCGAATCAGCTCTGCGGTGTCCTCGATATTGTGATAGTGCTCCGTGCCCCCGTCGATTTTGACGTCATCGAGCCACGCCTCGAGCCAGCGACGAGAGTTTTGTTCGATGTAATCCGCGAGAACAGTCTGCGGTGTTCCCCCATAGCGACGATGTCTTACCGGCACAATGCCTCCCGTTCGTTCATCGTGCGAGCGGGGAAGGAACCCCCGTCGCGAGCGTCGGCTCGAAGGCCGCTTTGTCGTCGATCCCGGGTTCAACCGCTACCCGATAGTTCCCGCTAAAGCAAGCATCACAATGGCGATCGCGAGCCCCGATCGCCCGGTATAGTCCGTCGAACGACAGATACGCCAGCGAGTCGGCCCCGACGCGTTCGGCGATCTCGTCGGTCGACATCTGCGCGGCGACCAACTCCGATCGCTTGGGGATGTCGATCCCGTAGTAACACGGGTGGCGGAGAGGTGGCGATGCGATCCTCAAATGAACCTCTTTCGCTCCGGCCTCGCGAACCAGCCGCACCAACGCACCCGAGGTGGTACCGCGGACGATCGAGTCGTCAACGATGACCACCCGCTGCCCCTTGATAACGCTTGTCACCGGGTTGTACTTGATCTTTACACCGAAATCGCGCACGTCCTGGGCGGGTTGAATAAACGTCCGGCCGATGTAGTGGTTGCGGATCAATCCATGCTCTAACGGTAGGCCGCTCTGCTCGGCGAAGCCGGCGGCAGCAGCGTTGCTTGCTCACGGGCCAGCTCGCGGCCCATGCCGCGTCGTGCATCCGCCGCACTCATCCCAAACACGACCGAGTCGGGGCGCGCAAAGTAGATCTGTTCGAACACGCACATGCACTCGACATCAGCGGGCTCGTGTCGCAAGGTCATCACATCGCCGTCCGGGGTCACCTTGATGACCTCGCCCGGCTCGACCTCGCGCTCGGCCTGTGCACCGACGAGATCAAGCGCACACGTTTCCGACGCGACGACCACCGTCTCACCACGCCGTCCGATGGAGAGCGGCCGGAAGCCGTACGGATCGCGGGCTGCGTACAGCGCATCGGACGTGAGGATCAAGAAGGAGTACGCGCCGGCTAGCTGGTCGAGCGCTTCGAGGACGGCGAGGTCGCGTGACGGCTGACGCGACGCGGCGATCAAATGGACTAGAACCTCGGTGTCCATCGTCGATTGGAAGATCGACCCCGCATCTTCGAGCCGGCTTCGAAGCGTCCGCGCGTTGACGAGGTTGCCATTGTGAGCGACGGCCAGGAATCCGTCCCGGTAGTTGACTAAGATCGGCTGTGCGTTGGCGAGGGTTGGTGACCCGGTGGTTGAGTACCGGTTGTGGCCGATGGCCGCGGTTCCCTCGAGGCGCTCCAGCGAGGCCTCATCGAACACCTCAGCTACGAGCCCCATCCCTCTGCGTGCCAAGGCGTTACCACCGTCCGCGGTGACGATGCCGGCGGATTCCTGCCCCCGGTGTTGGAGCGCGTACAGACCCAGGTACACCCACTCGGCCGCGCGTCGGTGACTCATGACCCCGACGATGCCGCACTCTTCGCGTGGGCCGCTCACCGGTTCGACTCCGCGCGCTGCATCGCGTCCGGTATGCTGTTTTCCCAACGCCGCTCCAGTGCCGCGCGATCGACGCTTCCAACACCCACGATGTCGTATGCAGCGCCATCGGTTACCCGCCCGCAGGCGCGGCTCATGACTTCCAGCTCCGCCAGCAGTTGGGTTGCCCGGGCGACATCCTCCTCGGCCACGGTCAACACATAACGCGCGCCGTCCTCGCCAAAGAGAAAACCGTACAGATCAGCGCCATCCGGCATCCTTAACTCGACGCCGAGACCGGGCTCAAAGCCAAACATCAACTCCGCGGCAGCGACCGCGAGTCCGCCATCACTGATGTCGTGACAGCTGCCGATCAACCCCGCATCATTGAGTGCCCGGATCGCTTTAGCGCTCATCTGCTCGGCGCTCAAATCCACCCCCGGAGGCCTTCCCGTGACTTCGCCGAGAACTTCTTTGAGGAACGATGAGGCGCCCAAGTGCGCCCCGTCACCGCCGATCAGCAGCAACCGGTCTCCGGCCGTGGCTCGCCCGGGACGGATCCGCTTCTCGATGTCTGGCAAGAGCCCAATCATTCCGATCGTCGGCGTTGGGTACACAGCGCCAGCGCTCGACTGGTTGTAGAACGAAACATTGCCGCTCACGACCGGCGTGTCGAGGGCACGGCATCCGTCGGCGATACCCCTCAAGGCCTCGACAAACTGATAGTAGATGTCGTCGCGGCGTCGCGCCCACCGCCGTCAGGTTGCGGGCGGCTTCGGCTACCGCCAGCGCTCCACCCCGATACGGATCGCAATATACGTAGCGTCCGTTTCCATCTATGGTGATGGCCAAACCGCGTTTCGTGCCCTTGATCGCCAGCACGGCTGCATCCGCCCCGGGTCCGACAACCGTTGCCGTTCTGACATGATGGTCGTACTGCTCGAACACCCATCGCTTGTTGGCCAGGCTAGGCGCCTCGATCAACGTCGCCAGCGCTGTCAGCGGGTCGATGTCGTCGAGCCATCCATGGCCCGGCGACCAGGCATGGAGCGAAGCCAGGTAGGCCGGTGGCTCGACCTCGCGCACGTACTTCGGCACCGCTTCTGTCAGCGCCTCGACTGGGATCGCGCACACCTCGTCGCCATCCTCGAAGACGCGCCACACGCCGTCATCGGTGACCGATCCGATCCGGGTACAGGCGAGATCCCACTTGTCGGCGATCATCATGAGCTCGGACTCCCGACGCGGATCGGCGACCACCAACATCCGTTCCTGCGACTCCGAGAGAAGCACCTCGTACGCAGACATACCGGGCTCACGGCGAGGGACGCGCGAGACGTCGAACTCGACACCGGTCCCGGCGCGGGTCGCCATCTCGCTGCTCGATGACGTGAGACCCGCGGCCCCCATATCCTGGATGCCGATCACCGCCCCAGAGCCGATCAGCTCCAGGGTCGCCTCCAGCAGCAGCTTCTCGGTGAACGGATCACCAACCTGGACCGTCGGCCGGCTCTCCGCCGTGTCGTCACCAAGCTCGGCGGATGCGAGCAGGCTGGCGCCATGGATTCCGTCGCGTCCGGTCGACGCACCGAGGACGTAGATGGCGTTGCCGGGACCGCTGGCGTAGCCAAGGGTCAATTCTTCTTGGGACAGAAGACCCACGCACATCGCGTTGATGAGCGGATTGCCTCGGTAAGCGTTGTCGAAAACAGCTTCGCCACCTACGGTGGGCACCCCGACGCAGTTGCCGTAGTCGCCGATTCCGGCGACTACGTGCCGAAAGAGATAACGAACATGAGGGTCGTCCAGCTCGCCGAACCGCAGGCTGTTCAACAGCGCTATCGGGCGGGCCCCCATGGTAAAGACATCGCGTAGGATGCCACCCACACCGGTGGCAGCACCCTGGTACGGTTCGACTGCCGACGGATGATTGTGCGACTCCATCTTGAAGACGATCGCCAATCCATCACCGATGTCGATTGCGCCAGCGTTCTCGCCCGGACCCTGCAGTACCTGTGGGCCGGTGGATGGCAACTCCACCAAGCGGGCGCGGGAGTGTTTGTAACCGCAGTGCTCGCTCCACATGAGGCTGAAGACGCCCAACTCAGTCAGGTTGGGGTCGTGGCCGAGAAGCGCGCAGATCTGCTCGTACTCATCGGGAGTCAGTCCGTGCGCGGCAACGACGTCTGGGCTAACTACCGGATCGTGAAGCGTGACCGTCATGCGGCGATCTCCACCAACCCCTCGAAGACGTCGCGTCCATCGGACGAGCCCAGGCTCCGGTGCATCGCACGGTCGGGATGCGGCATGAGGCCGAGCACGTTCCCGGCCTCGTTGATCACGCCGGCGATGTCATTCATCGAACCATTAGGGTTCGCATTCGGCCCGTTGTCACCGCGCTCGTCGACGTAACGAAACACGACTCTGCCTTCGTCCTCGAGACGATCGATAACGCTCGCATCGGCGGCGAAATTGCCTTCGGCGTGTGCAACCGGAAACGAAACGATCTCTCGATGTTCGTATCTACTAGTAAACGGCGTGTTACAAGTCTCGACCCTCAAGCGCTGTGCCCGGCAGACAAATGTCAGCCGGTTGTTTCTCATGAGAGCACCGGGTAACAACCCGGCTTCGGTCAGGATTTGGAACCCATTGCAAATCCCGAGCACGGGTCCACCGTCGGCAGCAAACCGAATGACCTCCTCCATAATCGGACTGAACCTCGCGATCGCTCCAGCGCGCAGGTAATCGCCGTACGAGAACCCACCCGCCAGAACGACACCCTTCACGCCTTGCAGGTCGGTGTCCTTGTGCCACAACCAGACCGGGTGGGCTTGCTCGATCGCAGCCACGGCATCGAACACGTCCTGATCGCAGTTTGTGCCAGGAAAGCGAACGATACCGATGGGCGTTTTACTCACGTGTGGGCTTCTCGAGTGACTTGATACTCGTAGCGCTCGATGATCGGGTTGGCGAGCAGCCTACTGCACATTTCCTCGACCTGCGCTTCGACAGCATCAGAGTCGTCGGCCTCGATCTCGAAAGTGATCCATTTGCCGACTCGCATGCCACGGACCCCTTGGTACCCAATGGCGGTCAACGCATGCTCAAGCGTCTCACCCTGGGGATCCAACATGCCCGGTTTTAGCTGGATGTGAACCTCGACCTGAGCCGTCACGCGTTCCTCGGCAACTCACGACCGGTGATGCGCCGGTGGGCCTCGCGGTATCGCTCCGTTGTAGCGCGAACCGCAGATTCGGCCAGGTGGGGCAGGGGAGGCTCGCCGTTCCAGCGACCAGCGGCGCGTTCGCTATCGAGAAAATCTCGAACCGGCTGCTTATCGAACGATGCCTGCACGCCACCCGGCGACCATTCATCAGCGTCCCAATAGCGCGACGAATCAGGGGTCAGGACCTCGTCGATCAGGAGCAGCTCGCGCTCGTCTCCCGTGCTCCAACCGAATTCGAACTTCGTGTCGGCCACAATGAGACCCCGCTCGACGGCGTGTGCGCGTCCCTCGGCGTACAGCGCCAGCGAGCGGTCTCGCAGGCGAGCCGCGAGATCAGCGCCGACCTTTGACTCGAGCTCATCGTACGAGATGTTTTCGTCGTGACCGCTCGCTGCCTTGGTGGCAGGTGTAAAGATCGGCTCCGGAAGGAGACTTCCGCGCTCGAGGCCCGATGGCAACCCGATGCCCGTCACCGCTCCGGTTTCGGTGTACTCGCGCCAGGCGGAACCGTCGAGGTATCCGCGGACCACGCATTCGACCGGTAGCGGTTCGGCGCGACGACAGAGCATAGAGCGTCCGGCGAGTGTCTCACGATGGTCCGCCAACTCTGGTGCGCGCTCGATGAGATCATCGATGTCGGTCGTGAGCCGGTGGTGTGGAGTGGCCGCTTCGAGCCGATCGAACCAGTAGTCGGACAGGTGCGTGAGAACCGCGCCCTTGTCGGGGATACCTTGCTCGAACACGATGTCATGCGCCGACAAGCGGTCCGTGGTTACGATCAGTAGCTCGTCGTCAAGCGCGAACATCTCGCGTACCTTGCCGCTCGCCAAGTGGGAGACGGGGAGGATGACGGATGTCACCTCAGGCGTCAATGTCGGTTGCATTGTGTTGTCCTCTCAGCGCGTTGAGATCCGGGAGACGACGCCGTTGCGTTCGATGAACAGCGTGAGTGGCCGCCCTGACTGCAGGGCGTCAACAAACTCACTCAAATCTTCTGGACCGTCGAGCCGGTGTTGGCCGATCGCCAGCAATATGTCACCGGAGCGAAGGCCCAGCCGCCTGAAACCAGAGCTCAGGTCGACCCGATCGAGATAGAACCCGTAATCGTTGGCCAGGCTCAGGTGAGATGCCAACGTCGGGGTGATCACTACCACCGAAGCGTCAAAGGGTGTTTCGAGCCGCGCCGCGAGCACGAGCGGGTCCTCCTGAGGGACGAGCGTGACGTTGAAGACCTCGGCGTTGCGTTCGGCAGTGATGGCGATCGGCTGGTCCGAGGGCAGATCGAGCAGCCGGCCTTCCCACTCGATCGGAGAAGGCAGGACCCGGCCGTCGGTCTGGGTGATGATGTCGCCAGGCCGAAGGTCGACGCTCTCCGCCGGACTTCCCGGATCCACGCGTTCTACCTCGACGCCGCGTGGTGGCTGACCTTCGCTGTCGAGTTCTGCCAGGTGCAGCCCTGTCCAGGGGCGCCGGATGAAGCCAAAGTTGACGATATCATCGAGCGCCCGCTGGGCACGATTGATCGGGATCGCGAATCCGAGTCCAATCGAACCTCCAGTGCCACCCGAGAATATGAACGCGTTGACCCCAATCACCTCACCCTGCGCATTGACAAGTGGACCGCCGGAGTTGCC
>JBDHIC010000032.1:0-13614 GCA_039589035.1 Gemmatimonadota bacterium | reverse complement strand
CCCCGTAAGCCGGGACGGCAGCATGATCGTGCTCGCCATGACCGATCCTAGGGAGTGGACGGCGATCGATGATCTCAAGTTTCTCACCGGTTACGACATCGAGCCGAGAGTCGCTGATGAGTACTCGATTCTGGAGGCGATCGATACTCACTACGACGAGGAAGGCGAGGGCTCCTATCGCAGGCTACTCGAAGATCTCGGCGAGTTCGAGCTCGAGGTTATTGAAGAGACACCGGAGGATGAAGACCTCGGAATACTAGCGGCGCAAGTCGAGGCGGCACCGGTTGTCAAGTTCATCAATTCGTTGCTCGCTGACGCCGTCCAGCGGGGGGCGTCTGACATCCATGTCGAACCGTACGAGGATGAACTACGGATTCGGTACCGCATCGACGGGGTCTTGCGCCAGATGATCTCCCCGCCACCGCGCATGAAAGCGGCTTTGATATCCCGCATCAAGATCCTCGCCGACTTGAACATCGCCGAACGGCGCGTCCCTCAGGATGGTCGAATCAAGCTCAGGATGGCCAAGCGGGTCATCGACTTTCGTGTATCTACTCTGCCCACGCTCTTTGGCGAGAAAATCGTAATGCGGATCCTCGACAAGGGGAACCTAACGCTCGATCTCGAGCGGCTCGGGTTCCCGGAAGAGGCGCTGCATGATTTCCTCGATTCGATCGAGGCCCCATTTGGGATCATCCTGGTCACCGGTCCGACGGGCTCGGGAAAGACAACCACCCTGTACTCAGCCCTGACGCGTCTCAACCAACCGGGAGTCAACATTATGACGGCAGAGGACCCGGTCGAGTACAACCTCAGGGGAATCAATCAGGTCCAGATTCGAGAAGAGATTGGCCTCGACTTCGCGCAATCGCTGCGAGCGTTTCTGCGACAGGACCCGAACATCATCATGGTTGGGGAGATCCGGGACCTCGAGACCGCGTCGATCGCCATCAAGGCCGCGCTGACCGGTCACCTCGTCTTGTCGACGATCCACACGAACGACGCCCCTTCGACCGTCAACCGTTTGGTCGACATGGGCATGCAACCGTTCTTGGTGGCCACCGCGATGCGCTGCATCGTCGCTCAGAGACTCGTGCGCCGGATTTGTCTGGCGTGCAAGCAGCCGCATCGGTACGCGCGCGAAGCGCTCGAGGACGCTGGAATCGAGGGCCCTGCTCTGGACGCTGTCTATTACGAGGGCGCTGGGTGCAACGAGTGCGACGACACCGGCTACCGTGGCCGGATCGGCTTGTACGAGGTCATGCGGATAACCGGCCCAATCCGGCAGCTGATCACCAATCACGCCACTACTGATGAGATCCGTGCCCATGCGCTTGATGCCGGCATGGTCACACTGCGCGAAGACGGTCTGGCGAAAATGCTGCAGGGGATGACGACGCTCGACGAAGTCCTTCGAGAAACGGCGCTCGTCTGATGAACTTCCAGGAGCGCAGTGATGAGGGTGGCGCGCTCGATGTCCGAGCCCTGCTCGAAGAGCTGGTTCGGCTAGGGGGGTCTGACCTCCACCTGACGGTTGGTCAGCCGCCGAAGCTGCGTGTCCAAGGCGTGTTGCAGGACAGCACCGTGTGGCGCTCTGTGTTGGGGCCAAAGGACACAGTCGCCGCAACCGACGCGCTGCTAACCGACCAAATAAGAGAACAGTTTGACATGGCCTCGGAGTTCGATTTCTCATTTGGCATCGCAGGCCTGGCGCGGTTTCGGGCCAACGTGTATCGCCAGCGCGGCGCAACGGCCGTGGCGATCCGAACGATCCCGTTCGGGATCCCGAGCTTCGAAACGCTCGGGCTCCCCTTCCACGTTTCCGATTTCGCCGGCCGGCCAAATGGGATGGTGCTCGTCACTGGAGCTACCGGATCGGGTAAATCGACGACGCTTGCCGCGCTGATCGACAAGATCAATCGCGAGCGCAGGGTCCACATCCTGACGATCGAGGACCCCATCGAGTTTGTTCACAACCATCAATTGAGCATGGTGAACCAACGCGAGGTCGGTACAGATACCAACTCCTTTACCGCAGCGCTGAAGTACGCGCTGCGGCAAGATCCAGATGTCGTTCTGATCGGTGAAATGCGAGATCCGGAAACGATCGCCGCGGCGATCACCATGGCCGAGACGGGACACCTCGTGTTTGCCACCCTCCACAGCAACTCAGCGGCCGAGTCGGTTGATCGCATGATCGATGTCTTTGCGCCTACCCAACAACCGCAGATCCGAACCCAGCTCGCTGCTGTGCTCGAGGGGGTCGTAACCCAGCAGTTGCTACCCAAAGTCGGCGGCGGGTTGGTCATGGCTGCCGAGGTGCTGGTAGTGACGAACGCAGTCCGCGCGATGATCCGTGAGGACAAGACCCACCAGATCTACTCGGCCATGCAGGCAGGTTCGAAACACGGCATGCAGACCATGAACCACGCATTGTTCGGACTCTACCGGCAGGGTTCAGTGACGATGGAAGAGGCTTTGAGCCGAAGCGAAGAACCTGATGAGCTCAGGCGACTGATCGGTGAGTACGCGCCCGTCGTGGGCAACGGACGATAGGAGCGTAAGAGCTCACCGTGAGAACGTACTTGTGGAAGGCCCGCAGCGTGACCGGCGAGAGTCAGTCTGGGGAGATGACCGCCGCCAGCGAGCAGGAGGTCGTCGGTCAACTACGGCGTCGCAGGCTGATTGTTATCAGCGTGAGGACAAAGCCACGAGACATTACGATCCCGTGCTAAAGATCGCATTCATTTCACCCGTCAGTTTGCAACGATGATCAACGCCGGCTTGCCGTTGGTTCGGTCGTTGGACATTCTGGCACAGCAGCAAACGCGCCCCGCGGTGGGGGACCAGATCCGCTCGCTGCTTCGGGATGTAGAGTCGGGAACGACGCTCGCTGATGCGATGCGGCGCCAAAAGGAGTTCTTCAACGACATCTATGTCAGCATGGTGGCCGCCGGCGAAGTTGGTGGTGTGCTCGACACGATTCTGCTCCGACTGGCTGAGTATCTGGAGGCCGCCGCTCGGCTCAAGAGCAAGGTCAGGACGGCGATGCTGTATCCCGCAGTAGTTATCATCGTTGCCATGATAGCGATCGCCATCTTGCTCGTGTTCGTGATCCCAACTTTCTCGGTGTTTTTCAGCGGCGCCGGCGTAGCACTTCCGTGGCCGACGCGTCTGTTAGTGGCAGTCTCCGATTTCCTGATCGCCTACTGGTGGGCGTTGTTGGCCGGAGCGGCCCTGATTAGCTACGCCATCCGCGCTTATTACATGACCTCGAACGGGCGTCTTACCATCGATCGGTTCTTGTTGCGCTTGCCGTTGATAGGCCCGGTGCTGAGGAAGGCTGCTATCGCTCGTTTTAGCCGTACCTTGGGCACGCTCCTTCAGAGCGGTGTTCCGATTCTAGAGGGACTTGAGATCACCGCCCGGACGACTGGTAATCGCGTGATCGAGAATGCGGTCATGGAGAGCCGAGTATCGATCGCGGGTGGTGACACGATCTCCGATCCCCTGGGCCGAAGTGGGGTGTTTCCACCGATGGTCGTGCAAATGATAAACGTCGGCGAACAGACCGGTGGTCTCGATGAGATGCTCGAGAAGATCGCTGACTTTTACGATGATGAGGTTGAGACTTCGGTTACTGGGTTAACGTCGATTCTGGAACCGGTCATGATCGTCGTCCTGGGTGGTCTTGTGGGTGGGATGCTGGTGGCGCTGTATTTGCCAATCTTCGACCTCATCAAAACCGTCCAGTAGCGACGCCTCAGGACGGCTGAACTCTTTGTTCCGCTCGTCAGGCTTCGCTGCGGCGTACCTCGGTACGCCTCGCTCGCCTTCCTCGTGCGCCTCGACTTCAACCGTCCTGCGGCGTCGCTGGCTCGCAGTGGCATTGAGCGCTGAGCAGGGTTGGGTCGTCCTACTGCCATGCGCTTCTTACCAACCGCCACGCTCTCGCTCTGGCTGGGACTCTCCGGCGCTATGACGGCGCATGCGCAGGAGCAGCCCGCATGGGAGGCACATCGGCTGGCGGACCTGATCGAGCAACGCGAGGCGAGCGGCCGCAACTACCTGAGCTTCTTGGATCGTACCTCCGTGAGCGTCGGGCTATACGAGCTACCGCCTGGCACGGTCGATCGACAATCTCCACATCGGCGAGATGAGGTTTATTATGTCGTCTCGGGTCGAGCCGTGATCGAAGTGGAGGACGACGAGTTCGCGGTCGCGCCAGGCTCGATCGTGTACGTCGAGGCCGAGGCCAAACATCGGTTCGTGGAGATTGCCGACGATCTGCGCACCTTGGTCGTGTTCGTTAGCGGTCCCCCGGCCGAGGCTGGGCCGGCTTGGAAGGGTTTTCAGGTGGCCGATATCGTTCGTGACCGGTCCGCTGGACGGAACATCTGGAACTTGTTTCTCGACCTACCTTCGCTCAGGTTTGGTATGTACATGTTGCCCGAACAGCTCGGTGGGGATGAAACGTTGGTGCACGATTTCGACGAGGTGAACTTGGTGGTAAATGGCAAGGGCAGGTTCCATATCGATGATGACGTGATTGACATCGAACCGGGGTCGGTCGTTTTCGTGAGGGCGGGCTCTGGTCACTCCTTCGACTCGCTGGAAGGTGATCTCGACGTGCTGATCCTCTGGGAGGGGGAGGAGGCTGAGTGATGCGCCCCCAAGCACTTGTTCTAATCACGCTGGTGGCACTTTCGAACGCGTGTGCACGCTCCGCGGTTCATTCCGAGCCCAGCGCCAACCAGGACTCGTTTTTGGAAGCCGAGGCGACGATTACCGCGGAAGACATGCGCGCCCGGATCGGATACCTGGCGAGCGATGAGCTGGCTGGACGGGACACCCCGAGCCCTGGGCTGGAGATGGCTGCCGAATACTTGGCTGAACAATTCCAAGCGTTGCGTCTTGAGCCCGGTGGCGACGAGGGAGGCTTTCTTCAACGCTACCCGTTGCCGCTGCGAGCGCTAGATACGGGATCGGTGCACTTTGGGGTCGTAAGCGCTGACGGCTCCAACAACGAGATGTTGGAGTACGGCGTCGACTTCTTTGCCTCGCCGGCGGTCGACCGCGAAGGGCGAGACATGCGGCACGGGTCGTTGGTGTATTTCGGTGAGTTATCGGAAGCAGGACTGCCCCGGTCGTCCGACGTTCGGGAAAGCGTCATAGTTGTGTCCCTGCCCGGCGCCCCGGATCGTGACCAGCGGCTCCGCGCCGCGAGCGCTCGACGCCAGGCCGAGGAAGGTGGTGCGTCAGCGCTACTCCTGATGCTCGGGGCCGAGTTTCCCGCAGAGGTGATTGGCCGCATGGCGGAGCTGTCGGCTCGGCCGAGGCGCGTCCTCGTCAACCCCAACGAGATCCCCGTGTTCTACGTATCGAACACTGCCGCCACTGGCATACTGAAACGGGGTGGTTTTGATCCCGCAGCATCGCAGAGTTCGACGGCCGTCGGGGTCCCTATTGCCGGCATCGAGGCGCACTTCGCAGCTGTTCCCTCGACCCTCGAAGACTCCCGCCCTCCGAACGTGGTAGCCATCGTCCTCGGCAGCGATCCCCAATTACGCGACGAGTACGTGGTCTTCAGCGCGCACATGGATCACGTCGGCATCGGTACCGCTGACGCGACTGGGGATTCGATCTACAACGGGGCCGACGATGACGCGTCGGGGACGGCGGCGCTGGTGGAGGTAGCCGAGGCGTTTGCGGCACTGGAAGAACCGCCGGCCAGATCACTGCTCTTCCTGGCGGTCAGCGGTGAGGAAAAGGGGCTCCTCGGTTCGCGCTATTTCAGCGATCACCCGACGGTACCGCTGGCGAGCATCGTGGCTAACATCAACGTAGACATGATCAGCCGGAACGCCCCGGACAGCCTGGTGGTCATCGGCCAGGAGTACTCTTCGCTGGGACCACTGGTGCGAAGAGTCGCCTCGGAGAATACATCGCTGGGCCTCACGGTGGTTCCCGACCCGTGGCCGGAGGAGCGTTTCTTTTTCCGCAGCGATCACTTCAACTTCGCCCGCAAAGAGATCCCCGCCTTGTTCTTCTTTGCTGGTGTGCATGAGGACTACCATCAACCCTCGGACGAAGTGGATAAGATCGATGCCGACAAGGCAGCGCGTGTGGCGCGGCTGATCTTCCACACCGCGTATGCGATCGCCGATGATCCGAGCCCACCTGAGTGGACGGAGGAAGGACTGACCCAGATCCGAGCGTTGACCCGCTAAAGAACCGCCTTTCCGAGCGAATACCGGCTCCTCACCGGTTAACAAAGTTCCTGTCGACGGTGTCCAAGTTTCCGATGGGAGCGACTACATGGTCAGAATGAATCGGTTCGTGTTGGTCCAGCTAGTGTTGGCCGGGGTGTTCCTGGGGTGGAATCGGCCCGCGGTGGCGCAAAGTCGGACCTCAGAGATGGAGGCTGTGCACCTCCTCAAACGAGCCACGTACGGTCCCCGCCCGGATGACATAGCGAAAGTAATGAAGATCGGCGCAGCGGCGTGGCTCGATTCGCAGATGCGTCCCGCAGATATCGACGACGCGGCGTTTGAGACCCGCCTCAGCGACTACAGCGCAGCCACGATGACCCCGACGGAGCTGCTGGCTGAGTACCCGCCACCTCGAGTGTTGCAAGAACAGCTGAGCGAGGACGACTCGCTAACCCCGCAACGGCTTCGCCAGCTCATGCGGGAGCAAGGGGTTTCGCCGCCGGGTCGGATCTTGGGCGAGTTGGCGAGCGTGCGTCTGCAACGCGCCGTCTACTCGGAGCGGCAGCTGGAAGCCGTGATGACTGAGTTCTGGTTCAACCACTTCAATGTCTTTTGGGGCAAGGGTCCTACCCGTTGGCTGGTCGCTGACTATGAGAACACGGCGATCCGAGCGCATGTGTTCGGCAAGTTCGAGGACATGCTGCAAGCAACCGCATATCACCCCGCGATGTTGGTCTATCTCGACAATTGGCGATCGGCAGGCTCGGAGTCGCAAGCCGCCCGGTTCGTTGGTCGCCGGGGAGGAACGTTGGGGCTGAATGAGAACTACGCGCGTGAGCTTCTCGAGCTTCATACGCTCGGCGTAGAAGGCGGTTATACGCAGGACGACGTGGTCGAGGTGGCGCGTGCGTTTACCGGTTGGACTCTGGATGACGGCAGAGAATGGGGACGCACCATGCGACGCGAGCCGAACCAGCGCCGGGGCGGAATGCCGGAGAGGGTGGACTTCGAGTTTAGGCCTCAGATGCATGACATGGGCCCGAAGACCGTTCTCGGGCACCCCTTGCCGTCAGGAGGCGGCATCGGAGATGGCTTACAGGTATTGCATATGTTGGCGCTCCACCCGTCAACCGCTCGCCACCTCGCGACAAAGCTGGTACAGGCGTTCGTCTCCGACAGTGCGCCGGCAGCCCTGATCGATGAGATCGCAGGGGTCTACCTCGAGACCGAAGGTGACCTGGGCGCGGTTACAAGAGCGTTGTTTACCGCGAAGCAGTTCTACGACAGGGAACATATCGACGCCAAGGTGAAATCACCGTTCGAGCTTATCGCCAGCGCACTGCGGATGAGTAGGGCCAACGTCGGACCCTCGCGCCGGTTGTTTGGCGCCTTGCGTGAACTCGATCACGTGCCGTACTTGGAACCGGCTCCCACTGGTTATCCCGACACCGATCCTGAGTGGGTGAGCAGCGGGGCCATGCTGCAGCGACTAAACCTTGGGTTGGCGTTGGCCGCTGGGCAGTTCGACAACGTTGATTTGAATCTCCTCGCCGATTCATCGACGACGATCGACCCGGTGATGACTGTGCTCGATGCCTTGTTGCCGGGAGCCGACACGACGCAACTCGAATCCGTGGTGCGGGCCGACCTCGAGATGAACGCCAATACAACTCGCGAGCGAAACGTACGGACCATCGGTCTCGTCCTTGGATCGCCCGAGTTTCAGTACCACTGATAGGACCGCAGGAGGCAACGACATGCACACGATACCGAGACGAATGTTTCTGAAAAACAGCGGGTTGGCGCTCCTGACCCTGGGAGCGCCGCCCGAGTTTCTCACTCGAGCGTTGCTAGCCGATACGGCGGCTGCCACCCGCAAGAAGACGCTCGTCTGCATCTTCCAGCGCGGTGCCGTCGATGGGCTCAGCATGATCGTTCCATTTGGCGAGCAGGCGTACTACGACGTGCGGCGGTCGATTGCCATCGACCCTCCTCGCGCTGGTGCCGACGAGAGTGTGCTCGATCTGGATGGCTTCTTTGGACTCCACCCGTCGCTCGAGTCGATTCTGCCGTTCTGGCGGCGAGGTGAACTGGCGGTGGTCCATGCGTGTGGATCGCCGCACCCGACGCGGTCGCACTTTGAAGCACAAGATTTCATGGAGACAGCCGCGCCGGGGATCAAAACGACTCGGGAGGGGTGGCTGAACCGACTGCTCGCCGAAAACCCGTGCGCGGATTGTGATCATCGTACACTGGCCGGGGGCAGCGCGCATGCCGCCGATCATGCAGCGGGGCAAGCAGGCTTGGCGAGTGACGTGTTGCGCGGCATCGCGATCGCGCCCGAGCTGCCTCTGTCGCTCCGCGGCGCTTACCCGACGTTGGCTATCCCTGACCTGCGGCGGTTTGGGGTGGCCGGCGGTCGTGACCGATCGCTCGAGACGACGTTCTCGGAATTGTACCGCGGCTCATCGGGCGACGTCGTGAGCGGTGCCGCGGATCAGTCGTTTGATGCGATCGAGCTCCTGCGGCGGGCCGATCCGACCCGCTATATCCCGCGGGTCGGAGTGGAGTATCCGCGTACACCGTTTGGCCGTTCGCTCGAGCAAATCGCTCAACTCGTCAAATCCGATGTCGGGCTCGAGGTGGCGTTCGCTGACCTCGGGGGTTGGGACACCCACTTGGCTCAAGGGGGGTCGAGGGGGCAGCTGGCCAACCGGTTGCGCGAGCTGGCGGCCGGTCTCAGGGCCTTGTACGACGACCTCGGTGACCGCCTGGAGGACGTGGTGGTGATCACGATGTCGGAGTTTGGTCGTACGGTGGCCGAGAACGGCAGCGGCGGCACCGATCACGGTCACGGCAATTGCATGCTGGTTCTCGGTGGGGCTGTATCAGGCGGCAGCGTGCTCGGCACGTGGCCCGGACTCGAAGCCGGTCAGCTCTACGAGCGGCGCGATCTGGCGATCACGACCGACTTCCGGGACGTTTTCGGCGAGGTCGTTGTCCGTCACCTGGGCGCCAGCAATACGGATCGCGTCTTCCCTGGCTATACCATCGATTCGCGGCGCTTCCGCGGAGTGTTGGCCTAGCTCGGCAGGCGCCCCCCCGGTGGAGTGGGGTGTCGGCATAGACCTTGAAGGGTCATGTTTACAGCTCATGGCCCAAACCCTTCAAAGTTCCCTCCGCATGCTCGACGAGCGGAGCCTCCTCTCTGGCGTCTATGCGGCCCGACTGGCGGTGGCGTACGCCTTGGCGCTGGCGGCTACGGTCGTTCGCACGACGACCGTTGCCGAGCCGTCATCTACCCCGCTGGTCCTACTGATCGTCGGTGTACCAACCGTTTTCACGCTGGCTTCCTGGATTTACGGCAAGAGCCACCAGCTCGGTTCCCGTTTTCTGGGCGCCCAGGTCATCCACGATCTGTCGCTGATTACCATCGCGGTTCTCCTGACCGGGGGGGTCGGGAGCGAGTTCGCACTGTTCTACATCCTGCTCGTGGCGGCGGCTGGTTTACTGCTCGGTCTTCGCGGTGCCATGGTGACCGCTGTGACCGTAGTGATCGTGTACCTGGCCATCGCTTATTGGCAGATCGCCCCCCAGCTCAGCGCGGAATCAGGGGCCATCGTACTACCGAACATCTCCGGACAGGTGACGACGATCCTGTGGAGCCTCGCTTTGTCGGTCATCGTGTTTCTAGTCGTCGGTGTGGCAAGCGGAATCGTCGGACGACGGATGCTGACGCAGCGCGACCGGTTGATGGAGCTGGAAACGCAGCTCGCTCGATCCCCGTTTGACGTTGAAAACCTGCTCAATACGATCGAGAGTGGCGTGCTGTCGATCAATGACCGTGAAGAGATCGATTTCATAAACTCTACCGCTCGCACGCAACTCGGGATCAAGGGGATTCCCCTGGGCGGGACAGTTCCCGAACGGACAGAGAACTCCGGCCTGGCGACCCTCTATCGTGTGCTGCTGGACACGCTGCGCTCTGAGCGCGAAGTCGAGTACACAGAGCTGAGCTTCGCCGACGACGAGGGTGATTCTCGAGCGGTTGGAGTGACCACCACGGTGCTGTACGATCCACGCGGCGGAAGGCGCGGAGCAGCCGCGATCGTGAGGGACGTCGAGAACGTGAAGCGTCTCGAGGAGCTCGCGCGGCAGGCGGACCGACTGCGAGCGGTAAACGAGCTCTCGGCTGGGTTGGCACACGAGATTCAGAACCCACTGGCGGCGATCCGATCGGCCGTCGAGCTGTTGGGCGCGGGGGCCAGCGCCGGTGAGCGTGACGAGTCCCGGCTGATCAATCTCACAATTCGTGAGACCGATCGGCTGACCGCGTTGATCGATGATTTCAAAGAGTTCTCTGGCGTCAGAATCCGAAAGCTCGAACCGGTGGATGTCGTGGCGGTGGTCGAGGACGCGATCGAGGTGGATCGGATGGCGGCCGGAGAAAGCGGTCCGCGAACGGTGTTTGTGCGTCCAGGGGCGCCCCACCGGATCGAGGGCGATCACAATCTGATCAAACAGGTCTGCCTTAATCTGCTGAGCAATGCGAGGGCGGCGGTCAACGGAGTGGCTAACCCGCAGGTTGAAGTGCGAGTCGGCGGCGACGCGATGCTCCCGGAGCTGGAGGGCGCGGGTCCCTTTGTTGCGTTGGAGGTTCGCGACAACGGCCCGGGGATCGACCCCGAGGTACGGGACCGGGTCTTTGATCCTTTCTTCACGACCCGCCAGACGGGTTTCGGAATGGGTCTTGCAATCGTACACCGAATCGTAGAGCTACACGGGGGAATGGTTTGGGCGGATAGCGATCGCGGCCGCGGGTCGAAGTTTCGGGTCGCGCTGCCGCGCAGTTCGTAGGCGTCGGGTGCCCGGTCGCGGTATATTGGTGAGCCCCCCGAGTCTTTTACAACCCGCGTGATGAAACGACGAAGCGCAAGATGAAAAAGTCCAGCTCCCCACGCGTGCTCCTGGTCGACGACGAGCCAAGCGTGCTCGAGGCCCTCTCGGTGCTGTTCGAACGTAATGGTTTCGAGGTGACCGCCACCGGGACCGGTGACGAGGCCGTCGGATGGCTCGAAGAGAACGGCCCCATAGACCTCGTGGTGACCGATCTCCGCTTGCCGGGCCGCGATGGCATCGCGGTCCTCAAACAGGCTCGATCTCAGGATCCACTCGCCAAAGTGATCTTGATCACCGCCCAGGGTGATGAGGATTTCGCCATGCAGGCTTGCAACGAGGGCGCGTTCCGGTATTTGAGAAAGCCGTACAAGAACCAGGAGTTGATTCTGAACGCACGCCAGGCAATCGAGATGCACGCGCTTGAGGAGCGCAACGTCAAGCTCTCGCGTGAGAATCAGGCGCTGGCGCGGCGGGCCGGGAGCGATGCAGAGGTCGAACCGGTGGGCCAAAGCGTAGCTTTCCAACGGGTGCTTGACATCGCCACCCAAGTCGCCCCCGCAGAGAGCACGGTGCTGCTGATGGGAGAGAGTGGCACTGGTAAGGAGCTCTTCGCGCGGTACATCCACGATCACTCGAGTCGTGGCAAGGGGCCTTTCGTGCCGATCAACTGCGGCGCACTTCCGGAGCCATTGTTGGAATCGGAGCTATTCGGCCACGTCAAGGGCTCCTTCACGGGCGCGATCCGAGACAAGGAAGGGTTGTTTACAGTCGCCGCCGGCGGGACCCTGTTTCTGGACGAGATCGGTGATACGAGCCCAGCGATTCAGGTCAAGCTCCTGCGCGTGCTTCAGGAACGGGAGATCATACCGGTCGGGGCGACCGAAGCAGTCCCGGTTGACGTGCGGATCTTGGCCGCCACCAACAAGGATCTGGAAAAGGAAGTCGAGCGCGAACAGTTCCGTCAGGACCTCTTCTATCGATTGAACGTTATCCCGATCACGATCCCGCCGCTGCGGGGGCGACCGGAGGATATCCCCGATTTGCTCGATCACGTGCTGACACGTGCCGGCTTCCCCGACTCGCTTCCTGGTGGCAACCGCTCTCAGGACAAGATCTTTACCAAGCGCTCCTGGGAGGCGCTTTGCGCCTACGATTGGCCAGGGAACGTGCGCGAGCTCGAGAACGTCGTCGAGCGACTGCTCGTGCTGGCCGGTTGGAGCGGCGATCAGCCCGGTCGCACTATCGACCTCCCGGACTTGCCCGAGAAGATCAGGGAGAAGCCCGAACAACCACTGGTATCGGACTCTCCCGTCCCCACACCCACGATGGAAACGATCGAACAGGCGTACATCCAGTGGGTGCTCGCCAAAACCGAAGGGAACAAAGCGCGCGCGGCGGAGATACTGGGTATTGACCCATCTACGCTGTACCGCAAGATCGACCGCTACGGGATCCAGATCGCCTCGTAAACTTTCGGTCGCAATCTGCAAGACCGCCGCACCGCCCGGTGGGTCGAAGAACCGGTTTGGGAAACCCTTTTCCACTCTCATGCCATTGCCATAACTTGATGAATAACAACAGCTTAAGGTCGATCTAGCAGGCTCAGTCACGGTCTGGCATCCGTCTTGCGAAGTGGGAGTGTGACCCCGCAGACCAACGCGCGCAGAACCGTTGGAGAGTTGACACGAGCCGCTAGGCAAAGGAGTTGTAGAGATATGAGGATTCGGAACACCAAGGGTTTCACCCTAATCGAGCTGCTGATCGTCGTGGTGATTATCGGCATTCTGGCCGCCATCGCGATCCCGCGCTTCGCCAGCACCAAGGAGAAGGCGTTTGACGCGGCGGCAAAGAGCGACCTGAGAAACGCCATGACGTTGCAAGAAGTGTATTTCGCCGAGAACCAGACGTACGCCGCCGACCCGGCCGATCTGAACCAAACTTCGTCGCAGGGCGTGACGCTGGACGTCGACTCGGGCGATGCGACCGGTTACACGATGTCCGCGCAGCACGCTTCGAGCACCAACGACTGGTGCGTGGATTCGAACGTCGGCGTCATAAGCGCCTGCGTCGCCGCCCCGTAGTCGTCGTACAGTTTCGGGCCACGGAAGCGGCGCGAGAGCTTTGGCTCTTGCGTCGTTTTTGTTTGCTGGCCTGTCTTTAAGAACCTCACATCGCTAGGCGTCGAGCTATCGACGTTCTGGCCCGGTTTTCTCCCATCCCAACCCTCCATATCGCGGGGGATGGGCATCGGTCCTCGTTTTGCGTAGGCGCCCTTCCAATGGTTACCCGTCCCGAACTGGGCGTCACCGTTCTCGAGCTAGTCGCGGCTTCGATCGTCACGGCGATACTCCTCTCGCTCGCTGTACCAGCCGTGTTTCGCGTCGAGCGCCGGCTTGGTGCGTACGTGGCGGCCAGCACCTTTCGCAGCGACGTCACCGGTGCGCGTCAGCACGCCATCCTGGACGGGGCCACGGTACGGGTCGTGCTCGACACGCTTGTTTCA
>JBDHIC010000031.1:0-10920 GCA_039589035.1 Gemmatimonadota bacterium | reverse complement strand
CGGGGCTCCCGAGTTCTTTATCGGCTCGGCGGATTGGATGCACCGCAACCTCACCAATCGGGTGGAGACGATCACGCCGATACTGGATGACAGCGTGAAAGAGCGTCTCGAGCGAATTCTGAACACCTATGCGGAAGACAACTGTTCGGTTTGGGACTGTCAGGCTGACGGTACGTACGTGCGTCGCACACCGGCCGAAGCGGAAGAACATCGCGCCGCGCAGGAGATCTTCATCTCAGTCGGAGGACGAGGCATGCCGGCAGCGGAGCTAGAGGAACTGCCTGTGCCCGCGCCACTCGACGATCTCTAGCCGCTAAAGCTCATCTTCGATCTTGGCGGCGGCCTCGCTATCCATTAGCCAAGTAACGCGAGAGTCGGGACCGTCGACGAGTTGCGCCGGCCACAGTGCAGGATCGCGCACAGTACCTAGCGCACCCCGCACAGCGCGCGCTTTGTTGGCGCCGGTCACGACGAGCAGTACCTCGCGGGTGGCGTGGAGCGCGCGGGGTGTCAGCGTTAGCCGATCGATCGACGGCTCCGGTATGTCAAAGTCATCGGCCAAAACGGCGCCGGTCCAGCGCTCGATCTCGTCGATCAATGAGTGGCCGGGGAAGAGCGAGGCGACGTGTGCGTCGACGCCCATTCCCAACACGATCAGGTCGAATCGCGGATCGTCGTCGTTGAGCGCGGCTTCGATCTCGGCTGCATAGACCGCGGCGGCGCAGTCACGGTCTGGGTCTTCACCTTTGAATCGGTGAACGTTGGCCTCCGGCACTCCCACCGGCCCCAACAGAACGTCCTTCGTCATGCCGTAGTTGCTATCCGGATGGTGAGGTGGCACGCACCGCTCGTCACTCCAGAAGAGCTCGACCCGGTTCCAATCGCTAGTCGCTGATTTGGCCAGTCGCTCGTATACCGGTGGAATCGTCGAGCCTCCGGTCAGGACGACGAACGCCCGCTCACGAACTCGGCAGGCGGTGTCGATGGCGGTCTCGATCTGCGCCGCTGCGTCGTCGAGCAGCGTCTCCGTAGAGGGGTGGGTGACGATCGCGCGTCGACCCAAGCCTACTCACCCGCTGCTTCTTTAAGCCCGCGCCACACGTGACCGTTGCCGGCCAGGATTCGGGCCGCGTCGGGCGGTCCCTCGCTGCCGGCGTCGTAGCTCGGGAACTCGGGCGGGGCGGCCAGTGCCCAAGTCTCCAGGATCGGAGTGATCAACGCCCATTGAGCCTCGGCTTCGTCGCCACGGGTGAAGAGCGTGGCGTCGCCCTCGATCGCGTCGAGGAGCAACGTCTGGTAGGCGTCCGGCAGCTCGACGCCAAACGTCTGTTGGTAGTCGAACTCCATCCGCACCCGTGAGGTCCGCATCCCCTCGCCGGGTACTTTGGCCGCGAACGTGATGTCGATCTCCTCGTCGGGCTTGAGTCGAATCGCGATCGAGTTCGGCGGCACGCGCGCGTCAGTGCGCGTGAACAGTGTGTGCGGGGTCGACCTGAATTGCACCGCGATCTCGGTCACGTCGCGGCAAAGCCGCTTGCCTGCCCGGACGTAGAACGGAACTCCGGCCCAGCGCCAGTTCTCGATTCGAAACTCGACCGCGGCAAACGTCTCGGTGTTAGAATCGCTCGCCACCCGCTCGGCCTCCCGATAGCCTGGGACTTGCTCACCGTTGATCGTGCCGGGACCATACTGGCCGCGCGCGGTGCGGTGGATGACTTCGTGAGGACTCATCAGGGGCATCGAGCGCAGTACCTGGACCTTCTGCTCGCGCACCGAATTGGCATCGTATGCCACCGGCGGCTCCATCGCAGTCAAAGTCAGTAGCTGCAAGAGATGATTGGCGATCATGTCGCGCAGTGCGCCCGTGCCATCGTAGAAGCCGGCGCGATGGCCGACACCGAGCGTTTCCGCCGCGGTGATCTGCACCTGCTCGACGTAGTTCCGGTTCCAGATTGGTTCGAACAAAGTGTTCCCGAACCGGAATGCCAAGATGTTCTGGACCGTCTCCTTGCCCAAATAGTGATCGATGCGAAACACCTGCGACTCGTTAAACGAGCGGGCGATCATTTCGTTGAGTTCGCGCGCCGATTCGGAGTCGTGCCCGAACGGCTTCTCGACCACGATGCGCGTCCAACCGTCGCCCTCGACGCAGAAGCCGGTCGCCGCCAAGCCCTCTACGATCGGCGGCGCCAGCGACGGAGAAACCGACAGGTAGAACAGCTGGTTGCCGTCGGTTGGCGAGCCGGCACCGTGGGACTCGAGTCGCACGGCGAGCTCGCGATAGGAGTCGGTCTGGAGCAGATCGGCCTGCATGTAGTCGAGCTTTGGAGCAAACGCGTCCCACACCGATGTCTCGAAGTTGCTGACGTGTTGCGCGACAGCATCTCGCATGAGCTCGCGAAACGCTTGCACCGACATTTCGGTGCGACCGACGCCGATGATCGTGAAGCACTCGTCCAGGTACCCGTCGCGATGCAGCCGATAAAGCGCGGGTAGGAGCTTGCGCTTCGACAAGTCGCCTGTGCCGCCGAAGATGACCAGAGCACAGCGGCCGACTTTGCGCAGCTTGATCTTCTCGACGTGCGTCTCGGTGCGGGCGCGGATGACCGGTTCGCTCATTTCGCCAGCTCCTGGGCGCGGGCACGCCAATTGGTGTGTACCGGTCCGCTCTGTGGATCGTCGAGCCGCCGGTAGGTGTGCGAACCGAAGTAGTCGCGCTGGGCCTGGGTCAGATTGTGCGGCGAACGTGCGCTGCGGTAGCCGTCAAAGTAGGCCAGCGAAGCGCTCCAGCAGGGAACCGGGATTCCGAGTCGAGCGGCGGTTGCGACCGCCCGCCGCCAACCGGGCTGCGCACCGTTGACCCGCTCGGCGATATCGTCATCGAGCAGCAAGTTTGCGAGCTCTGGCTGACGATCGAACACCGATCGAATCGGCTCCAAGAGCTTTGCCCGGATAATGCAGCCACCCATCCAAACACGCGCCACCTCGGCCAGCGGAATCGACCAGTCGTAATGATTGGAGCCTTGCGCGATCAGATCCATCCCCTGCGCGAACGCAGCGATCCGTGATCCGTGGATGGCGTCCCGAACATCATCTGCCAACTGTTCCCGATCGACGTCTGTGATTGACCGGTCGAGTGCGTGCAAGCTGCGGCTCGCTCGTGCGCGCTCGTCGCGTCGGCTCGAGACGACGCGCGCGTCGACTGCGGCGACGATCGATGGCACCGGCACGCCCAGCTCGAACGCGGTCACCGCGGTCCATCGCCCGGTGCCCTTTTGTGATGCTTCGTCGACGATCTGCTCGACCAACGGTTCCTCGGTCGATTCGTCGCGAACGCGAAAGATTTCGGCGGTGATCTCGATCAGATACGACGCCAGCGGACCCTCGTTCCACGTACCGAACAAATCGGCCAACGAGTTGGCATCGAAACCAAGCCCGTTGCCGAGCACGTCGTACGCCTCGGCGATCGATTGCATGTCGGCGTACTCGATCCCGTTGTGGACCATCTTGACGAAGTGACCCGCGCCGCCGGACCCCAAGTACCCGACGCAGGGGCCAAAGTCGGTCTCCGCGGCGATCGCTTCCAACACCGGCCGGATGGCGTCGTACGCTTCGCGCGGACCGCCCGGCATGAGCGATGGTCCATGACGGGCGCCTTCGGCGCCACCCGAGACACCGACTCCGAAGAACGCGAATCCGCGATTGGCCAGGTCACGACCGCGGCGCTCGGTGTCGTTGAAGTTCGAGTTACCGCCGTCGATGACGATGTCTCCTGGATCGAGCAGCCGTGTCAGACTGGCGAGCGTCTGATCGACCGGCTTGCCGGCTGGGATCATCATCAAGATTCGACGCGGTGGCGCAATCGCCGCGACGAGCTCTTCAAACGTTTTGGCGGGCGTGAACGCGCGGTTCACGTGCTCAGATACAAACTCGGCGGTGCGATCGGTTTCCAAGTTCCAAACCGCGACCGGGAAGCCGTGCTCCTCGATGTTGAGCGCCAGGTTGGAGCCCATCGTGCCGAGGCCGATCAGGCCGAATTGCGCGGGTGGGCTCACGATCTAGAAGAAAACCGGCGACTCGCGCCCAGGTACAATCGTCGCGAGAAAACGAAGATGAGGAGCAGCAACGCGACAGTAACGACCAGCGCAACGATCGGGACCACCAACGTCAAGAAGCCGATCCCAATGACCAACCCGTCCTCGGCCAAACTCATGGCCGAGTTCGAGAGCGGCTCGGGTGACGTATTGATCGCCGCTCGCGAGCCGGCCTTGGTCACATGCGTGCTGGCTGCCACCGTGCCCCCCATCAGGGCCACGACCGCCTGCAGCGCCGGTGCGGCCTCGCCCAATGCCGCAACCGCGATCAGCGCGCCACCCAGTGGCCGGACGAACGTGTGAACCGCGTCCCAGGCTGTATCGATCCACGGGATCTTGTCGGCCAGGAACTCAATTGCGTACATCGCCAGCGCGCCGTAGATGACGATGTCGTTGTCGAAGACTTGGAATTGCGCCGGGAGATCGACCCAAGCGTAGCGCTCCGCCACACCGATGATCGCGACGGTGGCGTATAGGTTGATGCCGGCGGTGAAAGAAAATCCGAACGCCCGGCTCAGCGTGACGAGATCCACGGTCGTGCCCTCGCCTAGCTCAGATCAGGTGGTTTGAACGAGGCGCTGTTCGCGGCGGATCGTTTCCAGCAGTTGGTCGTACGAGGCGCCAAACTTGCTTACGCCTTCTTTCTCGAGCTCCTGCGTGACATCATCGAAATCGATTCCCACGTGGCCAAGCTCGCCGATCATCTCATGACACTCCTTGCGGTCCTCGTAGATCCGAACGACGGGGTCGCCGTGATCGCGGAACGCATCGAGCGTCTTGGGCGGCAGCGTGTTCACCGTCTCGGGCCCTATCAACGAATCGACGTAGTAGATATCGGAGTACTCGGGGTTCTTGGTCGACGTCGAAGCCCAGAGCGGGCGCTGGACCTGGGCCCCGGCGGCGGCCAGCGCCGCGAACCGCGGTGCCTGCACGCGCTCCTCGAACGCTTGGTAGGCGAGCCGCGCATTGGCGATTGCGATGTGGCCCTTCAGGCGCTCGGCCAACTCGCGCTTGTCGCCGGTCTCGGATTTGATCACCTGGTCCAACCGCTTGTCGACCATCGAGTCGACCCGACTGACGAAGAAGCTCGCCACCGACGCCAGCCGATCGACCGGAAGGTGGCGCTCGACGCGCTCCTCCAGTGCGGAGAACCAAGCATCCAAGACCTCGTGGTAGCGGTTGACAGAGAACAACAACGTGACGTTGATGTTGATGCCCTCCAGCAAGCACTCGCTGATCGCTGGCAGTCCTTCGTACGTGCCGGGGATCTTGACCATCACGTTGGGTCGATCGCAAGCGGCCCACAGGCGGCGCACCTCTTCGGCCGTTCCGTCGGTGTCGTACGCCAGACTCGGGCGCACCTCGATCGAGACGAACCCATCCTTGCCTTCGCTGCCGTCGTACAGCGGTCGGAAGTGATCGGCGGCACGCTGAACATCGGCCACCGCCAATCGTTCGAACACCACATCGGGCTCGACGTCGCTGCCGGCGGTGCGGATGTCGTCGTCGTATAGATCGCTGTCGCTGATGGCGCCGTCGAAAATCGTCGGGTTCGACGTCATCCCCGCCAGGCCGTCTTCTTCGATCAATCGAGCCAGTTCGCCGTCGAACAGATCGCGGCGGATGTAATCGAGCCAAATGCTCTGACCGAGCTCGCGAAGTTGGTTGAGCAGGTTGGCCACGGGATCCTCCTTAGGGTTCTACCGGTCGAACTCGCCGGCCAGCGCGTCGCGCTCGATCTCGATCACCTTCGCCACACGACGAGCGTGCCGGTCGGCGTCGGAAAAACGTGCCGCCAGAAACGCGGTCGTGACTTCGGCCGCCAGCTCCGGGCCGATCACGCGCGCGCCGAGTGCGAGCACGTTGACGTCGTCGTCTTCGACACCTTGCCGGGCCGAAAAGGTATCGTGGGCCACCGAGGCGCGCACTCCGGGGATCTTGCACGCTGCGACCGCAGCCCCGACGCCGCTACCGCATACGAGCACGCCGCGGTTGGCATTCCGATGCGCGATCGCGGTCCCCACCAACCGAGCGTAGTCGGGGTAGTCGTCATCGGGCTCGAGATCGTGCGCTCCTACGTCGAGGATCTCGTGGCCCCCGTCGGCGATGGCGGCCATGACGCGTGGTTTGAGCGGGTAACCGGCGTGGTCTGCGCCGATGGCGACGATCATTGTACGATCGCCGAACGGCTGTCGCGTGTTTGCATCACGCGGATGCGGGTTGTCCGACCTGCGCCCGAGTGGCGGCCGCTACCCGATCGGCGGTGACGCCGTAGCGCTCGAGGTTGGTCGGTCCGGGTGCGGAAGCGCCAAAACGGTCGACACCGATCGCGGTGCCGCGATCACCGATCCACCGTTCCCATCCAAGCGTGGCACCGGCCTCGACCGAGACGCGGGCGGTGACTTCGGGTGGCAACACCTGATCGCGATACGAGGCGTCTTGGTCGGCGAAGATCTCCCAGCTCGGCATCGATACGACCCGGGCACCGATCCCCTCCGCGGCGAGCGCCGACTGCGCTTCGAGCGCCACCGAAACCTCGGAGCCGGTGGCGATGACGATCGCGTCCGGCTCACCGCTTAGCGCATCCGACAACACGTACGCCCCGCGCGTCAGTGCGTCGGCTTCGGGTCGATCGGTACGATCGATCGTGACCAGCTTCTGACGTGTCAGGACCAGCGCCACCGGTCCGTCGGTGTGGGCCATCGTCCAGCGCCACGCCGCCGCGGCTTCGTTGGCGTCGGCCGGTCGGATAACGGTCAGGTTTGGCATCGCCCGGAGCGACATCAGGTGCTCGACCGGTTGGTGGGTCGGTCCGTCCTCGCCGATGGCGATCGAGTCGTGGGTCCAGACAAAGATCACCGGCAGCTCGTTGAGCGCCGCTAGCCGCACCGCCGGACGCATGTAATCCGAGAACACAAAGAACGTGGCCGCGAACGGCCGCACGCCGCCGTGATACGCCATGCCGTTCGAGATCGCCCCCATGGCGTGTTCGCGGATGCCGTAGTGGAAGTTGCGCCCGCTGCCGGTCTGGCCGTCAAAATCGTCGGCGCCAGCGATCGTGGTCTTGGTCGACCCGGCCAGGTCGGCGTCGCCCCCGATCAGCCACGGCACTTGTTGGGCGATCGCGTTGAGCGCCGTGCCCGCGGCGACGCGGGTCGCGACCGGCTCGCCGAGTTCCCAGGTGGGAAGGTCGCCGTCCCAGCCGTTCGGCAACGCCCCCGACTGCGCGAGTTGCCACTCCTCGGCCAGCTCCGGGTGTCGCTCGGCGTAGGCGTCGAACATCTTTTGCCAACCGAGTCGCGAACTCTCCCCTCTCGCGCCCGCATCGGACATGTGGGCACGAGCCTCGTCGGGGATGTAGAACGTCTCTTCGGGCGCGGGCCAACCGAGCGCTTCTTTTGTGCGCACAACTTCCTCTTTGCCTAGCGGTTCGCCGTGCGCCTTGTGTGTGCCAGCCCGGCTCGGAGACCCAAATCCGATCGTCGTCCGTATCGATATGAGCGACGGTCGCTTGGTGTCAGCAACGGCCGCATCGATCGCAGCGTCGATCGATGATAGATCGTCGTCACCGTCGTCGACGGTCAGCACCTGCCAGCCGTACGCCTCGTACCGCATGGCGACGTCTTCGTCCATCGACTGCGATAGCGGACCATCCAGCGTGATTTTGTTGTCGTCGTAGAGCAGGATCAACCGGCCGAGCTTCAAGAACCCAGCGATCGAGCACGCCTCGGCGGCGACACCTTCCATGATGTCACCGTCGGAGACCAACGCGAACGTGCGGTGGTCCACGATCGGGAAGTCGGGGCGATTGAAATGGTTGGCCAACCACCGCTCGGCGATCGCCATCCCGACGGCGTTTGCGCACCCCTGTCCGAGCGGGCCGGTCGTCGCCTCGACGCCGGGCGTCAGGTGGTACTCGGGGTGGCCGGGTGTCTGGCTCTCCCACTGGCGGAACCGTTCGAGCTCAGCGAGCGGCAGATCGTAACCGTACAGATGAAGCAGCGAGTAGATCAGCGCCGAGCCGTGGCCGGCCGACAGCACGAAACGGTCGCGGTTGGGCCACTTGGGCTCCCGCGGGTCGAACGTCAGGTGTCGCTGCCACAAGACGTACGCCATTGGCGCGGCGCCCATCGGCAACCCCGGGTGGCCCGAGTTCGCTCGCTGCGGCTGATCGATCGACAGCGTTCTGAGCGTGTTTACGCACAGCCGATCGATGTCACCAAAACGGTTTTTGGTCATGGCTGTTCGGGTTCGTCGATCTCGGGCGAGATCGTGGCCACGGTCGGATCGCTCTCGGACTGCAGACGGCTCGCCGTCGCCTCTGCGTTGCGTAGAACCCGGAGCAGGTTTAGACCGAGCAGCTTCTTGATCTCCGTGTCGGTGTAACCGCGGTGAATGAGCTCGGCGACGATCGCCGGAAACGTCGATACGTCCTCGAGCCCAATCGGGGTGGTATCGATGCCGTCGAAGTCGGACCCGAAACCGACATGGTCGATGCCGGCCACGCTGATCAAATGATCGAAGTGGTCGGCGACCTGAGCCAGCGTCGCGCTCGGCGCCGGGGACGCGTCGCTCTCTGTTTCTCTGTACTCGCGCACTTCGTCGCTCACGTATGGGGGCGCGTAGTTGACCATTACGATCCCGCCGTTGTCGGCCAGTTGCCTCAGTATGGAATCGGGCACGTTGCGCACGTGATCGGTCAAAGCCCGCGCGGACGAGTGGGAGTAGATCACCGAAGCCTCGGAGAGTCGAAGCGCGTCCATCATCGTTTCATCCGAGACGTGGCTTAAGTCGATCAGGATTCCTAACCGGTTCATCTCGCGTACCACCGATTCGCCAAACTCGGAGAGCCCCTGGTGACGCGGTTCGTCGGTCGCCGCATCGGCCCAGGCGTGGGTTCTCCAGTGGGTCAGCGTCATGTACCGGACGCCGAGCGCGTGGAAGGTGCGCAATACGTCGAGCGACCCCTCGATCGCGTGGCCACCCTCGAGCCCGATCAACGCAGCGATCCGACCGCTGTCGAACGCGGCCGTGACTTCGTCGGCGGTGGTGGCGAGGGCGAACGTGTCGGGGTAGCGGTCGACCATGCGGTGGATCAGGTCGACTTGCATGAGGCCGAACCGCGTGGCGCCGTTGGCGATCAGGTCCGCCGGCACGTAGGCGACAAAAAACGCGCCGCCCATCAACCCCTGACGGAGCCGCGGGATGTCGGTGTGGAGCTCCGCCTGGAGCTCGGCGATGTCGATCTGGGAGAAATCCCCGTCGGCATGGTCGCGCATCTGCCACGGCAGATCGTTGTGGCCATCGATCAGCGGTGTCTCGGACATCAGCGCGCGCGCATGCGCGACCGCGTCGGATCGATCCTGCGGCGTCTGACCGAGGGCTGGCGCAACCAGCGCCAAACTCGCGACGGCCAGCTTCAAAGAGGTGCGGAGAGGCATTGTCACGTCTTTTCGGGTTGGGTCTAGGCGGCGACGATGATGATAATCAGCAGCAACAGAATAATGATCAATGTCGTGGCGCGGATCGAGATCACGTCGTCGAGCGAGAACTGTTCCTCGATCACCCGCGCTTGCTGAGCCGCGTTGGCGAGGCGATCGCTGTCCATGGTGCTGACCGCAGCCATCGTCTGGCTCATGTCGACACGGGCGATTACAGCTGCGCGGCGGACCTCGTCACGGCTCAGGAATGCACCCAGGGTTTCGCGGTTGGCCTGATCGATGTCGGCCTGTGTGGTCAGCTCAATCGGCTCGGAATCGACGACGCGAGCTTGTTGAGCGGCCGATATCGACGGAATGGCGAGCAGGAGAGCAACTGTGATGGACCAGCACGACGCTTTCATGGTGGAACCTCCGATTCGAACGGCGATCTGATTGGTGACCGGCGCCGAGAACGCCCCGAGTGTACGGTCGCGCCCCGGGGGCGGCAAGAACCTACCTGCCCAACCGCACGATGATGTCGAACTCCCGCTTGGTCACCGGCGTGATCGAGAGCCGCATGCCGCGTTTCAGCACCCACATCTCCTCGAGGCCCGGCGTCTCCTTCATCGCTTCGCGTGTGACCGGCTCGCTGAACGTCTTCTGGTGGCTCACGTCGACGCACCACCAGCGCGGGTCTTCGGGATCCGATTTGGGGTCGTGGTACTTGTTCCCCCTCTCGAATTGCGACGAATCGGGGTGGGCCAACGCGCTCACCTCGGCTGTGCCATACACCCCGAGCACGTTGGTGTTCGAATGGTAGTAGAGGACGCCATCGCCGACCTTCATCTTGTCGCGCATGAAGTTGCGCACGCGGTAGTTGCGCACGCCGTCCCACTCGGTCGAGCCGTCGCGCTCGAGATCGTGGATCGAGTAGACGTCGGGCTCGGATTTGAAGAGCCAGTACTGAGGGTTCATGCTGCCACTCTAAACGGGGTTTCCGGCCGGAGCGCGGCGCGGGTTTTCCCTACGAAAGACTGAGGACTTCCCCGACAGATATATATACGGTCAACCAGCATAACACCTTCGCGTGGCCGGGGAATCGCTTACAGAGAACCTAGGCCTCTTCCCTACAGACAGACTTGTAATGGCTGGTCCATAATACCAGTGGATCATACTTAGGGCACAGGCGATAACGCTTTGCAGGCGAGGCGGCAATGATGAGAATTGATGTAAAACGACTTCTTGTTCTTCCAGCGGCTCTCGTGCTGCTTGGCTCGATGCTGGGGTCGGCATGCGAGGACGAGACGATCGTGGAGGTGTTGGTCGATCGGCCGCTCTTCGAAGACCCACCCGCAATGGCGGCCAACTTTCTCGGCTACGATGAGGAAGCGACCAACCTGACCGTG
>JBDHIC010000030.1:0-11706 GCA_039589035.1 Gemmatimonadota bacterium | reverse complement strand
CGGTCGCGAGGAGAAACCGCACCCGCTACTCGCGCAGCTCTTTTCCGGTGAGCTTGATGAACAGGCTCTCCAAACTCGGCTGACTGACCGTGATGTCGCGGACTTCGGAGCCCGCCTCGGTGAGCGCGGCGAGCAGTGTCGCCAGCTTGCTGGAGGCTTTGCGAACCGAGAGTGTGGCTTGGGCGTCGTCGACGGTGACGACCTCGACGTCCGCATCGTGCCCGAACGCGCGGTGCAGCTCGCTCTCGTCAAACGATCCGGACACTCTGACCAGGTCGCGCTCGCCCATCTGTGCCTGAAGCTCCCCGAGTGAACCCTGAGCGATGACGTGGCCGTGGTCGATTATCGCCAGTCGGTCGCAGATCGACTGCGCCTCCTCCATGTAGTGCGTGGTGTAGAGCACGCAAACGCCCTGATTGGCTTGCTCGCGAACGAGGTCGAGCAAACGCACGCGGCTTTGAGGATCGACGCCTACGGTCGGCTCGTCGAGCAACAGAACCTGGGGTTCGTGGACGATGCCGCAGGCGAAGTTGAGCCGCCGCTTCATCCCGCCGCTGAACTGGTCCACCCGGTCCCCGGCACGGTCCAACAAACCGGTGATCTCGAGTACGTCGGTGATGCGAGCTCGGAGCTTGGCCCCCCCGAGGCCGTAAGCCTGGCCCCAGAAGCGCACGTTCTCGCCGGCAGACAGATCCCCGTACAACGCGATTTCCCGGCGGTTGGCTCGAGCAGACCCGAGATGCACCCGATGGTGGTCGTCTTGCCCGCACCGTTGGGACCCAACAGCCCGAAAATCGCTCCCGTCTCTGCAGTGAACGAGATGGTGTCCACGGCCACCAGGTCGCCGTACTCCTTCCGCAGCTGGGAAACTTCGATCATAGCGCTCCTTGGCGAATGTTGGCGCAATCGACCGCCGTCAGACTAGAAACAGCGTATGCTCACGGCAAATGGCGACGCTACCTTGACTTACATGTTTGTGGCGCGGAATCTGACGGTCGGCCTCGCTCTGTTGTCACTTGCCGCCTGCGACAGCGAGGCGAGTCAAACCCCAACGGACGGTCCAAACGGTCCTGGCCCCAACGGTGAGGGCCCGACACTCGAACGCATCGTAACCGGGGTCGGGTTTCCGGTTCAAGTCGTCGCTCCAATGGGTGAACAGCGGCTGTTTATCGTCGACAAGCGCGGCACGATCCGCGTCTTCGAGGACGGTGCGCTGCTCGCGGAACCGTTTCTGGATGTTCGCGACCTCGTCTCAGATGGCAACGAGCAGGGATTGTTATCGGTCGCTTTCCATCCCGGCTACAGCGCGAACGGCAGGTTATTCGTCTACTACACCGATCGGGACAATGACACGCAGGTGGTCGAGTACCGCGTTTCGGCCGACCCCAATCGCGTCGACCCAAACCCCGTGGTTCCGATCCTCTCGGTGGATCAACCGTTCAACAACCACAACGGTGGGCTGATCGCTTTTGGCCCGGACGGGATGCTCTACATCGCGTTGGGTGACGGGGGTGGTGGTGGCGATCCGTTGGAAGCCGGTCAGTCCCTTGCGACGCTGCTCGGCGCGCTGCTGCGAATCGACGTCGACCGCGGCAACCCGTTTACGATTCCCGCCGACAACCCGTTTGTGGGTCAGGCTGGTGCACGGGGTGAGATCTGGGCTTACGGCCTCCGCAACCCATGGCGCTACAGCTTCGACCGTCAGACTGGAGAGCTATACATCGCCGACGTCGGCCAGAGCGATCGCGAGGAGGTAAACGCAGCACAGCGTGGGGCAGCGGGGCTCAATTATGGTTGGAATACCATGGAGGGATCGGAGTGTTTCGATCCGCCGCAGGGTTGCGATCAATCGGGATTGACACTCCCGGTGCTGGACTACAGTCACGACGATGGCTGCTCGGTGACGGGCGGGTTTGTCTATCGTGGCGTAGCGTTACCGGAGTTGACGGGTTTGTATCTTTACTCTGATTTCTGCAGTGGCTTTGTACGCAGCTTCCGGCTGGTTGGCGGTGCCGCTACCGAGCAGCGGGAGTGGCCCGAGCTCGAGCCGTCCGAGCGAAGCGTGACCGCGTTCGGCGAGGACGCTGAAGGAGAACTCTACATTATGACTGACGCGGGCAACGTCTACAAGATCGTCCCCGGAGAGTGATATCAGCGATGGACTCTAACCTGAATGTGCTCGGGATCGCCGGTAGCCTACGCCGGGGTTCTTTCAATCGAGCGCTCATTCAGGCCGCCATTGAGTTGACGCCGGACGGGATCACGATCGAGACATTCGATTTAAACCCGTTGCCTCTTTTTAATGCCGATATCGAGGAACAGGGCGACCCGCTCTCGGTGGTGGAGTTCAAACAAGCAATCCGGCACGCTGACGCGCTTCTTTTCGCGACGCCGGAATACAACTACGGCCTGCCGGGAGTATTGAAGAACGCGCTCGATTGGGCCTCGCGACCACCCGAGTCACCACTGAACGGCAAGCCGGCGGCGATCATGGGCGCGAGTCCCGGGCGCACTGGTACAGCCAGGAGCCAGCTTCAGTTGCGGCAGACCTTGCAATCGACGCGATCCCCGACGATGCCGGGACCTGAGGTGTTGGTTGCGCAGGCGCATGAGCTGGTCAACGAAGACGGCGTTCTGACCGACGACAAGACCCGCCAGTACGTCGTCAGGCTACTCGAAGCGCTGGTGGAATGGGCACCACGCTTTAAGACGTAACTCGCACGGGAGGTGAGCATGGCCGAAATCACTCCGACCGAGAACGGACCCTATTGGATTCGGGGGGAGTTCAAGATCACGCTGAGCGACGGCTCCGAGAAGGTCACCGAAGACGAGGTTTGGCTGTGTCGCTGTGGGCACTCGAATACCAAGCCTTTCTGCGACGGCTCCCACAACGCCGAGGGGTTTGTATCCGACAATCTGGATATGCGGGAAAAGGAGTAACGATAAGAAGCTGCCCAGCTTTTCAGCCGGTCGAGGGAAAGTAACGCAGCAGCCGCGGGACCTTGCGCGAGAAGTCGTGAAAGTCACGCAACATGCGCAGATCGCGACGTTTTGAGTTCCTGAGCCCCGATTTGAGCAACAGCGTCACCCACGGCGTGCGGACCCGTTCGTGCCATGGGACGAGGTTGAAATCAAACAGTTTTGGGATCGGTTGTCCATCCTCTTCGACGACCATGACATTCATCGCGTGTAGGTCGATGTCGAACAACCCCGCGGCGTGGGCACGCTTCACGATTTGCTCGATGTGACCGAACAACCCGCTCGGTAGCGCCCCCTTTCGTTCCTGGTAGTAGAAGTAGTAGAGATCGCCGTCCAGCGGCTCTTGAATCAGCGCCGAAACGCCTGGTGTGTGAAAGAAACCGATCGGCCGCGCGATATAGCGCGACAACCCCGGGGCTTCGAAGAAGGCTCGATTGCGTCGATACTCGAACTCGGCCAGCGGCTCGGGGTGCTTCCGGCGGTGTTTTTCCATCCCGTACGGCTTATACACCTTGATCGCCACTCTCTCACCGCGCCAATCTCCCTCGTAGACGATGCTCCGGCCGCCCTCGCCGAGCGTGCCCACGATTTGGAACTCGCCCAACGCGGTGAGATCGAACGCGCCACTGGGATCACTGTTAGTCGGAATGGGGGGCCTCGGCGATGACGATCCACTTGTCGGAGAAGACCCGACCGACCGGGTGCACCCGCTTCAGAACGGCACCTGCTTGACGGAGCTCGTCCTCGAGCTGGCGGCGTGATACCCGGACGAACTTTCGGGTGGTCAGCCCCAGCGCGCGCTCCACCTTCCAGCGGGCGTAGTGGTAGCTGTATCGGTGCCGATAGTCGACCACCAACCAGCGGCTGATCCGCACCATCTCATGCAGCATCCTGACGCGAACGGTCGGATCGACGTGAAACAGGAACCGGATCGAAACGACACAGTCAAACGCGCGGTCGCGAAACGGCAGGCTCTCCGCTTCCGCCTGTACGTATCCTCGTAACCCCGGCACGACGCCCAGGTTGTCCTGGGCCACGCGCATCATCTCGAACGAGATATCACTTCCGACGACGCTGTGCCCTTCACCGACCAGGTGTCCGGTGAATCGACCTGTCCCGCACGGTATGTCGAGGATCGATTGCACGCCGTCGGTCTCGGCCAACGCACGTTGGATCGCGGCCCACTTGCGACGGTTTCGCCGCTCCTTGGTCCGCCCCACAAACCGCTCAGCGTCGTAGTGGGCGGCAACATCGGGGTCGCGATAGAACTGTTTCCTATAGGCGTAGCTGTCATCCTTTGGTTTGCTGATTCGCGTGTCGGGGGGGTCGACCATCGCCAGCGTCAGGCTGGTAGCTCGGCGAACTGAAGCTCGTACAACCGGCTGTAGCGGCCAGCGCGGGCGAGGAGGTCGGAGTGCGAGCCAGTCTCGACGATTCGACCGCCCTCGATGACGATGATCTGGTCGGCGTGCAGCACGGTCGAGAGTCGGTGCGCGATCACGATCGCGGTGCGGTTCTTCATCAATCTGGCCACCGCCTGTTGGACGAGCATCTCACTCTCCGAGTCGAGCGCCGACGTGGCCTCATCAAAGATGAGAATGGGGGGATTCTTGTAGATCGCGCGCGCGATCGCGATCCGCTGCCGCTGTCCGCCCGAGAACCGAACGCCCCGCTCGCCGATTACGGTATCGAATCCCTGTGGGAGCGCCTCGACGAAGTCGATTGCGTTGGCCGCGCTAGTAGCTTCTTCGAGTCGCTTCCGATCCGGTTCTTCGCCGTATGCGATGTTGTTCGCCACAGTATCGTGAAACAGTATGACCTCTTGCGTCACGATTCCCATTTGACGTCGCAGATCCTTGAGGGTGATCTCCCGCAAATCGTGACCGTCGAATTCGATCCGCCCCGATGTCGGGTCGTAGAATCGCGGCAGCAGGTCCACCAGCGTTGATTTGCCGCCACCCGAGGGCCCTACCAGCGCCACGACCTCACCTCTCTGGATCGTGAACGAAACATCGTGAAGTACGGGGCCGTCGCCCTGCTCGTACGAAAAGCAGACGTTGTCATACTGGATCTGATGCCCGAATCCCGAAATCGGTATCGGGTGCACGGCCTCGACGACGTCCGGCTCAGTGTCGAGTACCGCGAAGATGCGTTCGCAACCCGCCAAGGCTGGTTGCACATCTTCGTTCAGCTTGGAGAGGTACTTGAGTGGACTGGACAGCTTGAGCGATGCGACCAGGAACACGAAGAATGTTTCTGGCGCGAGCGAGCCATCGAGTAGGATCATGCGCCCGCCGATATACAGGATCAAAACCACCGCACCGGCGAGTAGAAACTCGGAGACCGGGGTCCCCAATAGCGCGTACTTTCTCGACCTCACCATGTTGCGTTGATACGCTTCGTTGTCCCGGCCGAACCGCTGTTGTTCGAATTGTTCGGCCCCGAAAGCGCGGACGATCCGAATGCCTGCCACGTTCTCCTGAAGCGCGCTGGTGATGTCACCCAGCTTGCGGAGCAACTGCCGGTTGACACGGCGCAGCTTGCGCGCGATGAGCACCGTGATCCACGCGATGGGTGGCAATATCAACATTGCAAGAAGCGTTAGTTGCCACGAGATCGCGACCAGTATGAAGAGCGTCACCATTACCTCGAGTGTGTGTTGAGTGACGCGATAGACGCCGGTCGAGATAGCACTTTTCAGCAACTGTACGTCGTGGGTCAGGATCGACATCAGTTGGCCCGAGCGGGTTCGCTGGAAGTACCGGAATGAGAGTCGTTGGATATGCTCAAAAAACTGGTTTCGCAGATCCCGCAGCGCGCGCTCGAGAACAACTTGCGGTAGGAACTGCTGGAAGTAGCCGAGCACCGCCTTCACGAAGTAGATCGCTAGGATCACCAGGCACACGTTGGTCAGCGTGCCCAACGCCGTCGGCTCCTGCAGAAACGTGAACAGCTCGTACTTGAAGAAGTGTTCGACTCGCCCCATGAAGTGGTCCGGAGCGAGGGGAACCGTAGTCACCGATGGGCCACCGAAGAGCACTTGCAGGAATGGGATCAACACCACGATCGAGAACCCGTCGACGAGCGCGAATAGCACCATGAGCAGAAACGACAGGCCCAACAGCCCGACGTGAGGTCTCAGATAACCCAGCATGCGGAGATACGTGTTCATGGGCTGGAAATTAACGGTCTAGCGCGGCGTCAGCGTGGCCACCGGGAGGATCAACTCCTCAAGCGAGATCCCGCCGTGCAGAAAAGCCCCGTAATAGCGGCTTTGGTACTCGCGGAGCTTGGTCGGGTAGACGAAGTAGTAATCCTCGACCGCCATCAGGGCGGCGACGTTGAAGCCCATGTCGGGCAGGCCCATGCCGCCCGGATCGGCGACGCGAAAAGCGGCTTCCGGCTCTTCGGAGCGGATGTTGTTGCCAAACTTGTACCGCAGGTTCTGCGAAGCGTCGCGGCGGGCGTAAACAGTAGCTGGGCGCATGCAGTGAACCGAGCCGTGATCGGTGGTGAGCACCACGCGCACACCCTGCCGGGCGGATTGCAGCAGCAGGTCGTAGAGCGGCGAGTGCAGGAACCACGAACGCGTCAGTGATCGAAACGCTTGTTGGTCGGGAGCGATCTCGAGCAGGATTTCAGATTCCGACCGTCCGTGCGTGAGCACATCGATGAAGTTGAAGACGAACGCCGACAATCGGCTCTGAAAACAGTGCGGCAGCTTCTTGAGCGCGGCCGCGCCCTCGGCCGCGGTGAACACCTTGGTGTACTGCACCGGTCCGATATCGCCGACATCCTTGCGCGCCAGTTGAAGCTCCAACAGCTCGCGCTCGTGGGGGTTGAGCGAGCCCTCCACGTCGGCGTCGCCGAGCCACAGATCGGGTCGCTTCTCGGCGATCTGGCCGGGCAGCCAACCGCTGAAGATGGCGTTGCGCGAGTAGGGTGTGGCAGATGGCAGTATCGAACCCGCGTACGCTTCGTCGATCGTGAAGTGGCTCTCCAGCGTGTCACGAATCGCCAACCATTGATCCAGTCGCAGGCAGTCGATCAGCACGAAGAAGACCGGCCCCGGATCGCCTCGCAACAGCGGGACGACGTGTGCCTCGACGAGGTCGGGCGACAACAGCGGTCGGTAGCCCGGCTTCGACGCCACCCACTCGCGGTATTCAGTCTGGACGAAACGGCTGAAATCGCTGTTGGCGGCTTTGCTCAGCTCGGCCTGGCTCTGCAACAGCCCCTGCTCGCCGGCATCGATTAACCGGAGCTCCCATCCGAGGAGCTCACGGTAAAGCTCGACCCACTCGTCCCATGACGATCGCCCCTTCCGCAGCTCGTCGAGCTCGATGTAACGCTGGCTGAACGCTTGGGCGATCGTTTGGTGCCGGATTCGCGACCCCTCGAGCAGGCGCTTGAGAACCGACAGTACCTGATTCGGGTTGATCGGCTTGACGAGGTAGTCGTCGACCCGACTACCGATCGCCTGGTCCATGAGACCTTCCTCTTCACTTTTGGTGACCATCACCACCGGCAAGCGCGGATGGCTTTCTCGGATGCGTTGAAACACGGTCATCCCGCGCATACCGGGCATCTGTTCATCGAGCAGCACGCAGTCGTAGCCGTTCTCGGAGATGAGGGACAGGGCGTCCTCGCCGTTGGGCGCGGTGGTGACCTCGAACCCCCGATTCTGGAGGAACAGGATGTGCGACTTGAGGCCGGCGACTTCATCGTCGACCCAGAGTATGCGTTTGGTCTCATTCATAGGGGCTCGAATCCACGGATACCCCGGGGCGGCTGGTGTGGTCCCGCGTAGACCCGCGGTTGCGGTAGGGCACGCGGTTGCCGATCGGGTGTACGAACCGGTAATTTGGTAAGCCTAAACGCTCAACGTAGGACGATACGACAATGACCGATACCAAGATCGACAGCCCCACCGAGCAGGCCTCCGCCGACCTGGATGAGAGCCAGGCGCTGTGGGACCAGGTCGAGGCCGCACTGGACACGATCCGGCCGGCGATCGCCATGGACGGCGGCAACGTCGAGTTGCTCGACATCGAGGATGGGGTGGTGACCCTGCGGATGATGGGCGCGTGTGGCGGGTGCCCGATGAGCACGATGACGCTCAAGCAGGGGATCGAGCAGCGGCTCAGAGAGACCGTGCGCGGCATCACTCGCGTCGACGCCATCTAACCGCCCTCCCAAAGAATTCCAAAATTCCCAACTTGGCGCCGGGTCCGGATCGTCAACGTCTATATTCTCCCGATCTCCAGTGAAACCACTGTGGCAGCGACAGGTCTATAACTGGCTCATCGTCCCGGTTACTCGCGTAGCGACGCCGGTTGTGACGCGGGCCGTCCCCAAGGTCGGCCGCGGGATAGCCGCGCGCCAGGGCGTGCTTGCGCGTTGGCAGCGGGCCGCTGAGGCGGCCGCTGGGCAGTCACCGGTTATCTGGTTGCACGCGGCCAGCGCCGGCGAGACGCTCCAGGCGCGACCGCTGGCCACCGCGATCCGCCGCGCCCGTCCCGAAGCGGCGCTCTTTTTTACCCATTTCTCACCCTCCGCCGAGCAACTCGTCCAGTCATGGGACGTGCCGGACGCGGTCGATTATCTCCCGCTCGACTATCCAGCGCAGACGCGTGAGCTAGTCGGTCTGCTGGCGCCCGACGCGCTCGTGCTGGTGGGTGGCGAGACGTGGCCAAACCTCGTTTGGGCGGCGTCGGATGCGGATGTCTTGCTGGGACAAGTGTGCTGTCGTCTGGTGGGCTCGGCGCGGGTGAAGTGGCCGGTGCGGAGCTTGACCCGGGATCTGTATCGCCGTTTTGACGCTGTCGCGGCGATCGGGACTGCCGACGCCGAGCGGCTGGCGGACCTTGGCGTCGATGCGAAGAGGGTGCGTGTCGCTGGGGACACTCGCGCCGACGTGACGCTGGAGCGAGTGCGCGGGGTACCAACCGATGAAGTGGAGTGGCAGCCGTCCGAAGGTGTGGGGCCAGTGATCGTGGGCGGGAGCACTTGGCCGGCCGATGAGCGGGTCGTGTTGGCTGCGCTGGCTCGGCTCAGGACGACGCACCCCAACGCGATCGCGATCGTCGCACCGCACGAGCCGACCGAGAAGGCGATCGCGCGGCTACAGTCGCGGGCTCGAGGATTCGGATTCAGCACCTGCCGGTTTGGTTCCGGGGCGGGCGCCGCGGATTGCGCGGTGGTGATCGTCGATCGGGTCGGGCTGTTGTACCGACTGTATGCGGTCGCCGATCTGGCTTACGTCGGAGGGGGCTTCGGTGGCGCGGTTCACAATGTGATGGAGCCCGCGGCGCACGGGGTCCCGGTCACGATCGGAGCCGACCACGGCCACCCCCATGAAGTCGATGTCCTGGAGCGTGCGGGGGGATTGGCGGTCGTCGATTCACCGGCTGAGCTAGCCGCTCGCTGGCGGGCGTGGCTGCCAGGTGATGCCGCCGGCGGAGCTGCCAAGACCGCACTCGAGCAAATGGCGGGGGCCACCGAACGCACGTTGACGTTCCTGCGCGAGGCCGGCTTCCCGGTTTAGTCTGCTAACGAAAAAGCGATTTGGTACTGTCGATCAGCAGCCGCCGCCGCGACGCGGCAATCGTCCACGTGAGCTGGCACCGATAATGCCGCCCAGGATGCCGCCGCCACGTCCGCTGGTGGCTCCACCGATCGCGCCGCCGATACCGCCCGCCACGGCGCCACCCCGTCCGCCGAAGATCGCACCGATCGAAGCGCCAACAGCGGCGCCCACGATGGCGTCCTCGGCGCGGTTCGAGCCGCCGCTCGGGAATGTGGTCGGGGTCACCGTCGGAGGTGCGGTCGCGACTGGATCCGGTGTGTTCGGGGTTTCAGCGACGTCAGGCGCGTCGGCTGGCTCGGGGTCGGGAACGACCGGTGTGGCCGCCGGCTCCACAATCGGCTCGTCGACGATCTCAGGGATCGGGTCGCCCAATTTCTCGGGCTCGGTCGTGGCCTCGGCCGGTGCCTCGATGTACACCGTTCGGTAGATCACCGTCGGACCCGGCTCGGGCCGCTTGACGGTGCGATCCTCGGCACGGGTCTCGGGCGCCGGGTCACCGAGCAACACGACCTCGGGTGCCGCGCCATTCGGGCCCATCGGCATGCCCTGGTCCGCGTTCGCCAAAGCCGTGGTTTGCGAGGGCTTGAACACCACGCGTGGGGTGGTGTCGCGAGACGCGGGTTCGCCTTGACAGGCGAGCACGCCGGCGATCAAAACCGCGGCCGGAATCAGCGTACGCGAACGGATCATCTTAGGACCTCCGATGGGGACTTCGGCTGGCTACGGACAGAAGCCTTGTACGCCTCGGTCCGCCCGGGGTTCCCGACGTCAAAAAGAGTCGGCTCCGACTGTAGACGAATCCGGCTAGAAACGGACCCCGCGCCGCCCACCGAGGCCGACCCCGCTCAGCCCAGCACCACGGTCGAAGACGAGCGTTGTCCCCGCGATACCGCCGGGGCGGCAATCTCCGCCACCAACCGAGATGCCGATGCGGAAACCGCCTCGCCGTCCACCGGTGTCGGCGACGGTCGAGATGCCACCACGCGCAGTATCGCGCCGCGGGTCGACGCGAATGGAGCGCCGCGGATTGGGTTGTTCTAGAGCCAGCGATGGCGTGTCGATCGTCAACGCTTCGCTGTTGACCACGGTTGTGGTTGGTGCCGCCACGGGTTCGACCGGTGTGGCTGGTCCTTGCGGCGCCGCGACTCGGCGGGGAGTCGGCTTCGCCTCTTCGGTTGCCAGGTCATCGAGAACGACTAGCTCGGGTGCGGCGTCGGCTGGGCCGAGAGCGAATCCATCGACCGGCTCGTCGTTGACGATGGTCGGGGCAGCGACCGGCGCCAGGTTAGCTTCGTACACGGGGTCATCACGGTCGCCGACAAACGCCGCGACCGTGCCCACCGCGATCACCAAAGGCGGGACTCCAAAGCGGGCTAGCTTCAACGACATCTCAACCTCCAAGCGGTTGGTTGAGGCTGGCGAACACGGTCTTACCCCAGTTAGACGGGGCGCGGGCGGTTTTTGTTCCAACGTCGACGGCTGTGCGTCACCACGTTGGTTGTCAGCGTCCGTTCACACGATCGCTTGAGCGGGCTGGCAATCGGCACAGAGCCCGGTGAACTGGACCGTCCAATTCTCCACCTTGAAGCCATTCTCGGTGTTCACCGGCGGCGGCGCCTGGCCCAGCTTGTCATCGTGCACGTCGATGATTTTCTTGCACTGACGGCAGATCAGGTGATGGTGGGGTCGGACATCGACATCGTAACGCGCTTCGTTGTACAGCGGGTTGACCTTTACCACGATTCCCAACTCTTCGAAGATCTCGAGGTTCTTGTAGATCGTATTGAATGAGATCGTCGGGTATCGCTCGCGGACGGTCTGGTAGATGATCTCTGCGGAGGGGTGGCGATTGCAGTTCGCCAACACCGCTTCAAAGGTTGCCAACCGCTGGTGGGTAACCGATAGTCCAGCCGCCCTGCATTGGGCGATAAAGCCATCGCGCTGTTCGTTGGATAGTCTCATGGGTGACTCAGGATTATAGCCCGGTGGTCTGTCGCCAGCAAACTGGTGCGACGTTACAAGCGACGCGTAATCGCGGCCCCAAACCAGTGCTCCACCGTTTCGTAAACACCATCGATCGTGGAGTCATTCTCGGGGAACGCGACGCCCTCGCGATCCTCCAGCAGGGAGAATCGATA
>JBDHIC010000029.1:0-11699 GCA_039589035.1 Gemmatimonadota bacterium | reverse complement strand
TCGACTCTTGTTGCCGAGGCCTTTGGGCGCGGCTACACTAGGCGGCCGCCGGGAGCTGCCGATAAACGGGGAAAAGAATGCCTCCTAAAAAGAAAACGAAGCGTAAGACCGTGAGGAAGAAGGCCACTCGCAAGAAGAAAGCGACCAAGAAGAAGAAGGCCACGCGCAAGAAGAAAGCGACCAAGAAGAAGAAGGCCACCCGCAAGAAGAAAGCGACCAAGAAGAAGAAGGCCACCCGCAAGAAGAAAGCGACCAAGAAGAAGAGGGCCACCCGCAAGAAGAAAACGGAAGAAGAAGGCCCCCCGGGTCTACCGGAGCCAAGCGTTTTTCGATCACTTTCGCGAGAAGCTGTTCGAGAAGCGGGGCCGGATCGAGCGCCGTCTGCACGATCTCCGAGACGAGTTGCGCGGCATTCAGGAGCGACCGCGGGAGTTGGAGGAGTGGGCGCAGGAGGAAAAGGACCGCGATATCTTGATTCGGCTGGAGCAACGCGAGCAGGAAGAGCTACGCCGGATCCAGACCGCGCTAACGCTGATTAACTCGCGACAGTACGGTAAGTGTCAGGTGTGCGGGCGACCGATTCTGCGGGCCCGTCTCGAGGAGATCCCCACCGCCTTTCGTTGCATAAGGCATTCCGGCTGACGCCGCGGTTCTAAACGGCGCGTGAAAGCTCCGATCATCGCTATCGACGGGCCAGCTGGAACGGGCAAGTCTTCGACCGCTCAGGGTGTCGCCTCTGCACTGCAGTGGGCATACGTGGATAGCGGGGCATTCTACCGCGTAGCGGCGCTATTGGCCCTCCGCCACCATGTCGACCTGGAGGACGCGACCGGGCGAGCGGCGTTGCGCGACCGCCTGGAGAACGCACGCATCGACCAGCGGATGGTAGGAGGGAAACTCCGAACCTGGCTCGACGACACAGACGTAACCGGTGCGATCCGATCGGCAGCCGTTACGCGGACCGTCTCCCGCGTGGCCGAGGACGCCTCGGTACGCTCCATAGTGAATCAGGACCTCAGGCGGCGGGTTGGCGAGAAGCCAGCAGTCGTTGATGGGCGCGACATAGGGACGGTTGTCTTCCCGGAGGCATTCCTGAAGATCTACCTGGTCGCTTCACTGGAGGAACGAGCCCGCCGGCGGGCTCGTGAGGCCGAGCCCGAGGGGCGAGGGCTCGATGGTGCGCTGCTGGCTAGCTACGGTCAGGGATTGGCAGAGCGGGATCGGCGTGATCGAGAGCGGGCTGAGGCCCCCCTCGCTGCAGCGCCCGATGCCATCCGCCTGGACACAACGAAGCTGGACCTGGAGACCCAGATTGCGCGGGTGGTTCGGATGGCCCGGGATCGGATGAATCAGGCGTCTTAGACCGGAATCGCTTGACAGAGGGTAAAAACGGCCGGTATCTTTATATCTTTCCCCGAGTTGCGGGTATAAACGTGTACTTGAAACCAGGCTCTGGACGTTTTTGTGTCTATGATTGACCCAAACGAAACCACCCCAGGCGGTGGTCCCGAATCTAGCGGCGTTGCCGTGGACCCCCGCGAGCTGGGCGACGTGGACCTTCGTGAGCCGAGCGAGGTGCCCTCGCGCGTTTCTGCCCGCAAATCGGTTCCCATGGACCCCGATGCTCCCGCCGAGCACCTAAACATCCGCCCCGATCTTTTCGACGAAGATGAGTACTCACTCGATGAGTACCAGGAACTCCTTGGCCTTTACGAAGAGTCGATCCAGGACATCAAGGAGGGCCAGATCGTCACCGGGCACATTCTACGGGTGGATGAAAACGTGGTCGTTCTAGACGTCGGCTTCAAGAGCGAAGGCGCGGTTTCGCTGGATGAGTTCAAGGACACAGACTCGCTCGACGTTGGCGCTGAAGTAGATGTCTTCCTCGAGAACCTGGAGGACAAAGAGGGCCGTGTTGTCCTGTCGAAGAAGAAAGCCGACTTCTTCAAGGTCTGGGACAAGATCCGGCTGGCGTACGATGACGGCACGATCGTTCAAGGCACGCTCGCCAGAAAGATCAAGGGCGGGGTGATCGTCGATCTATTTGGCGTCGACGCTTTTCTGCCGGGGTCTCAAATCGCTCTCCGCCGCGTTCCCGACATCGATGCTCTGATAGGCCAGACGATGGAGTTCAAGATCATCAAGCTGAACAAGCGGCGGCGGAACATCGTCGTCAGCCGGCGAATGATCCTCGAACAGATTCGAGAGCAGAAGCGAGGTCGGCTCCTGACCGAGATTGCCGTTGACCAGGTGCGCACAGGTGTCGTGAAGAACATTACCGATTTCGGGGCGTTTATCGATCTGGGCGGTGCCGATGGGTTGCTGCATATCACCGATATGTCGTGGGGCCGAGTGGGTCATCCATCCGAACTCGTGTCGATTGGCGATGAGCTCGAGGTCAAGATTCTCGACCTCGATCTGGAGAACAACCGTATCTCTCTGGGCCTCAAACAACTTCAGCCCTATCCGTGGCAAGATGTCGCCGAGAAGTTCCCGGTGGGGTCGCGCATCGATGGCAAGGTCGTCTCGATCACCAACTATGGTGCCTTTGTCGAGCTCGAGAAGGGGGTCGAAGGGCTGGTCCACATATCGGAGATGTCGTGGACCCGCCACATAAAGCACCCGTCGAAAGTCGTCTCCATCGGAGACGTTATAGAAGCCGTAGTTCTCAACGTGAACCAAGAAGAAGAGAAGATCTCCCTCGGGATGAAACAGATCGAGGAAGATCCTTGGACTGGATTGGCGGAAAAGTATCCCGAGGGCACGATCCTGAATGGCACGGTTCGGAATCTGACCACGTTTGGTGCATTCGTCGAAATCGAAGAGGGGATCGATGGCTTGGTACACATAAGCGACATGTCGTGGACGCGCCGGATCCACCACCCCAGCGAGGTCGTTCGCAAGGGTGAGACCGTGAGGGTGCAGGTTCTCAACATCGACACGGAGAACAAACGAATCTCCCTGAGCATCAAGGATCTTGAGGAGAACCCTTGGCCGACACTCGGCGAAAAGTACTCGGTGGGTGTCGAAACCGAGGCCAAACTCCTGCGACTGCTCGACAAGGGGGTCGTGGTCGATTTGGACGGTGAGGTGGAGGGCTTTGTTCCGATATCCCAGCTCGGCTATCGGAATCTAGAAAACCCATCCGACAAGTTCCGCGAGGGCGATCTCATGGTTCTCAAGGTCATCGAGTCGGATCCGGACAACCGCCGGATCGTTCTGTCGGTGATCGATATCCCGAGCCACCGAGATCGACCGGACATCGACCCCGAAGCCGAGGAGTCAAGCGACGTCGTTGAGGCCTCCGAACCCGACGAGACCGCGCCAGAAGAAGAGCTGTCTGACGAAAAGCAGCCACCTACCGAAACGGCAGAAGCACTCGCTGAAGCCAGCCCCGACGCACCCGGGGAGGACGTGGCCGGGGACGGGGCCGAAGCCTAGCTCTCCACGGGCGGGCGTTCGGCGCATGACACCGATCTCTACCCCCAACTCTCTCCTAGATCGTCTTAGACCGTGGGCCATCCTCGCAGTCTCCATCGCGGCTGCCTGCGTTTCACGTGACCGCATACCGACGCTGAGCGATCGTCCACTGACACGGGCGGAGGCTCGTGCCGCCGAGGACGCCTATCGAAACGGCCTCAGCCTGATCGAGGCTGGCAGCTATGAGGCAGCGTTGGAAGAGTTCACCCGGGTTGTGGAAGAGTACCCGTCCAGCGAAAACGCCGCACTCGCGTTGTATTGGCAGGGTCGGTCTCACTATCAGCTTGGGGAAGATCAGGATGCCACCGCGGCGTTCACGAGATACCTGAACTTGTCACCGACCGTTCCCCGCCGAGAGCACGCTACGCTGCTGCTGGCCAACAGCTATTACGGGCAGGGTGAGTTCGAGAACTCACTCGCTGCCGCGTTGGAGATCGGAAAAGCCTCGCGTGAACGGCTGAGCGCATTCTTGGATCTGTCGTTCGATCTGCTAGAACGCCTGCCACGCCAGGTCATCGAAGACACGTCGCAATTCGAATCTCGTCGGAACTGGCTCGCTCCGTTCTACCTGCAAGCTGCGCGCTGGGCGCATACCGCTGGTGACGCGAGCCGCGCGCGCTCGTTGGCGCGGCAGGTCGAGGATGTTACCGGTTTGCCGGACGCCATGCGTGCCGAGGCCGCGGCACTAGCCGCCGGCGCGGTCACAACCGCGCCCCCGAAGCTTGGCTTGATCGCCCCCATCGAGGGACGGTTTGCCAGCGTCAAGGAGGAAATCCAAAGGGGCGTCCAACTCGCTCTAGACGAGGTCAATCGTGGCAGAACGCCACCCTATGAGCTCGTCGCTCGTTCGACAGCCAGCGATCCGGATTCGACAATCGGCGTCATTCGCTCACTCGCTCGCGGCGATCGCGTCCAGGCGATTCTCGGACCGCTGACCAGTGAGTTCGCGCTCCCCGCAGGCCGCGTGGCTCGAGAGGAGGGCATCGCGTTGGTGAGTCCGACGGCTACCGACGCTCGTTTGTTGGAGATAGGGCCGCGGGTGTTTACCGTAAACGCACTCGATGGAGCGATCGGCCACACCATAGGCCTGTACGCTGCCCAGAATCTGAATCGCAAGCGGTTCGCGATACTGGCACCGGAGAACGCCTACGGTCGTATCCAAACCGATGCCTTCGTGACCGCGGTTGAATCAGTCGGTGCGCGTGTCGTTTACCGTGGAACGTACCCACCAGGATCGACCGCGTTTACGGATCGGCTCGGTGAGATCGTGAGGGCTGGAGCGGACGCGGTCTTTCTGGCCACAAACCGATCCAATGAGGCGCTTCGGATGCTGAACCAAATGGCTTTTTTCGAGCTTCGCGACCTGCTACCCCTCGGCACAGACGCCTGGAACGATGAGGCGTTCGCTGTTCAGGGGCGGCGATTCGCGCGCGGTTACTTCGCCGACACGTTTAGCCGTGACCCTGCGATCACAAACTGGCGAGCTTTCTCTAGCCGTTACGAATCCCGGTACGGTGAACCTGCTGATAATCGGATTGCTGCGTGGGGCTATGACGCTACTCGCTTGGCGATCGAGCACTTCGTGGTCGCCGGGAGTGCTGCCTCCAACGCAGTGCGGCGGGAGTACCGGGGTGCCTCGGGCCTCTTTCGGTTCACCGACGCTGGTCCCCGACGCGCTGTGATCGTACACCAAATCGAACGCGGCCAAGCGACGGCCGTCGATTGGTAGTCAAACATTGAGCGATCGACTGGAAGACCTGCGCGTCCGCGAGCAAGAAGCCATGCTCGGCGGTGGCCGCGACCGCCTCGAGGCGCAACACGCCAAGGGAAAGCTGTCGGCCCGCGAACGGCTCGACGTTCTGCTCGATGAAGGCTCGTTCTTCGAGCTTGACATGCTCGTTACCCATCGCATCGAGGAATTCGGCCTCGAGTCCCAGAAAATCCCCGGCGATGGCGTCGTGACCGGCCACGGCACGATCAACGGTCGAACGGTCTACGTATTCAGCCAGGACTTTACGGTATTCGGCGGATCCTTGTCGGAGGCCCACGCCGAGAAGATCTGCAAAGTGATGGATTTGGCGCTAAAGGTGGGGGTTCCGATCATCGGACTCAACGATTCGGGAGGTGCCAGGATCCAGGAGGGCGTGGCATCGCTCGGTGGGTATGCCGAGATCTTTCTGCGCAACACATTGGCCAGCGGAGTGGTGCCGCAGATCAGCGCCATTCTCGGCCCCTGCGCTGGCGGCGCTGTGTACTCGCCGGCCATTACCGATTTTGTCTGCATGGTCGAGGGCGTCTCGTACATGTTCGTGACCGGCCCAAACGTGGTAAAGACGGTTACCCACGAAGAAGTGTCGTTCGACGAGCTTGGCGGGGCTGCGGTGCACGCAGCAAAGAGTGGTGTCAGCCACTTTACTTTTGGCGACGAGGTCGCCTGCCTGCGAGGGATCCGCGACTTGGTGGGCTATCTGCCGTCCAACAATCAAGAGGACCCTCCAACTATCGATTCCGGCGACGACTGGTACCGGCTTGTGCCCGAGCTCGCGGACGCGGTTCCCGACAACCCGAACAAACCGTACGACGTCCACGGAATCATCCAAAAGGTCGTCGATAAGGGCTCCTTTCTCGAGGTCCAGGCCGGCTACGGCCTGAACTTGGTCGTCGGTTTTGCCCGACTGGCGGGGCGCTCAGTCGGGATCGTCGCCAATCAGCCAGCCGTGCTCGCTGGGGTACTCGACATCGACGCCAGCTTGAAAGGAGCGCGGTTCGTTCGGTTCTGTGACGCTTTTAACATCCCGCTGGTCACGCTCGTCGACGTGCCTGGCTTTTTGCCTGGCACCGGCCAGGAGTGGGGCGGGATCATAAAGCACGGCGCCAAGCTGTTGTATGCGTACTGCGAAGCGACCGTACCCAAGTTGACGGTGATCTTGAGAAAAGCGTATGGCGGGGCTTACGACGTCATGTCGTCGAAGCACATTCGTGGCGACTTGAATCTGGCGTGGCCGACGGCTGAGATCGCCGTCATGGGGCCCAAGGGTGCGGCGGAGATCCTGTGGAAGAGAGAGATCCAAGCCGCCGATGACCCCGAAGCCGTGATCGAGCGCCGCACCGAGGAGTTCCGGGAGCGATTCGCCAACCCATACATCGCCGCCCAACGGGGCTACGTGGACGCCATCATCGATCCCGTCGAGACACGCTCGAGGCTTGTCAGTGGTCTCATCTCTGTTGCCAACAAGAGGGACGCCAACCCGACTAGAAAGCACGGTAACCTCCCCCTGTAAGTCTTTTTGCAGCAGTAAATAATGCCTGCTATATCAAGTGTGATATGAGATCGGGATCAAAAACGAGAACCCTCCGCCGAGTGCTGATCGCCAATCGCGGTGAGATCGCGGTCCGGGTCATCCGGGCGTGCCATGAAGCCGGACTCGAGGCGGTGGCTGTTTTCTCCGAGGCCGATCGGCGCTCGCCCCACGTGTGGCTGGCGGATCGAGCGATGGAGATCGGGCCTGCGGTGGCCTCTGATTCGTACTTGTCGATGGGGCGGCTTCTCGACGCGGCCGATCGAAGCGAGGCCGATGCGGTGCATCCTGGGTATGGGTTTTTGGCCGAGAACGCGAGCTTCGCCGAGGCGGTCGAGGCAGCCGGGCTTGCGTGGGTCGGCCCGCCGCCGAGAAGCATCCGGATTATGGGAGAGAAGACGTCAGCCAGGCGATTGATGGCCGCAGCAGAGGTGCCAGTGATCCCAGGCACGCTGGAACCAGTCGATGACTTGTCGGCGGCCGGCATGGAGGCGAAACGCATCGGCTACCCAGTGCTGCTCAAAGCAGCTGCAGGCGGGGGTGGAAAGGGGATGCGGGTCGTAGAGACGGAAACCGAACTCGAGGCCGCTCTGGCAGCCGCATCGCGCGAGGCCGCGAGCGCCTTCGGCGATGCCCACGTCTACATGGAAAAGTATCTGCCCGAGGCCCGGCACATCGAAATTCAGGTGCTAGCGGACGCGACCGGACACACGATTCATCTCGGCGAACGGGAGTGCTCGTTGCAACGGCGCCATCAGAAGGTGCTCGAGGAGGCGCCGGCGCCCGGACTATCCGAGGAGCGGCGCGACCAGATGGGTCGTGTCGCCGTCGCGGCCGCCCAAGCGGTTGACTACGTCGGTGCGGGTACGGTGGAGTTTCTCATGGCGCCAAACGGCGAATTCTACTTTCTTGAGATGAACACCCGGATTCAAGTCGAGCACCCGGTGACCGAGATGGTGACTGGAGTCGACCTGGTAGGCCTTCAGCTCGAGATCGCGGTTGGGGGTGAACTGCCGCTGAGTCAAGCCGACATCGAGTTGCGGGGCCACGCGATCGAGTGCCGGATCGCGGCAGAGGACGCGATGGGAGGATTCCTTCCTGCTACGGGAACGGTCACATCGTACCGCGAACCCGGTGGGCCAGGCGTTCGGTTCGATAGTGGTATCGAGGCGGGTGTCGAGATCACCCCGCATTATGACCCGTTGCTTGCCAAATGCATCGGTTGGGGACGCACCCGAACCGAAGCTTTAAACCGAGTCGATCGAGCGCTCGCCGCGACGGTGATCGGCGGCCTTACGACGAATCTTGGGTTCCTGCGCGCGTTGCTGGCTGACCCAATGGTCATCGCAGGGGAGGTCACAACGCGCACGTTGGAAACCCGCGCACAGGCGATCGTCGCACGAATGGTCGATGAAGCGAAGTCGGAGGAGCCGCTCGCCGCCGCGCTTGCGGCATGGCGCGAGGAGTCGCTTTCGCCAGCGCCGACGACCGGTCCCACAGCGGCGGCCACATCGGATGGTCGGGCGAGGTGGAGAGCGGGCCGCTCCTGGGTGTGGTACCGATGACCGAGCAGGCGGCCGTTGAAACGACCGTCGAGGCGACCGTCCAGCGGCTCGCCTACGGCGGTGAGGGCGTGACGCACATCGACGGGCTAGTGGTCTTCGTGCCATGGACCGTGCCCGGTGAGAAGGTGCGAGCGACCGTCGTCGAGCGACACTCGCGCTACGCGAGGGCGAGACTCGACGCCGTGCTCGAACCCGCCCCGACCCGAGTCGAGCCGCGCTGCCCGGTGTTTGGCCACTGCGGGGGATGTCAGCTCCAACACTTGGCTGCGGTCGCTCAACGCGAGGCCAAAACCCAGGCAGTAATCGACGCCATGGAGCGAATTGGTGGCCAGGGAGCGCTCGGCTGCTTGGTGTGCGAGCCTGCTGCCAACGACTGGCAGTACCGGCAGCGCGCGGTCATTTCTTGGCGCTGGACGGATGACGAGCTCGAATTTGGCTATCACCACACCGACCAGCCCGATCGAATCGTATCAATCAATCGATGCCCGATCGTCGACGATCACCTTGATTCCCAATTGCCGACATTGCGAGCCGCGCTCGAGGTGGCGTTCCGCGACGCGCCGGTCGCGTTCGAGTCGGGAAACACGGAGGGTCGACTGGCGCTTCGACGTCTGCTCTCGGGTCCGATCCAGGTCGGGTTGTTTGTCGATCCCGTCGATATCGCACGCCACCTAGCCCGGGTGCTGGAAGACGAGACCGACATCGAGACCACGTGGGGAAGGTGGTCGCCCGATTCGAGCCTTACGCTTGCAAACGAAGCTCCACGATTGACAAACCGTTTTCAGTACCGTGGATTGAACCTCAGGTGCGGCTTCGACAGCTTCGTCCAGACCAACTTGAGCGGCGCCGAGAGTTTGTATGACGCGGTGATCGAGGCCGTCGAGCCAGGGCCCGGCGTGCGTATCATCGATGCTTACGCCGGCATCGGGGTGGTCACATGCGAGTTGGCGGCGGCGGGTGCCGTCGTCACCGCGATCGAGGCCCACTCGGGCACGGCTTCCGACTTACAGGCCAATGCGCACGCGAACGTCGCCACTGGCTCAGTTCACGTCCTGAAGCTACCGGCCGATCGAGTGGAGTGGGCTCGACCTCGGCCGGAGATCGTTGTTCTGAACCCACCGCGAGGCGGTTGCCCAAAGCGGGTCCTCTCGGGAATCTCGGAATCGCCGGCCAAGCGGCTGGTCTACGTGGCGTGTGACCCGACCACGCTCGCGCGGGATGTGCGCAGGCTGGGAGGTAATTGGCAGCTCGAATCTCTGCGCGCGTTCGATCTCTTTCCCCAAACCGCGCATGTCGAAACCGTGGCTGTACTGTCGCGGTCAAAGCGATGACCATGCAGAAGCACTATATCGTAACGCGCGATGGCGCCGCGACTCCGTACCGTGTCACGCTGCTGAACACAGACGATGGCTGCGAGATCCGGGTCGAGCAAAGTGATGCCGTGTGGACTTTCCGTGTGACGGCTGGTCCCGACGCAGCTCAAGCGTGGGTCGAAGGCCGGACCCGGCGCGTGGAATGGCGCCCGACGGACGGGGATAAGGGGGCCCTGGTCTTGGACGGCACTCCGTACGGATTTACGGTAATCAGCGAGGCGCGACATAAGCTTAGATCGCTGGCGCCCCTCGTGTCTCACACGACCCACGAGATTCGTGCCCCCATGCCGGGGTTGGTGCTCTTGGTCGAGGTTGAGGAAGGCCACGGCGTTCGTGCTGGTGACGGACTGGCCATTATCGAGGCGATGAAGATGGAAAACGAGATCACCGCACCAACCGATGGAATCGTTCGCGATCTCAGCGTGCAATCCGGACAGCCGATCGAGCAGGGATGCCTCATCTGTGTCATCGAACCAGTGGACGAATCAGAATGACGTCTCCAACCGGGAACAGCGACCGCGACAGGTGGCACAGGGAAACCCTTGAGCCCCACGTGGAAAACCACCCGGAACGCAGACCGGGGTTTCACACCAGCAGCGGGCATCCTATCGAGCCTTGCTATACGGCCGAGTCGATCTCGGATAATGACTCTGCTTCGGGCTACCCTGGTGAGCCACCGTACACGCGGGGCATCTACCCCAACATGTACCGGGGTCGGCTGTGGACGATGCGTCAGTACGCAGGATTCGGAACCGCATCCGAGACCAACGCACGGTTCAAGTTTCTTCTCGATCGGGGACAGACGGGCCTCTCCACGGCGTTTGATCTCCCTACCCAAATGGGTATGGACTCGGACGACCCGAGGGCCGTGGGTGAGGTCGGTCGCGTCGGCGTAGCGATCGATACGCTGGATGACATGCGCCGACTCCTGACCGGCATCCCGCTGACCGACGTATCGACCTCAATGACGATCAACGCTACGGCGAACACGCTCTTGGCGCTGTACACCCTCGTCGGTGAAGAGCAAGGAGCGAAGCTCAGTGCGCTCCGGGGAACGGTTCAAAACGACATTCTCAAGGAGTACATCGCTCGCGGGACGTATATCTACCCCCCGGAGTTCAGTCTGCGCTTGATCGTCGACTCCTTCGCCTGGTGCGCCCAGGAGACGCCGCGTTGGAACCCGATCTCGATCTCCGGCTATCACATCCGTGAGGCCGGCGCGAATGCGGCTCAAGAGATCGCGTTCACATTCGCCAACGCGATCTGCTACGTGGAAGCGGCACGCAAGGCGGGGATCGATGTCGACACCTTTATAGGTCGGTTGTCATTCTTCTTTGGCGTTCACAACAACCTCTTCGAGGAGATCGCGAAGTTTCGAGCCGCGCGCCGGATCTGGGCGGACCTGGTAGAGAACCGCTTCGGCGCCACCGATCTTTCGGCCGGCAGGCTGCGGTTCCATACGCAAACCGATGGTGCGACGCTGACCGCTCAGCAGCCGCTGAACAACGTCGTCCGCGTCACTTTGCAGGCGCTAGCAGCGGTGCTCGGCGGCACCCAGAGCCTTCACACGAACAGCTACGACGAAGCTGGCGCTGAGGACACAGCAGATTCTGGCGCACGAAAGCGGTGTCGCCGATACCGCCGATCCGCTCGGAGGCTCGTTCTATGTCGAACGGTTGACGGCCGACCTCGAGGAGCGCGCGCGCGCATACCTGGATCGAATCGAGGACATCGGCGGCTCGGTCGCCGCAATCGAGGTCGGATTCTTTCAGGGCGAGATAGAACACGAGGCATACCAGCACCAACAGCGGGTCGAGAACAGCGAAGAGGTCGTAGTCGGCGTGAACCGTTGGACGGAGACGGATGAGGCACCATCGGATATCCGGACGGTTGACACCGAGGACCTCGCCAAACGTCAGACCGACCGGCTTGAGGAGTGGCGGGCGAATCGGGACTCGACACAGGTGGAAAATGCACTGGAC
>JBDHIC010000028.1:0-31827 GCA_039589035.1 Gemmatimonadota bacterium | reverse complement strand
GCGACGTGGGTGTTGCCCTGCGGGTAGTAGACCCGCGATACGAACACCGGTTCGGTGGGCGTCCCGCCCTTGCCGGCGCCGCCCAGATCGAGGATCACCAGTCCGTCGTCCCAGTACGACAGATAAGCGATTCCGTCCTTGATAAAGATGTCGTGCAGCACGCGATTCGGGTTGTCGAGTCCCCAACGACCGACCTCATGGGGATTATCGAGGTCCGAAACGTCGATGATGTGCATGTCACGGGTGCCGCCGTGGGTTGCGTAGACGAGGTCATCGACGATGAAGACGTTGTGAACACCGCCCGATACGGTTTCCGTGTACTCGCTGATGATCGTCGGGTGCAGGGGATCGGCGAGATCGAGGATTACGATCCCGTTGCGGCGGTTGGCCGCCCCCTCGCGGGTTATGACTGCGAAGCCAGCGTCGGCGTTTACCTTGACGTCGTTGACACGCCGCGCGTCGACGACGATCGAGTCAGACAAAACCGGGTGAGCTGGGTCAGTGACGTCGTACACGCGCATCTTAGTGTCGTGGAAGCTGCCCACGTAGGCGGCGTTCTTGTACAGCCACAGGTCTCCAGTGTGGGCCGCTGCCAACGCACCGTGACCGACCAGCTCGAGCTTGCGATCGAACTCACGTTCTTCTACAAACAGCTTGGCGAGCGCGGTGGATCCGGCGAACTCGGCGACGACCGTGTACTCGCCTGGCTCCTCGGCCACGAACGCCGCGCCGGCCTTGACCTCAGCACCGTTGCCTCCCATCACCGTGAAGCGGGGGAACGAGCCACTCGGCAAGGGTTGTCCGTCGAGCGTTGGAGATAGCGCGTAGACGTCACCGGTTCGGAGAGCGCCCAACCGTGCGGCGAGGGTCAGGTTGCCTGCCGGCGACGCTGAAACCGCGATCCGCTGAGATGCCGAGGCAGAACCCGTCTGGGCGGTGATCACTGTGGTGCCCGGCTTCAGGGTGACCAGAAAGCCGCTCATGACGTCGGCCACCGTTGGATCGCTCGAGCTCCAGGTGATATCGGTGTCCCACACCCGGCGCCCCAACCGATCGTAGGCTTCTGCGTGGAGGGGCATCCACGACGTCGCCTTAACCGAGGTCGTTGGCATTGCGAGGTCGATCGAAGAAGGTGGTAGCGGTCGCACAGCGACCGGGATCGTGACATGTTCCTCGCCAACCATGACGCCGATCTCCCGTTCACCGACCGAGTATGCGACGAACGTGCCACTGGCGTCGATCGTCCCCACTTCGTAAGACGTAAACCATTGTGTCGGTGCATCGATGACGTTGCCGTCGCTATCGTAGACGGTGGCGATCAGGCGCACGGTATCGCCAACCGACGCCTCGACTGCACTCGGCTGGATCTCGACCCGAGCCACGTCCTGGGCTTTTAGTGGCCCGGACCATGCAAAGAGAATCAATAGGAACGCGAGGTTTTTTCTGAGCACGACGACCTCCGGTCAATCGATAGGAATGGATACAGACGGGTGATGCGGAGCGATGATTCTAGAGCGGTAGTCCCCGAAACGCCAAGAAGGATTAGCTCTTGGGTATGGCTTTTCGCCTACGCAGCAGTTTGTGCAGCGCTGCTCACGCCGTTGTACATCTACGGGGCTGGCATGCTCCACCGGGGCGAGTTCACCGAGTCAGTGCCGGCGTTGATTCTCATGGTGGCCGTTTTGCCGTCGCTCGGCGTCGCGGTGGCCCTGCGGCGTTCGGGGGAACGCTTTATGCCATGGCTGTTGCTGGCGCTGCTTTGCCTGGTATTGGCCGCTGAAGAGGCGAGTTGGGGACGCGAGGCCGTGATGGGCAAAGTTCTCATCCCGGCCGACGACAAGTGGGATTTTCACAACTGGTTGGTGCACTATGTCGGAGCCCGGGTTGCGGTCGTCGATTGGACCTCGCGAGTCGGGATCGTAGTCGCGTCGATCGTCGGATTGGTGGCCACGGCAACCGTTCTGCTGGCTACGTTCAGGGCGATTCGAGAGGCTAGGGTCGGATTACCGCTGGGGTTCTTGCTGATCGCCGCCGGGTGGGGCCGGGTGGGCGTTGTTGGCGATGACGGTCGACTTTACGGACCTGGCTCTGGCCCATTTTTACAATCGCGTCGGGATCTACAAGTGGGCGATCGAGGAGTCTGCGGAGATCATGACGGTGACCGCGATCGCGTTTGCTCCACTCGCACGGGGGTGGCAAATCTGGCGCGGCCGCTAGGTCTCCCGCGCCCTTAGGTCTCGCAGCACATAGGGCAGAATGCCTCCGTGCCGGTAGTAGTCGAGCTCGACCGGGGTATCGATCCTCGTTACCACCTCGAACGTCTTGCGATCGCCGTTCGATTCGGCGACGACCTCGAGCTTTGTGCCGGGCGAAAGATCCGAAACGCCACGGATTGTGAACGCTTCCTCGCCAGTGAGGCCCAGCGTCTCCGAGTTCTCACCGGCTGCGAACTGAAGCGGTAAGACGCCCATTCCGATCAGATTGCTACGGTGGATGCGCTCGTACGAGTCGGCGATGACAGCGCGGATGCCGAGCATGAGTGTCCCCTTGGCGGCCCAGTCACGTGACGACCCAGAACCGTACTCCTTGCCAGCGATCGCGATCAGTGGAACACCCTCGGACGCGTACCGAATCGCCGCCTCGTAGATCGTCATCTCGTCACCGCTCGGTTGGTGACGAGTCCAGCCTCCTTCCGTGCCCGGGGCGAGCCGATTGCGGAGCCGGATGTTGGCGAACGTTCCCCGCATCATGACCTCATGGTTGCCGCGCCGAGAGCCGTAGGAGTTAAACTCGCGCGGCTCGACACCCTGCGAGATTAACCATTCACCGGCTGGCGACTCCGTCGGGATCGACCCCGCCGGCGAAATGTGGTCGGTCGTCACCGAGTCCCCGAGCAGGGCCAGCGCCCGCGCGTTCTCGATGTCACCGGGTGGGGTCGGTACGGCGGGTATGTCGCTCAGAAACGTCGGTCGCCGGATGTAAGTCGATTCGTCGGTCCAAGCAAACCGATCGCCTTCCGGGATCTCCAACCCGTGCCACCGTTCGTCGCCCTCGAATACCTGGGCGTACTTGGCGCGGAATTGCTCGGTCTTGACGGCCGCGCGAACGGTCTCGGTGATCTCTTGTTGGCTGGGCCAGATGTCGCGCAGGTATACGTCGTTGCCACGTCTGTCTTGACCGAGCGGTTCAGACGTCAGGTCGATGTTCATTCGTCCGGCAAGAGCGTAGGCGACGACGAGTGGCGGCGAGGCCAGATAGTTGGCCCTGGTGTCGGGATTGATCCGGCCCTCGAAATTACGGTTGCCCGAGAGGACCGAACACGCGACCAGTTCGTGGTCATGGATCGCGTCGCTGATCGGCTGGGCCAACGGTCCGCTGTTGCCGATGCACGTCGTGCACCCGTAGCCGACGAGATGGAACCCCAGAGCTTCGAGGTCGTCCATGAGGCCAGCTTCCTTCAAGTACTCGGTGACGACCATCGAGCCTGGGGCGAGGCTCGTCTTGACCCACGGTCGCGTCGTGAGTCCCCGGGAGACCGCGTTCCGAGCCAGCAGCCCGGCGCCGATCATGACCGACGGGTTCGAGGTGTTCGTGCAGCTCGTGATGGCGGCGATCACCACCGACCCGTGATCGAGATCGAAGGTGACCGCTGCCGCGCCTGGTTCCCGGGCCTCACAAGTCACCGAGGCGCGCGGGGGTGACGCGACGGCCACCGCCGGTTCGTCGGTACCGCCGCCCTCGCCCTCCCACCGGTTGGCGGCCTGCTGGCTGACGTCGTTGCCACCGTCCAACCCGAACAGCTCGGAGAGGTCGCGTCTGAACGTCGCCTTGGCGGCTGACAGCGGAATGCGCCGTTGGGGCAGTTTGGGTCCGGCCAGCGAAGGCTCGACCGTGGTGAGGTCGAGCTCAAGCGTGTCGGAGTACTCGGCCTCGATCGCATCCGATGTGTGAAAGAGACCCTGTTCCTTGGCGTACGCTTCGACCAGGGCCATCTGCTTGTCGTCACGACCGGTGAACCGTAAGTACTCGAGAGTCTCTAGGTCGATCGGGAAAATCGCGCACGTCGCCCCGTACTCGGGTGACATGTTGCCGATCGTCGCCCGGTCGGCCAGCGACAAAGAGCCGATCCCCTGGCCGTAGAACTCGACGAACTTTCCAACGACGCCCCGCTCGCGGAGCATCTCAGTGACGCGTAGTACGAGATCGGTAGCGGTCGCCCCCTCGGGAAGCGTCCCGTAGAGCTTGAAGCCGACCACCTGCGGGATCAACATCGCGATCGGCTGGCCGAGCATCGCCGCCTCGGCCTCGATTCCGCCAACACCCCAGCCCAGGATCCCGAGGCCGTTGATCATCGTCGTGTGGCTATCAGTACCGACCAGCGTGTCGGGATACGCGCACCGCTCACCGTCGATCTCGCTATCGAAGACGACCCGGCCGAGGTACTCGAGGTTCACCTGATGGACGATGCCGGTGTCGGGCGGCACGACGCGGAACCCGTCGAAGGCCGTCTGCCCCCAACGCAGAAACGCGTAACGCTCGCGGTTCCGTTCGTACTCGCGCTCGGCATTGATCAAGAACGCCGCTTCGTGGCCATACGCGTCGACCTGGACCGAGTGGTCGATCACGAGATCGGCCGGGACCTGTGGGTTGATCGCTGCCGGATCACCGCCCATCTCTGCCATCGCGTCGCGCATCGCTCCGAGATCGACCAGCGCGGGTACACCGGTGAAGTCCTGGAGCAGCACCCGAGCCGGGGTGAACATGATCTCGCGCGACGGCGCGGCGACCGCATCCCAGCTCGCCAGCGCTTCGATATCACCACTATCGATCGCGTGCCCGTCCTGGTGACGGAGCAGATTCTCGAGCAGGATCTTGAGCGCGTACGGCAAGCGCGAGATATCGAGTCCCCGTTCGGTCAAAGCCGGCAGGCTCCAGATCGAGTACGCGTCGCCGTGGACGGACAGGCTCTTGCGGGTGCCGAATGAGTCGTTCACGGGGCGGAAGATAGCACCTCTGTAAACCGCTGCGAACGGTGCTAGCGCGGTGGTCGTGCAGCTCGATAGCGGCGGATCAACGCATTGGTTGAGCTGTCGTGCGCGAGGTCTGGCTCGGCCTGGTCCTCGAGCTCGCCGGCGATCCTCGCGGCCAACACCTTCCCGAGTTCGACCCCCCACTGGTCGAACGAGTTGATGCGCCAAATGGTGCCCTGCACGAACACTTTGTGCTCGTAGAGCGCGATCAACGCACCCAACGTGGCGGGGGAGAGCCGCGCGCCGAGAATCACGTTGGTGGGTCGGTTGCCAGGAAACGTGCGGTGCGGGACCTGGGATTCTGGCACGCCCTCAGCGGCGACTTCGTCAGCCGTCTTGCCGAACGCCAGCGCCTCGGCTTGGGCCAACAGGTTGGCGATCAAAAGGTCGTGGTGTCGACCGCTCGGGTTCAACGGCTCGAGAAAACCGATCAGGTCACAAGGCACGAGTTTGGTGCCCTGGTGGATCAGCTGATAGAACGCGTGTTGTCCGTCGGTTCCGGGCTCGCCCCAGACGATCGGGCCGGTCTGATAGTCGACCTGGGAGCCATCGCGGTCGACTCGCTTGCCGTTGCTCTCCATGTCGAGCTGCTGCAGGTAAGCCGGCAGCCGGGCCAGGTACGTGTCGTAGGGTAGCACGGCGTACGACTCGGCATCGAAGAAATCGTTGTACCAGATGCCCAGTAGTCCAAGCAGAACGGGCAGGTTGCGATCGAGCGGGGCGCTCAGGAAGTGGTCGTCCATGGCTCGAAAACCAGCTAGGAACTGGGCGAATCGGTCCGGCCCGATGGCGATCATGAGCGATAACCCGATCGCCGAATCGATCGAGTAGCGTCCGCCGACCCAATCCCAGAAACCGAACATGTTGTCGGTGTCGATTCCAAATCGACGCACCTCTTCAGCGTTTGTCGAAAGCGCTACAAAGTGACGTGCGACGGCGTCTCGATCACCGTGCGAGTCGAGCACCCACGATCGCGCCGTCTTGGCGTTGGTGAGCGTTTCCAGTGTGGTGAAGCTCTTGGATGCGACGATGAACAGTGTCTCGGCCGGGTCGAGGTCACGCACGCTCTCGGCGAAGTCGGTGGCGTCGACGTTGGATACAAACCGATGCGTCAGGCCGCGGTCGCTGTAGTGCCGTAACGCGTCGTAAGCCATGACCGGGCCCAGGCTCGAGCCACCGATCCCGATGTTGACGATGTTTCGGATCGGTTTCCCGGTGTGACCGTACCAAGCTTGGTCGCGGATCTGATTGGCGAACGCAGCCATCTGATTGAGTACGGCGTGAACCTTTGGCACCACGTTCTCGCCGTCGACGACGATGGACGCATTGCGAGGCGCTCGGAGCGCGACGTGAAGGACGGCCCGATCCTCCGTCGTGTTGATCCGCTCGCCACGGAACATCGCGCTAATTCGTTCCGTCAGTGCTGCGGATTCGGCGAGCTCGACGAGCAGGCGCACGGTTTCCATGGTGACGCGGTTCTTGGAGTAGTCGAGGTGCAGGCCCGCGGCTTCGCAAACCATCGCGTCACCGCGATCTGGATCTTCGGCGAACAACGCTCGCAGGTGGAGCTGCTCGATCTGCCCCAGGTGGGTCTTGAGCGCACTCCAAGCCGCGAGATCCGTCAGGGAGGCTATCGATTCGTTCATTGTGGTCTCAACATTATCGATCCCGTCCTTGCGGTGTCCACGGGGGTTTCTAGTTTGCGGTCCGTGCGGTTACGCTGTTCCACGCCCTTGGTGATGATACTCCTGTTGGTCGGCGATCAGGCCGCGGGGGCTCAGCATAGACCGCTTCTGACCGAGGACCCACAGCCGATTCGCCCCGGTCAGATACTCGTCGAGACGGGTATCAACTACGAGCATCGGGCCAAGTTTCCACTTTCGGGCCTGGAAGGCGATCTCCTGGAGATCCCGTATCTGGGTTTCAGCATCGGGCTCGGCTCGATTGCCGAATTCCAGGTTGACTCGGGGTTCCACATGTTGTTTGTCGACTCGGCTGCAGAGGCACCGCTTTCAGAAGAGGTCGACTTGACAGGTGACACGACGACCGATATTGACGACCCGGTAATTGCGACCAAGATCCTGCTGCAGCACGAAACTCGTCGCGCACCAGCGATCGGTTTTCGTGTTGCCACGCGACTGCCATCGGCCAGTAACGAAAGTGGGCTCGGGAACGACACCATTGATTGGTTCCTCACCGTGCTGGCGGGTAAGACTCTCGGTCGCACGCGGATCGTGGGGAACCTCGGTACGGCGGTGCTCTCGATTCCGACTCAGCCGGCTCGTCAGAACGACCTGCTGACGGTTGCCGTTTCTGTCACCCACCGGGCAACCCGCACGATCGATCTTGTGACCGAGGCCGGTGGCCGCCTCGACTTGAAGGGCCAAACACCAGCCAGCACGGAAGAACGAGGGGAATTCCGCGTTGGGGCCCGCTATCGAGCCGACCCGATCCGCTTTGACGCTGCCACGATCATCGGGCTGGGGGACGACGACTCCGAGTTCGGCTTGACGTTTGGTGTGACCTATACGTTTGACGCGTTCGACCCCAACAAATAGAGGTCAGCGCAGCGCGATCTCCTCCTCTTCGGGCAGATCGAGCTTCATAATCCACAGTCCGGAGTTGGTGTCGATCGCGTATACATGTCCCTTGTGCCACATCGCGCCCCACACATTGGTGCTATTGACCTGGTTCGGATCGTACGCTTTCTCCGGATCGCTCGTCTCGGTCATGAAGTAGTCGATCTCTCGACCCTGCCGGTAGAGGTCGCCGCGCAGGGGTCCATTGGAGAGGTCGATCGCTCGCAGGCCGCGCTGGTAGTAGCCGACGTAAAGTATGTCGTCGTGCACCCAGAAGTTGTGGACGCCACCCTCGGGCACCTCGTACTTGCCTACCTCGCGCGGATTGAATGGGTCCGCGACGTCGATCACGTGCATGAATCCGCGCGGGTCGCGCGGCGCGTCCGGGCTGTAACGACTGGGGAAGATCTCATCGCCCAGAAAGACGTAGTTCTTCCACGGCCACGCCACGTGGGTGTTCCCGCTCGGGTAGTTGATGCGGCTCACGAGTTGTGGTTTCGTTGGCGTGCCGCCGGCGATCCCCTTGCCGACGTCAATAATGACCAGTCCGTCATCCCAGTACGATAGGTACGCCAGCCCGTCATTGATCCAGATGTCGTGCAGCGCCTTGCGCTTTGTGTCGAGCCCCCAGCGTCCCACCTGCTTGGGCTTCACGGGGTCGGAGATGTCGAGGATGTGCACGTCACGCGTTCCGTCGTTGATTGCGTACACGAGGTCGCCGACCAAATAAGTGTTGTGGATGCCGCCGGTCAGTCCGTCGTAGAAATGAGTCAGGATCTCGGGGTGCGCCGGGTCGGTGATGTCGAGCGTGACGATCCCGTTCTTGCGGGTTGGATCGTTCTCGAGCGTGATGACCGCGACTGAAGCTTCAGCGTTGACTTTGACATCGTTCACGCGGCGTCCAGAGACGACCACCGAGTCGGTGAAAACCGGGTTCGCTGGGTCGGTAACGTCATAGGCGCGCATCTGAGCCCCAAACGAACCGAAGTACGCGTAGTCACGTCCGTCCTGCCCCTCAAACACCCACAAATCGGCGGTGCGGGTTGGCGAGGCGACGTGGCCGACCTTGAGCCAGCCGCCCTTCAGGGCGCGGGGTTCGACCTCGATCGTCGTGGTGGCATTCCGATCGCCCAGCGTGGCGGCGACATGGTAGGTCCCTGGCTGATCGGCGACGAAGTAGTTGTCGGCCTCGACTGAAGCCCCGTTCGGGCTTACCCACCAGCGGGGGTGCGTGATCTCGCTGTTGCCGGCGGTCAGCGTGACTTTGACCGCTTCGCCGGTGCGGACGCGCGACCGTTCAGCCTCGAGCGCCAGCGGCCCATCGGCCGGTTTGGTCACTGCGACCTTGAGTTCGCGAGTCGTCTCGCCGGCTTTGGCGATCAGCTTAGCGGTGCCGGGTTGCATGAGGGTCAACGTGTGTCCGGTGGCTTGAACGACGCTTGGATCGCTCGACTCGAGCGCAACCGTGTGGGTCCACAGCTCGTTGCCGGTCGCGTCGACGGCAACGGCTTCTACGCTCACGACCGAGCCGGCCGGCAGCGGAAACTTGGGCGCGGTCATGCGGATCTCCGCCGGGTCGCCAGGGGCGACGATGACGACGATTCGATCGATCAGCCGCTGACCGTCGGCGTCGGTGACATCTTCTGCGGCCGCGCCAGCCACCGTCTCGCCGACGTTGACCGCCTCGATGTTCCCGCGTTGGTCGATCCGCGTGTTCTCCCAGCCGGCAAACCAGCCTACGATGGGTGGCGCGACCGAATTCTCGTCACCATCGAACGCCGCCAGTTGGAGTACCGCGCGCTCGCCGACCCTCAACCGCAGCGTGTCGGGGGAGATCTCGATCCGGGTGATGGTGGCCTCTTGGGCGGTGATCGAGGGGACCAGCCCGAGCGAAAACAGGGCGGTGAGGACGAGACGGCGGCCCATGCGGTACTCCTTGCTTGAATTGGACGACATCGAAGATCAGATGATTGGAGCCATCAATATCGTTGCAAAGCGACCGGACGTCATGCGTTCAACGGGACGACGCTTTGCGACCGAGTACCTTCTGGGCATGCCCACTGAGAAGCTGACGTTTCCAGGCGCACTTTCGGCGCAGCTCGCCGCGCGGCTCGAACGCCCGACCGGCGAACCGATCGCGTACGCGCTGTTCGCCCACTGCTCACTGCTTTACGTGCTCCAAGGACCTCCGTGCGGTGCGAGAGATCAGCCGCGCGCTGTGCGACGAAGGGTTGGCGGTGTTGCGGTTCGACTTTACCGGTTTGGGAGAGAGCGAGGGAGAGTTCGCCGACTCCGACTTTTCGTCCAACGTCGACGATCTGGTGGCTGCCGCGAACTACTTGCGGCGCGAGTACCGAGCACCTGGGCTCTTGATCGGCCACAGCCTCGGCGGCGCCGCGGTGCTCCTGGCAGCAGCCAAGATTCCGGAAGCCAAGGCGGTCGCGACGATCGGCGCACCGAGCGACACCAAACACCTGCGGGCATCCTTGATTCAAAGCGCGCCCGAGTTGGCGTCCACAGACGAGGCCGAGATCGAGCTCGAGGGCCGGAAGTTCACCATCAAGCGCCGGTTCCTGGAGGATCTCGAGGCGCAGGACGTGGAGCAACGGCTGGATGGGCTGCGAGTGCCTTTGTTGGTGCTCCATTCACCGGCCGACGAGACGGTCGCGATCGAGCACGCCCGGAGAATCTACGACGCGGCCCGGTACCCAAAGAGCTTTGTATCACTGGACGGCGCCGATCACTTGCTCAGCGAGCCTCGTGACGCTCGGTTCGTGGCCGGGTTGCTGGCCGCATGGTCGGCGCGCTATCTGATCGCCGAGGCCTCGGATCAACGCACCGGTCGTGTTCCCAAGGGAACGGTCGAGGTGCGGGGTGGGCGTTCGGGGTACGCGGTCGAGATCGAGACCGCATCGCATCGGCTAGCCGGCGATGAGCCGGTTGACGTGGGTGGCACAGATACGGGTCCTAACCCGTACGAGCTCCTGCTGTCGGCGCTCGGCGCTTGCATGACGATCACCGCCCGTCTCTACGCGGATCGCAAAGGTTGGCCGCTGACGGGAACGATCGCCCGTCTTGCGCACGACCGAATGCATGCCGAGGATTGCGTCGATTGCGAGACCGTGGAGGGTTTGGTCGACAGGATCGAGGTCGACATCGAGTTTCAGGGGCCGCTGTCGGATGGCCAGCGTCAGCGGTTGCGGGAGATCGCCGGTCGGTGCCCGGTTCATCGTACGCTGACCTCTGAGATCGTGATCGCGGAATGAACCTCCACGGGGGGATCGAATCTCGGACCAGCAACGAGCCGATCCGCTGATCGTCGTTTTCGACTGCGACGCGACGCTGTCGTCGGTCGAAGGCATCGATTGGCTGGCCGAGCGCAACAGCGTTGGCGCCGAGGTGATTGGTCTCACGGCTGGCGCGGTCGCCGGCAACCTTGCCCTCGAGGAGGTGTACGCCGAACGACTGCGGCGAGTTGATCCGACACCGGCCGACCTGGCGGCGTTGGCCGAAGCGTACGTCGAGAACGTAATCGAGGACGCCGCTGAAGTGGTCGCCGCGCTGCAGGCGTGTGGGTATCCGGTTTGGGTGGTGAGCGGCGGGCTGGCGGATGCGGTGGTCCCCTTCGCGGCCTGGCTCGGTGTAGATGCGGATCATGTGGCCGCGGTGCCAGTTCGCTGGGACGCGGATGACCCGTGGACGGAGACCGCCGCCAACCCGCTGGCGCATGCAGGTGGAAAATCGAGGGTTATTGCCCGGCTCAGGGCTGGAGGACCGGTAGTTCTCGTCGGCGATGGCGCAACCGACGCCGAGGCTCGCTCCGAGGTTTGGTGTTTGATTGGCTACGGTGGCGTAAGATCTCAACCCGCGGTTCGGGTTGTTGCCGATGCGTGGATCAACTGTCGTAGCTTGGCGCCAGTCGTGCCCATGATCGTGGGACGGGCGGGTCACCCCAAGCTAGAGACCAGTGGTCACGCTGAAGTCTGGGCCCGCGGCCTGACATGGATCGAGGCCGGCGACGCCACCGGTGGTTGCCCACGTCCTTCGGCTGGTCGATAATCGGCCCGATGGAAGCCCGGCCCGCTCGCCTTTTTCTGCCCGGACCTACCGAAGTGCACCCCGACATCTTAGCCGCGCAAGCAAGGCGGCTGATCGGTCATCGCGGTCCCGAGATCTCCGCGTTGCTGGAATCGATCCAACCGCGATTGCAGGAGGTCTTCCAGACGAGCAACAACGTGTACATCTCGACCTCGTCGGCGACGGGCTTGTTCGAGGCCGCCGCGCGCAGCTCGATCGATCACCGCGCGCTGTGTTGCGTGAACGGAGCGTTCAGCGCTCGTTGGGCGGAGGTGGTCGAGGCCAACGGCAAGCCGCGCGACGTACTCGAGGTCGAATGGGGCAAGGCGATCACCCCGGACCTCGTCGCCGACGCCCTCGATCGGGCCGATTACGATGCCATTACGGTCGTCCATAACGAGACTTCGACCGGGGTCACGAATCCGGTTGGTGATATCACCGAGACGGTGCGCGAGAAGGCGTCAGAAGCACTCGTACTCGTGGATACGGTGTCTTCGATGGGTGGTATCGACGTGGGGGTCGATCGTTGGGGCCTCGATGTGTGTCTGACCGGTGGTCAAAAGTGTTTGGCGCTGCCTCCGGGCCTGTCGTTTGCGGCCGTTTCAGATCGCGCCCACAAGCGCGCGGCTACAATTCCCGATCGGGGATGGTACTTCGACTGGCTGGTCTTCCAGCGGTATCTCGAAAAGTGGCAAACCCCGACAACGCCCGCGATCACCTTGCTTTACGCGCTCGATCGCCAGCTCGATAGGATCTTGGACGAAGGCCTTGCTGCGCGGTTCGATCGGCACTCCGCGATGGCCGATCACGTGCGCCGATGGTCACTCGAACGGTTTGACATTCTGGCACCTGAACCATACCGCTCTGATACCGTCACTGCGGTCGTAAACACGCGTTCGATCGATGTCGATGCGATGAACCGGTACTTGGCCGAGCATGTGGATATGATCGTGTCCAACGGGTACGCGAAACTTCGGGACCGGACATTTCGGATAGGCCACATGGGGGATCATACCGTGTCTGAGGTCGAGACCTTGACCGCGGCGATCGATGCCTTTCTCGAGACTTGAGCCAAGACAAATTCCGCATTCTAGTAGCTGACCCGCTCTCGGATGCGGGCCTCGAGCGGTTGGAGTCGACGGTTGACGCGGAAGTGGTTGCCAAAGCTCCGATGGACCGCTCCACAATGCTAGACGCCCTTCCCGAGTGTCAGGCGATGATCGTTCGCAGCTCGACGCAGGTCGATGCCGAGGTGATCGATCGGGGGCAGGAGTTGCGCGTTGTCGGTCGCGCCGGCGTCGGTCTCGATAACATCGATATCGATCATGCTAGTCGCCGTGGCGTGCTCGTCATGAACACGCCGGGTGCCAACGCGACCGCCACTGCCGAACACACGTTCGCGCTCCTGCTGGCGCTGTGCCGGAAGGTCCCGATAGCCAACGCGAACGTGCAGAGCGGGGGCTGGGATCGCGGGCGGTATACTGGCACCCAGCTTGCCGGCAAGACGATCGGAGTCGTGGGGTTGGGTCGGGTTGGTCGACTTGTCGCCCAACGCGCGCATGCGTTCGGGATGCACGTGCTGGCGTACGATCCGTATCTGGCGATCGATGCCGCGCAGGAGCTAAACGTCGAGCTACTCGAACTGGACCGGCTGCTGCTCGAGTCGGACTTCGTTTCGCTGCACGCGCCGCTAACGCCTGAAACGCAAGGCTTGCTCGGCGCACGCGAGTTGGCGCGGGTAAAGCGTGGCGCGCGGTTGATCAATTGCGCGCGCGGCGAGCTGATCGACGAAACAGCTCTCGCCGCTGCCCTCGACAGTGGTCAGCTGGCCGGCGCGGCGATCGACGTCTTTGTCAGCGAGCCACCGGTGGGGAGTCCGCTGCTTGGTCGCGACGACGTCGTGTTGACGCCACACCTCGGCGCCGCGACCGAAGAAGCTCAGCGCGACGTTTCGGTTCAGATCGTCGACCAGGTTTTGGCGGCGCTCCGCGACGAAGAGTACCGCAACGCGGTCAACCTGCCGTTCGTCGACACCGGTGGGTGGAGAGAGATCCGACCGTGGCTCGATTTGGCCGAGCGCTTGGGGCGGCTCGTCGGAAAGCTCGCCGACGGTCGCCTGCAGAGGGTCGAGGTCGAGGCTCGGGGGAGCGAGGTCGCGCCCCACGCGCAGCCGCTTTCGACGGCCCTGCTCAAGGGACTCCTTGCGCCAATCTCGGCGGAGTCGGTCAACTATATCAACGCGCCCCATCTGGCCGCGGATAGAGGGATCGAAGTCACTCGCAGTCGTCGCGCTTCAGCCGCCGAGTACAGCAACCTCCTCGGTTGCCGGGTGGAGACAGATGTCGGCGAACGATCGGTAGCCGGAACGTTGTTCCATTCCCACCCGCGAGCAGTCGAAATCGACGGTTACCACTTGGACGCGCCGCCGGTGGGTATGGTTTTGCTGGTTTGGAATCGTGACGTCCCGGGCGTCATTGGGAAGGTTGGTACACTCCTCGGGGATGCGCAGGTCAACATCGCCGAGTGGCGTCTGGGTCGCACCGCTCCGGGCGAAACCGCGCTCGCGTTTATCAACCTCGACAGCCCGGCATCAGTTGGTACTCTGGACGCGCTCTCGGCAATCGAAGGGGTTCAGGCTGTCAGTCAGCTCGACTTCCCCGCCTGACTCAAAAGGAGCATCGCCATGTCCGAATCCGAGTTTCATCTCGCGCAAGCCAACATCGGTCGTATGCGTTGGTTGTTTGTCGCCCTGTTGATCGGGGCGCCTGCCTGGGCGCAAGAGCCGGAGGGTGTCTCCCCGTATGTCGACCTTGAAACGCGCGAGATCAAGGCGCTTGGACCGGACGAGATCGCGGCCTACGAGAACGGTGACGGAATGCGGTACGCGCTGGCCGCGGAGCTCAACCACTACCCGGGTCCCAAGCACGTCCTCGAGCTGTCGGACGATCTCGAACTCTCGACAGAGCAGAGGAACAGGGTGGAGCAGGTTTTTGAGGCGATGCGCGGAAATGCGCGGGATCTGGGTGTGGAGATCGTCGCCGCTGAACGGGAGCTGGATGTAGCGTTTGCGAGCGGGACGATCGATGACGATCAGCTGCGGCGGCAAACCGCAGCCATCGCCGCCCTCCAAGGCCGGCTCCGCGCAACCCACCTGGCGGCGCATCTAACCACGCGCGCCGTGCTGACACCGGAGCAGGTCGAACGGTACGACGAGTTACGCGGTTACGCTGGAGAGCACGACCCGGCCCGCCATCATCCGTCGCAATAGGGGTTTTGTTACTCGGCTTCTTGTTCGGTGAAGGCGGGCACCAGTTCCGCTGAGAGGAACAACACTTCGGGCCTGTCCTTGCGCAGAACGACGCTTCCATCGCCGAAGACCTCGGAGTTGTCACTGACCTGTACTGGATCGCCGTACGCAGCGATGAGGGCGTCCCGGACACGCGGCTCCTCCGGCTTTCCGGTCAAGATCCACACGAGCGCGAGTTCACCGTCTGCAAAAACCGCCTCGACCTTTCGCGAGAATCCCGCGTAGGGGAATCCGAGACAGTCGATCTGGATCTGTTCTTCCGGTTCGTTCGGGAGATTGGGCGGCGAGATCTCTCGCTCGACGGCCCGTGAGCACTGCGGCACGAAGGTTTCGCGGATCTCTTCGAGCGAGGCGCCAAAGACGAGATCGGGTGGCTTGTGTGCAGTTGCCGCCGCCGCCGGTGAACCCTGTTCCGTGACGAGCGGCGTAGATCCGAGAAACGGGTGCGAGTGCATGTCGTCAGCCCGAACCACCCACGCCACGTCGCCATCGATCACGACCGCATCGTCGGGTCCTATGTACCCGATGTAACCGGCGTAGTCCATCGTCCCCTTTTCGGGGCTCAGGAGCGCGGTAACATTGTCACCCCGCCCCTCGACCATCGCGAGCCTGCCATCGGCGAAGCGCAGCACGAGCGTGTCTAGGTTCAAACCACCCGGACTCGCGTAGCTCCAGCAGATGAGTTCCGATTCGCGCTCCGCCGCGAGCGGGAGGCGTGGCGCGCTGAGATCGAATGCGCTGATCGATCGGCAGTCAGGCCCGAGCGTCGCACGCGCTATCTCCACGCCATCCCCAAACGCCAGCCCTGACAGCGAGCCGTCGAGTATCTGTGCCTGCGCTGCTCCTGTTGAGAGCGCGACAAAGAGTATCGCATGGAAAAAACGCATGATCGGTAGGCAGTACGGTAATCCCGATGAGAGGTTTTCAGCCAGCGAGACGGGTTGTGCTACGGCGCCGCCCCGATTGCGTCCTGGGCGGCGTGGACCCAGACGCGAACCCGCGCCGGGTAGACGGGGAGAGCGGAACCTCCGCGCAATCGTTCGACCAACCGGTCGGGATCAGCGGTCGCCAGCTCGGTGATCGTAGAAACCCCGACGGCTTGAAGTCGCTTCGCGTTCTCGCTTCCAATCCCTCGTAGAACGCTCAACTGAGCGCGATCGACCCAGACGCGAACGGTTTCTAGGGGAAGGCCGGTTTGAGCTGCCACCAATGTCGCATCCGACTCGGCGAGGCTGAAAATGTCGTATCCGGCGTGTTCGAGCGCGGACGACGAAACGCCGTCGACGAGATCGGCCAACCGCGGTGTCATCGACGAGATCGTGTACCGTTCCATGCCCAGTAGAACGAGCGCCGAGAACGCGATCGCGAGGACAGCCGCCAGCCGGCGGACGGTACGCGACGCTGTTTTGGTGTGACCGCGATCGGGTGCTGCCAGCCCGCTCACCACCAACGCCTGATAAACGGCGAACCCCTCGAGCGCAAACACCGGGAAGCCAAAGAACCCCAGCAACGGCATCTCGAAGAGTTTGAGCTCCTCGAGTCCCGGGACGGTGTAGATCCACTTGCCGCGTGCGCTGATGTTGTAGAGCTCCCATAGGAGCCCAATCACCATTCCGCTGACAAGCAAACGCAGGACGCGGCCCGGTCGGCGATGCTCCAAATCGGCCAGGAGTGACCGGTCGGGATCACGCTTGTACACCCACGGGTCGGCCAGCAGCAGACCGCCTACCCAAATGAGTGGGAAAAGAAAGGTGGGCCAGACGAGCGGTGTCAACAGCGTTCCCGCGCCGATCAACTGGATCGCGTACAGCTGAGTGGGTCTGAGGGTGGGATCGGGTCGCGTGTCGCTCGAGTTTTCGGATCGGCCGAGCGCCCGCTTAGCAAGGAAAATCGCGGGCAGAACGGTGGCGAACGAAAGCCCGATGCCCGCCCACCGCGCCACCGGGTCGTCGGGCACGAAGACGTAGTACCAGTTCTCGAGTCGAAAGTTGAGCAGCTCGAAGAAGAGCCAAAAGGGCACTGACCACGCCAACATCGAAAGGATGGCGTTTGGCCGGGCCACAAAGAAGAGGCGGCCGCCACCCCTGAGAGCAGCGACCGCATCCAGCATGAGCAGCGTGGAGAACCACGCTAACGGGTAATACCACGTTGCAAACGGTTCTGTTCCGGCGCGCATCGCAACGCTGACAACAACGAGCGTGAGTGCACCCGCCAGGAGCGCTGCGAAAGGGGCAGCCCGGCCGTCTGCGAACAGCATGGGTTTGGCAATTATACGCGAACGGTTCGGTGCTGTGCACGGTGGTGGGTTATAAACGCAAGACGGCGGCTTGGCCGTGGATGTCTGGCCAAACCGCCCGTCGCTGCCAGCGTGAGTTGTGGGCCTAGCTCATTTCCAGCCGGAGCCGGATCTCCTCGCTGTCGACCACGGTTGGCTGTGACTCTACGCCGATCACCGTGATCGGGCCGAGCTCTGCGCTCGCGTCCGACGGGGGCGAAAACGTCATCGCCAACAAGGTCGAGATCGAGAACACGTAGAACGTCGCCGCCAGTAACGTGATAGTCGCGCGCATTGTGGATCTCCTTTCGAATCGGTTTATCGCTTTCCTGGCCCTTTGGATATCTCGAGTTCGCATTTGGTTGGAAGCCCTAGCTGATTTCCCTGGCCCGCTGGGTTCCCTCGCTGTCGGCCACCGTTGCCGGGGCCTCGACCGCGATGACCATGACTGGTCCAAGCTCCACCGTGGGGATGGCTGCAGGGGTCGTCAGGGGCATCGTCATCGCCAACAGGGCAATAATCGAGGCGCTATAGAACGTCGCGGCTAGAAAAGAATGGATAGCACGCATTGGGTATCTCCTCTCAATGGTTATCAGTGGTTCCTGTCAACCCCTACGCACGACGAGGTCGGTTGGTTTCAAACTGGTTTTCGATTCTCTTGGACTGCGGAGCGCTGGGCTCATTCCCCCAGGTGGGCTTGGATCGGAGGGCCGAACATCTCGGGGTGGAGAAGGAACGAGTCGTGACCGGTGTCGACATCGACCATCCGCACGTCGGCGGGTCGGCCACTATCGACGAACGCCTGGGCGAGCTCTTCGATCTCGAACGGTGGGATCAGAACGTCCGTCTCGACGCCGATGATCAGCGGGGCGGCGGTGATTCGTGAGACCGCTTCCGCGAGGGTCCAGCGCCTGCGACTCAGATCGTGGAGGTCCATGGCCCGGGACAGATACAGGTACGAGTTGGCGTCGTAGCTCTGGGGGTATTTCTCGCCCTGGTGTTCGAGATACGACTCGATATCGAACCGACCATCAAAGGAGAACAGCTTGCCATCCCGCCAGCTGCGTCCGAAGCGGCGCGTCCATTCGAGATCCGAACGGTACGAAATAGTGCCGATCTCGCGGGCCAGCGACAGGCCGGCTGCGGGCTGACCATGGTCGTAGTAATCGCCACCGCGCCAGGCGGGATCGAGCATCACCGCTCGGCGCTGAACTCGTCGTAACGCGATGGCGAACGGATGGGTCATGCCGGAGGCGCTGATGGCGATCAAGCGCTCGACGGTGTCCGGGAACATCGTAGCGTACTCGAGCGCTATCATGCCTCCCATCGACGATCCGACAACCGCCCGCAGACGATCAACGCCCAGATGCTCGAGGAGCGCGTGCTGGAGGCCCGCGATGTCACGCAGCGTGATGATCGGGAAATCGAGCCGATACCGTTGGCCGGTATCGGGGTTGATCGATGCCGGGCCGGTCGACCCGTAGCAGCCACCGAGAACGTTGGCGCAGACGACAAACCAGCGCCCCGTGTCGATCGCCTTCCCGGGTCCGACCATCGCTTCCCACCAGCCAGGCTCGTCCTCGGGGCCGTGGCTGGCCGCGTGCGCGCTTGGTGAGAGCCCGGTCGTAAGGAGCAGAGCGTTGCCGTTCTCGTGTCGGCCCCACGTTTCGTAGGCGGTGACCGGCGACTCAATGATCGCACGGGACTCGGTCTCGAACGGCCCCGGGTGGGTCCAGTGCTGTCGGTACGGCTCTGACATGACGCCATTCTAGTGCCAGTCGGGGGAGCGGCAAACGGTCCAGACCCGGTCCGTGCATTAGATTTGTGAGCATGATGCCATTTCGTATCGCGCTGGCGCAGGTCAACACCGCCGTTGGGGATCTGGAGGGCAATCTGGCCCTCATTCGTCGCTGGCTCGAAGAGGCCCGGATCCAGCTGCCGGATGTGGTTGTGTTCCCCGAGCTCGCGATCAGCGGCTATCCGCCGGAGGACCTGCTGCTCAAGCCGTCCTTCCTGACCGCTGTGCGCGAGGCGCTCGACGAGCTCGCCAAGGACGTCGACGACACCGTTGTCTTGGTTGGCTTCCCCGATCGAGAAGCCGATGTCTACAACGCGGCAGCCGTCATTCGCGACGGTGCCGTGCGCCACATCTATCGCAAACGGTACCTCCCCAACTATGGGGTTTTTGACGAAAACCGCTACTTCCGCCGCGGTGACACGATTCCGGTCTATCAGCTGGGCGACGTCACGTTTGGGGTCAACATCTGTGAGGACATCTGGTACCCAGGCGAGCCGCTGACCTCACAGGCACAGGTCGGCCACGCCCAACTGGCGATCAACCTCTCCGCTTCGCCGTACCACGCCGGCAAGGGTCACGACCGGGAACGAATGCTCACCACCCGAGCCGAGGACAACGCGATCGTAGTGGCGTACTGCAATCTGGTGGGCGGCCAGGACGAGCTGATCTTTGACGGTCAGTCGCTGGTCGCCGATGAGGACGGGGATCTCATGGCGCGTGGCCGCGCCTTCGAGGAGGACTTGATCGTCGTCGATCTTCAGCTCGAGCGCGTGTTTCACGAGCGGCTTCACGATCCACGGCGGCGGAAGTTCCACGATGAAGGGCAAGGGCCCGCCCCGGTCGTCGAGTGCATTGATCTGGGTCCCAGGCGCTCGGTGCAGCGCGATGCGGTCAGCCCGACGGTGGCCGAGCCTCTTTCTCGCCCCCAGGAGATCCTGGCCGCGGTGACCCTCGGGGTGGGCGACTACTTCACCAAGAACGGATTCCAAGACGCGGTGATCGGTGTATCGGGTGGGATCGACTCAGCGGTAACTGCGGCGATCGCAGCGCGAGCGTTGGGTGCCGAGCGGGTCCACGCCTACTACATGCCGTCACCATACTCGAGCCAGGAAAGCCAGGCCGGGGCCGAGACATTGTGCCGGAACCTGGGCATCGCTTTTGACGAGATCGCGATCGGTTCCGTGTTCGAGGCGTTCCTGACAGTGCTCGCGCCCAGCTTCGATGGAACCCCGGCCGATGCGACCGAAGAAAACCTGCAGGCGAGGATCCGCGGCAACTTGCTTATGGCGCTTTCCAACAAGCGGGGCTGGCTCGTGCTCGCACCCGGCAACAAGAGCGAGTTGTCGGTCGGTTACTGCACGCTGTATGGCGACATGGTAGGCGGTTTCGCAGTCCTCAAGGATCTCTACAAGAGCGACGTCTACGCGGTGGCGCGTGAGATCAACCGCCAAGCCGGCCAAGAGCTAATCCCGCAAGCGGTGATCGAGCGCGCACCGACCGCCGAACTGAAACCCGATCAGTTGGATCAAGATACGCTGCCACCGTACGACGAGCTGGATCGGATCCTCGAGGCGTACATCGTGGATGCGGTCGACCGCAGCGAGTACAAGCGACGACAAGCGCCACCGGGCATCAAGATCACCACCCGCGCGTTCGGTAAAGATCGCCGCATGCCGATCACCAACCGCTACCGCAGCTAGGTTGCCTTTCCCAACCCCTTTGGACCACCCCGGAGGATTGCCGCCAAGTGATGGCGGTAATGAATTCCCCAGATCAGGGTGAGTACCAAGTAGACAACCGCGACGTCCATTCGCAGCGCTGGGACAACCAACTGGGTCGCGAACGGAAGGAAGAGGAGCAGCGCCTGCCACCACGTGAGGCGGCGATCGGAAAGCATCACGGCCGCGAACAGCGATTGGGCTGCGGTCAGGAAGATCTCGTGTTGCTGCTGCAGGTCGAGTGGCAGCGCTTGGATGCGCCCGGCCGAGATCGAATAGACGATCGAGATCGTGCCGATCAGCAGCGTCCACTGATTGACCTTGGACGAGATCAAAGCCGAGAGCGCCATCGTCGCGTGGCCACGGACGGTCCAGATGGCGGCGATGATGAACTCGGGTGCTTCGGAAGCCAGGGGGGCCACCCACTGAACGAGCAGAAACTCGTCGATCCCGAATTCGTGCCCGGTATCGATCAGCGCCTCGGCGAACGGCTCGGCAGCCATGAAGATGATCAACCCCGAGAACGCAAACAGACCCGCATTGCAGCACAATCTCCAGAAACGTGGTAGCCGGCTGAGCATCAAGGCCGGCCCGACCAGGTCCGGCTCCCCAGCGCCGAGGGCGCCGGTTTGGTACAGGTACCACGCGAAGAGGCTGATCAACACCACGCTGTCGAGCCACCAGAACAAACCCACCGCCGCAATCACAAACGCGTACAAGGTCGCCATGGCAAGAAACCAAACCGCGATCTGGTCGCTGGGAGCCAGCTGGATCTCGCGCTTCCGCCATCGGGCCCAGAAGATCCACACCACGAGCGGCCAACCGAGCCCAACGAGCAGCCGGTTGGCGCCGGTCATGTTGGCCGCAGCGTAGTGGCCGTACACCGGATCTTCGGCCGCCCGCCAGGCGAAGAAGAGGTCGACCGCGTACTCCGGGAGAATGGCGATCAGCGCGAGAATGGCCAGCGCCAGCGCCTGGCTGATCTCCAACTGCACGACTTCGGCCGCCCATGAGAGCAGGAACGCCGCGCCGAGGATCCCAGCCCCAAAGACGAGCGCCTCGATCGGCGCAGAGGCGTGCACACCGGTCAGACGGAAGATGAGCGCTGGGATGGTGAGGGCGATCGCGCCGTCGAGCCAGGCGATGCTCAGCCACGGCCGCAGCCCCCGGTAGTCGCTCACGACGTGCCCTCGGGGCCCTCGGCTGCCCACCAACGCTTGATCTCAACCGCTACTGCCTCCGGGGCGTCGACGTGCGGCCAGCGGGCGGTTCCCGGAACGACCTGTTGGGTGATGTCGGGGCGCACTGCGTGATAGTGCTCGGGCGCGAGTGGGTTGGAGCGCGCTTCGGAGCCCCAGAGAAGGAGCGCGGGGGCGCCGAGCCGAGCGAGCGCAGGTCGCGCGTCCCATGCGAGGTCGCCGCTCCACAGCGACCAGAGCGCCCAGCGGCCCCCGGGCTGGCGGGCCGACCGCGAAAGTTGCTCCGCTCGGCTCTCCAGATCCGGCGGCTCGACGGTCAGCGCCCCGCGGAGCGACGCCTTTCGCCATGCCGGGCTGGCATGCCACCAGTGATATGCTGCCCCAAACGGCGAGCGAAGACCCTGGTACACCAAGGGGCGCCACGTGGGCGCCTCGAGCAGTTCGGGGCCCTCGGCTTCGGGTGGCGCCAGCATGACGACGCCCGAGACGAGATTCCCTAGCCGCACCGCGGCCTCGGTCGCGTAAGCGGCCGACAGGCCACAGCCGATCACGAGTGTGGGTTGATCGATGACGTGACGAACGAACTCGACGATGGCGTCGAAAAAGAAATCCGGACCGTAGCGCATCGACGGTCGGCCCGAGCGACCGAATCCAGGCAGGTCGGCGGTGTATACGGTGAACTGCTCTTCGAGTTGATCGCCGAGTGGCGCCATCTCCAGTCCGGAAGCGCCAGTGTACAGATCGTGGAGCAGTAGGCCGGCGGCGCCATTGCCGCGGGTGGTGTGAAAAATCTCAGCGTGCCGCCAACCGTAACGATCTGGCCGACCGGGTGGCGGGGGTGGAGGCTCCGGCGGCCGGGCGATGGCGGCGCGGGCGGCAACGGCTGCCGCCGTCGCGGCGAAGATCCCGCCGATCGCTTTTCGCCCTCGGCCCACTCGTGCTACTCGGCGTCGTTGGTGAGCGCGTGCACCGGAACTGAGCGCAGGTGCCGATTGTCCACAAACACCTCGAACGAATACGTACCGGCGTGCGGAAGCTGGAAGTTGTTGATGTCCATGATCGTCTGAGCGGTCATGGGACGGCCGGGTTTCGCCCCGCGAAGCGACAGCTGACCGTTCACCTTGAAGACTTCTTGGCCATCCTCGTCAGCGAGCTTGATCTCGAGCGGGTAAACACCCTCCTCGCCTATATGCGCCTCGACTCTGAGCACCAGCGCCAGGTGGGGGTGGGTACACGGGAACTCCGATGCATGAATCGAGTTGAAGATCCCGAGCAGGTTGAGTTTTCCCTCGCGGCTCACGTTGGCCGCGTCGCAGCAAACTGCGAGCGTCACGTCCATTGACGGCACAGTAAGCCCTCACGGGGTCTGCGGCCAGCGATCGAGACTCTTGAGGCGGCCGGTTAACCGGCCAGGATGTCCATGTAACGGGAGCGTTTGGAGAGGTTTAACGGGGGATCATAACGGCGGATGAATTGTCGTTCCGCCAGGCGCGCCTGCTCCATCGACAGTCCGCCGACCCAATGCACAAACTTGGCGCTGACACCGCGCAGCTCCTCCAGCTCGAAGAGTTGAAGCAGCTTGCGGCGCAGGTTCCTGGCGCTGCCGACGAGAAGCACCGGCTCGGGGCTGTTGCCGTCGCCCGCGGCGAGCATGAACACGCCCATCGAGCTCGGCACCTGCATGCGAATTGAGAACCGACTCCAGCGCGTCTTGTGCAAATCACCCTTCATAGTGATAAAACAACAGCAACTTTTATGCCGTTGAACGGATGGTGACAGAGAGCGCGATCCAAGGAGCGGGGCCGAGCCGGTCGACTTCCTCTGCCACTCGACCCCGCTCAAGGGGGCGACCCCATCCTAATCGCCCCCATACAACTGTTCTGCCGTCGTGGTCGGCGGCTTAGCGGGTCAGCACTTGCTCCACCCGCAGTGCTTGCAGACCAGGCAGGCGTTCTCGTGTATCACGGGACCACCGCAATCCGGGCACGTCGACATCGGCCTGGCGGCCATCGCCCCTGGTCCGCGGAATTCGTCGCTCTCGGCCGCCGCACGAGCGACCGATGTCGCGGTCGCGTGGCCGTTCCCGTTGCCGTTTGTGCCACGCCCACTGCGTTCCAAGTAACGCTCCAACGCGCGCCCGATTGCGTCTGGTGCCGAAAGGATCAGCTCGCCGTTGTCCCATACCGGGTTGGGTCCTGAGATCCCTTTGAGCTGCTTGACGATCGCCGACGGATCGAGGCCCGACCGCAGACAAAGCGAGATCAGCCGGCACATCGCTTCCGATTGTACGGCTGCGGTGCCTCCCGCCTTACCCAACGACGCAAAGACCTCTGCCAGACCGGATTCGTCCTCATTGATTGTGATGTAGAGATTCCCGTCGCCGGTGCGGATGCGCTCGGTCACCCCGTGAGTGATCGCCGGTCGCGGCCGCGGCTTGGCGGGCTTGAGTGCCGACACGTTGGGCTCCGCCGTAGTGTCTGCTGTCGTGTCAGTGACGAGGATCCCCTCTCGACTGCCCTCGCGGTACACGGTGATCCCCTTTAGCCCCGCCCGGTAGGCGGCGATGTAGATGTCCGCTACCGTTTCCACCGAGACGTCGGTCGGAAGGTTGACCGTCGACGAGATCGACGAGTCGACCCAGCGCTGGATGACGCCCTGCATCCGCACGCGGAAGTAGGGGTCGATGTCGTGCGCGGTCACGATGTGGTCGGGCAAGGTGTCATCGCCACCCCACAGTTCCTGCACCAGCGGATGGTAGACGGTGTACTCGGAGAACGTCTCTCCGTCGTCCTGCTTGACGCGGCGCTTGTAGGAAGTGCAGAAGATGGGTTCCACCCCACTCGAACATTGAGCTACGATCGAGCCGGTCCCGACCGGTGGCACGGTCAGGACGGTGGAGTTTCGCATCCCGAACTCACCGATCTGGTCGCGTAGATCACTGGGCAAGGCCTGGATGAACTTCGAGTCAGACACATCGGGCCACGCGAAGAGCGGGTAGGCGCCCTTCTCACGCGCCAGGTCGATCGACGTCTGGTAGGCGGAGCAAGTGATCGTCTCCATGATCCGGTCGACCGTCTCGAGCGCCTCCTCGCTGTCGTAACGGACCCGCATACGGGCGAGCGCGTCTGCCAGCCCGGTGATTCCGAGACCGACCCGGCGATCGGACGCCACCGCCCGACGAATCTTCTTCAACGCGTGGTTGTCCATGTTGTAGTCGATCACGTCATCGAGAAAGCGAGTCGCCGTGCGGGCAACCTCGGAAAGCTCCTCCAGATCCAGCGCTCCGCCGTCGTCGACGAACTTCGACAAGTTGATCGATCCCAGGTTGCACGCGGTATAGGCAGCCAGCGGCTGCTCGCCGCAGGGGTTCGTGGAGGCGATCGGGTTGGCGTACTCGACGTTGTGGTACTCCCGCATCGTGTCCCAGAAGATGATCCCCGGTTCGGCGCTGGCGTGAGCGTTCTCTATGATTCTCTGCCACAGATCGCGTGCCCGCACCGTCTTGAAGACCTCTCCGCCCCAACGCAAATCGAAGTCGGTGTCATCGAGCACCGCAGTCATGAACTCGTGGGTGATTAAACACGAGATGTTGGCGTACTGCACCTTGCGACGACGCTGGTCGTTCTTGATCGTGATAAAGCTCTCGATATCGGGGTGATCGACGCGCATGGTCAGCATGAGCGCTCCGCGCCGTCCGGCCTGGCTCACCGTGTTGGTCGACTCCGACAGCAGGTTCATGAACGATGTGGAACCCGGTGAACCGGCGACCGTTGCGTTTACCGGGGCTCCCTTGGGCCGCAGGATCGACAGATCGGTCCCCACCCCGCCGCCGGTGCGATAGACCATCGCGCTCTCGGCAAGGCACTTGTAGATGCCTTCGAGGCTGTCCTCGGTGATGGGGATGACGTAGCAATTGGAGAGCGTGGGCTTGCGGCGAGCGTCATCGCGCCGCGCGCCGTGCATGACGCGTCCGCCGGGTACGAACTTGAAATCGAACAGGATCGCAAAGAACTCCTCGAACCAGTAATCCGAGTCTTCCTCGACTGAAGCGAGCGCCCGAGCCACCCGTTCCCATAAATCGAGCGGACCTTCTTCGCCCGGTGCGAGGTACTTGTTGCACAGGACGTCGGCGGCAAGGGAATCGTCGTAGTAGGTCTCGGTCTTTTTCGACCGCTTTAGGATGGTTGCGGCGTCGGGCTCGGTGAGGAAGGTGAGGTACCGGTCCAACGAGGCTTTGGCCATGAGCGAACCTTTCTGTCACGACGACCGGAACTCATATGTCGTCGCCCTAGAGAGCGAAAGGGAGCCGCTGTAGATCGAACGCCGTCCGAGCGGAAGGGCAATCAGCGACCCGTCGATTGCGCTTGTTTTCTTTCAGGATGAGGCGACGACCATACTATCAAGCGCGATCGAGCTTGTCAAGATTAGAGTACAATATGCTGTGGTCGGCGGGACCTTTATCCACAACATCTGGTGGAAATCTGGGGGAAAACCTGGGGATCAGCTGGGGATGGCCTGGGGAATGCGGTGGATAGTGGACAAACGTTGACGAGCGGCGCTCGCTCCGTTACCGTTCTGCGGTTAGAGACATACCATACTGAATGGAGGAGCATAGCATGACCGAGATCGCCGAAGTGCAAAACGATGGCCAGGCGATGACCGTTACCACCGCCGCCAGCGCCAAGATCAAGGAGTTGCGCGATCGGGAAAACTTGGAAGACAAGGGTCTTCGCGTGCGCGTGGTGGGTGGTGGTTGTCATGGTTTTTCCTACGCACTCGGCTTCGATGATCGCAAAGAGACCGATTCGGTGCTCGTGATCGACGGGGTCGACTTTCTGATCGACAAGTACAGCGCGCCTTACCTGGTGGGGGCAAACATCGATTTCGTGGACGGCTTGAACGGAGCTGGGTTTAAGATCGGCAACCCGAACGCCAAGTCAACCTGCGGCTGCGGAGAATCATTCGGCGTATAGCGGACGCTTTGTAGCTGGTAATCAAGTGGCCCCCTCCCGACCGGGAGGGGGCCACTTTACATCTCCGCGATCACCGCTAGAACTTCTTTGGCGTGACCTTTCACTTTCACCTTTGGAAAGATGCGCGCGATCCGGCCGGTCTCGTCGATGACGAACGTGGTGCGTTCGATCCCCGTGCTCTCGCGCCCAAACAGCTTCCTCGTCTTCCACACACCGTACCGCTCACATACATCGCTGTCGGCGTCGGAGAGCAGTGAGAACGGTAAGCGAAATCTCTCTTGGAATCGGCGGTGACTGGCGACCGAGTCTTTCGAAACGCCGAGCACGATCGCATCCAGGTTGGTGAAGTCGGGCATCCTGCCCTTGAAGGCGCACGCCTCCGCGGTTCAACCGGGTGTCATGTCGCGGTAGTAGAAGTAGAGCACGACCTTGCTTCCCCTGAGACAGGAGAGCCGAATATTGTTGTCTTCGGTCGTGGGGAGGTCGAAGTCCGGTGCTGGGTCGCCGGCCTTGAGCGTGGGCATTGTGGGCCTTTCGGTTTAGTGATGCCAGAAGTTCGAAGACCGGCTTAATATTCGTCACATGGTCCGAGTGCGCTGCCGCCCTGTGTTTCGATCGCTATTGCTGGCGGTGTTGGTAGCCGGTGGTTGCGGGTCGGCGGATTCGGCACGCGAGAGCGTTGACGATAATCCTACCGTCGAACCACGCGGGACACGGCTCGCAAACCCGATCCCAAGACCCGAATTCTCCCTGATCGACACCGAGGGGGTCGAATTCGACTTCCACGCCCGAACCGAGGGCTACGCGACGCTGCTCTTCTTCGGGTACACCAACTGTCCAGATGTCTGCCCCGTTCACATGGCGAACATCGCCGCGGCCCTAGATCAAGTAGGTTGGCAAACGCGCCGCCGCGTGAAAGTCGTGTTTGTGACCACCGATCCGGATCGCGACACGCCGGAGCGCATTCGCGGGTGGCTCGACCGTTTCGATCCAACCTTTGTCGGTCTCCGCGGAACCATCGAGGAAGTGGCCGCGATCCAGGCCGAGCTGAACCTGCCGCCGAGCGTCATCCCGTCCGATACGACCGCCGAGTACGAGGTCGGTCATGCTGCGCAGGTGCTTGCGTTCTCGCCATCGGGCATGGCGACAATCGCTTATCCCTTTGGTACCCGACAGGCAGATTGGGTCCACGATCTGCCGCTTCTGGCAAAAACCCACGGTGACGAGGTGGCGGCGCGCTAACCGTGCAATGGTGGTGCTCAGCGCAGGGCGTCGCTTGGGACTGGACCTGGCGGCCGTATGTCGGGGTTTGGGTCCTGGTCCTGCTGACGGCGGCGGGCTACGCGAAGCTCACACGCGACGCCGGCGGCTGGCGACACGTTGGGTGGCGCGGGGTCGCGTTTGTGAGCGGTCTGGGTGTCGTCTGGGTCGCCCTCGATTGGCCGATCGGCGCGCTCGCGGCGGGCTATCTGGCCAGCGTTCACATGGTGCAGTTCCTGTTGGTGGGCTTGGTCGCTCCGGTGCTGCTCTTGCTCGGGGTTCCCGAGGGCGCCTTCGAATGGCTTCGAGGCCGGTCGATTCTCAACAGAGCGCTCTCTCGCACGACTCACCCGTTGGTGGCGATCGCGGGCTTCAACACGATACTGGTGTTCACTCATTGGCCAACGGTGGTCGATGCGCTCATGGGCTCACAGGCGGGCTCGTTTGCGATCGACATGTTGTGGCTGTTTGGTGGGACGCTTTTCTGGTGGCCGCTCGTATCCTCGGTGCCAGCCCGGCCTGGATTCACCTATCCGCTAAAGCTCGCCTACCTGATCGCCAACACGATCCTTTCGACGGTGCCGTTTCTCTACCTGACGTTTAGCCAGCTGCCGGTTTACGCGACGTACGAGCTGGCGCCGCCGGTGGGGTGGATGACCAAGCAGCAAGACCAGCAGCTGGCGGGTATCCTGATGAAAATCGGTGGTGGGCTGATCTTGTGGACGGCGATTACGGTTCTGTTCTTTCGGTGGTACCGGGCCGAGGGCCAGCCCTAGGAAACCACCCTCCGACGGCTTGTTGCCCCCGATCCGCGGGGCTATGTTCGGCTGCGTGCCGGTCTGCGAGCGCCTTTTCCTGTTTGATATCGATGGAACGCTGCTCTCGGCCGGCGGCGCCCCGCGGCGCGCGTTTCGGCAGGCGCTCCTGGATCACTTCGGGACCGAGGGAGACGCCGCCAACAACGATTTTTCGGGCAAGACCGACCCCCAGATCGTCTATGAGCTGATGCGCGCCGCCGGGTTTACCGACGACCACATCGGTGATCGGCTCCAGGGGCTGTTTGATGACTATCTGGCGGGACTGGCGATCGAGCTCGAAACCGAAACCCGCCACTATTTGTTTCCCGGCGTGGCTCAGCTGATCCCTGCGCTGGCTGACGATCCGCGGGTCGTGCTCGGGCTGGTCACGGGGAATGTCGAGCAGGGAGCCCGACTCAAGCTCGATCATTTTGGGCTGTGGGACGCGTTCGAGGTGGGGGCCTTCGGTTCCGATGATCACGGCCGCGACCAGTTGCCAGCGATCGCGATCGAGCGGGCCAGGGCGAAGACGGGCCGTCGCTTCCGCGGCACCGAGCTGGTAGTCGTGGGTGACACGCCGGCCGATATCCAATGCGCCCGCGCGGTTGGCGCGACAGCCGTCGCGGTTGCGACCGGGCACCCGTCGCGGCAGACGCTGGCTGGTTTTGAGCCCGACATGTTGCTCGACTCGATGGCCGATTGGCAGCAATGGTTGGCGGATTTGGGATTGCAGATGAACCTCTCGGAGAGAAGGTAGAAAATGCCAGGGATCAACGCGCTAACAGTGGTATTCGTGTTCCTTGTGTTCCTCGCGATGAGCGCGATCAAGATTCTCAAAGAGTACGAACGCGGTGTCATCTTCCGACTGGGTCGTCTGGTTGGCGCCAGGGGGCCGGGGATTTTCTGGCTATGGCCGATCATAGAGAAGATGGTCAAGGTGGATCTGCGAGTGATCACGCAGGACGTGCCGGCGCAGGACGTCATTACGAAAGACAATGTGTCGGTGAAAGTGAACGCGGTTGTCTACTTTCGGGTGTTTGACCCGGACAAGGCGATCGTCGAAGTCGAGGATTACCTGTACGCGACCAGCAAGCTGGCGCAGACCACACTGCGGTCGGTCGTCGGCGAGGCCGAGCTCGACGAGCTCCTCGCCGAACGCGAGCGAATCAACGATCGGATCGCAAGCATCCTTGACGAAGGCACCGACCCCTGGGGTATCAAGGTCGCCAAGGTCGAGGTCAAGGACGTCGACCTGCCGCAACAGATGCAGCGCGCGATGGCGCGGCAGGCGGAGGCCGAACGCGAACGCCGCGCCAAGGTGATCACCGCTGAGGGTGAGTACCAGGCCGCCGGAAGGATGGCCGAAGCGGCCGGGATCATCGCCAGACACCCCGAGGCGCTGCAGCTCAGGTACTTGCAGACCTTGGTCGAGATCGCGGCCGAGAACAACTCGACGACCCTGTTCCCGATCCCGATCGATTTCCTCAAGGCGTTCGTGGCAGGGAGTGGAGGCGCGTCGCCCCCGGGCGGTCAGCGATAGGACGAGACGATGAAGCTCAAGGCGATCAAGGCGGACGTGACCGGGCTCGAGACCGGGGCAGTAGTTGTCAACCTGTTTGAGGGCGTCACCAAGCCGAGCGGGGCGACCGGGGCGATCGATCGGGCAATGGACGGTCAACTCACGCAGATGATCGCCGATGGCGAGCTCACCGGGAGCCTGGGCGAGACCCGAATCGTTCACACTGGCGGGCGACTACCCGCACGACGGGTTGTGGTGGTCGGTCTCGGAAAGCGCGACGGGTTTGATCTGGAGGCGGTGCGTAGGGCAGTTGGTTCAGCCACGCGCGAACTCTTGACCACCGGAATCACCGCCTGGCACACCGTTCTGCACGGCGGGGGAAGCCTCAAGAAGACACCGTCGCGCGACTTGGCCCAAGCGATCGCGGAAGCGACGCTGATGGGTGCCTATCGTTGGGATCGGTTCAAGACGACGACCGGGCCGACGGGAGATGGTCGACCCGTCCCGAGACTCGAAGACGTAACGATTGTGGAAGCTGATGGCGGGAAGCTGGCCCAGATCCGCCGCGGGCTCGATCGAGGGTCCAAGATCGCGGAGGCGGTTAATTACACGCGAGATCTGGGCAACTCGCCGCCCAACGAGATGACACCCGCAGCACTTGCCGATCATGCGCGGAAGCTCGGTGACCAGCACGCCATGGTGGTCGAGGTGCTGACGGTCGAGGATCTCAAGCAACAAGGAATGGGCGGCATTCTGGGCGTCGGCCAAGGATCGCACAACGGGCCGCGCTTGATCATCGTGCGCTACGATCGCGGTCGTCCATCGGCCAAGCCGACGATCCTCGTCGGCAAAGCGATCACGTTTGATGCGGGCGGGATCTCGATCAAGCCATCACGTCATCTAGAGGAAATGAAGTTCGACAAGATGGGCGGCTGCGCGGTGCTCGGGATTCTCAAGGCTGCTGCCCTGTTAGGGCTCAAGCAGAGTCTGATCGGCGTGATCCCGGCAGCCGAAAACTTGCCCAGCGCCGCCGCCTACCGTCCGGGGGACATTCTCGAGTCGTACTCCGGCAAGACGATCGAGGTTATCAACACCGACGCCGAAGGGCGGTTGATCCTCGCCGACGGCTTGACGTGGGCCAGCGAGCAGAATCCGCGCGAGATAATCGACATCGCAACGCTGACCGGTGCGTGCATGGTGGCTCTCGGGGAAACGGCGGCGGGGGCCTTTGGTGACGAACGCGCAGTGTCGCGATTCGTGGAAGCGGGTGCCAGGACCGGCGACCGTGCGTGGCC
>JBDHIC010000027.1:0-15893 GCA_039589035.1 Gemmatimonadota bacterium | reverse complement strand
CCACCGATCGACGTACCGTTCACGCTGAACGGTATGGAAGTCACGGTCACTATCGATCCGGCCGAGCGCTTGCTTGACACACTGCGCTACCGATTGGGCATGACCGGCAGCAAGGAAGGGTGCGGCGAGGGCGAGTGCGGAGCGTGCACCGTGCACGTGGACGACATACCGGTGAACTCGTGCTTGATCCCAACATATCAGGTGCGCAACGCGCAGGTGCGCACGATCGAGTCGATCGATCCAGGCGATGTCGGTGCCCTGCTCGGGTCTGGCGCTACTCAATGCGGTGCGTGCACACCGGGCGTTGTCATGACCGCGGTATGGGTGCGGGAACACCCGGAGTTGCTCGAGACTCATACGCTGCGCGAACTCATGGCCGGCAACCTGTGCCGGTGCACCGGCTACGATGGGATCATCGATGGCGTGCGTCAGTCGCTCGAGGCGGCTCAACAGTGACCGTCTTCATGCCGACGACGCTCGCCGAGGCGCTCGAGGTTCGACGCGATCAAGACGCCACTCCAATGGCCGGCGGGACCGACTTGCTCGTTCACTGGCCGGAGCAACTCGAGCTTCACGATCGCGACTATCTGGATCTATGGGGCATCGACGAGCTGCGTCGCATCTGCTGGTCGGACGACACTCTCGAGCTCGGCGCGCTCACTACGTACTGGGACGTCATCACCGACGCCAAGATCGGTGCCGTCTTTCCGTTATTGGTCGACGCCGCACGCCAAATCGGCGCCGTACAGATCCAGTCGCGCGGCACTTGGGCTGGCAACATCGCCAACGGCTCCCCAGCTGCCGACGGCGTCCCGGTCTTGATGGCGTACGGCGCATCGGTGGTAATCGCTTCACACGACGTGCGTCGTCAGGTGCCGCTCGAGCGATTCTACTCCGGCTACAAGGAAATGGACCTGGCACCGGATGAGCTGATCGTGGCGATTCGGATACCGAACCGGACGTATCGACACCAACGGTTTATCAAAGTCGGGTCGCGTCGCGCCCAGGCGATCGCCAAGGTCGGCGCGGCGATCGTATCGAACGGCTCAGGATGGCGTGTGATCGCGAGCAGCGTTGCCCCGACCATTCGCCGCTGTCCCACGATCGAAGCGCAGATTTCGGACGGCGAGCCGCTCGAGTCCCCCGACGATCTGTTGCCGGCTATTCGGGCTGACGTCTCACCAATCGATGACTTGCGGTCGACCGCAGCTTACCGCGAACGGGTGATGAGCCGAATCCTTTATTACGCGATTGAGGAAATGAACCACCGATGAACGACACACCACGAACGCTCAAAGACGCGGCCATCGCTGCGGCTTTCGACGGGCTGGCGTCCGCCAACCGGAATTTTGCCGCCGCCTATCCCGGCCCCCGCACTGGCCGGCAGCCGGTGCATACTGTCTACGGCGGAGCCGATCTCTTTCGTGCCGACTCGGCGGTCAAGCTGGGAGCCGTTGCACGACAGGCGCTAAACCGATACGCGCCAGATTTCGAAACGTTTGGTGAGGTCGTCGGAATCCCCGACGAGCAGGCCGAGTTGGCTGAACGCGTCTACCTGAAAGTCGCCGACAAGCTCGAGCAGGAGCCGGTCGAGGACTTCCGCATCGATTTCGAGGACGGCTACGGCCACCGTCCCGACGACGAAGAAGACGCCTGCGCGGTTAGCGCCGCCCGCGAGGTCGCCGCTGATAAAACCGCTGACCGACGCGCTCGCCGATCGCGCGATCAGTACGCTCGACATCTTTGTCACAGCGCTCCTGGACGCCACCGGTGGGACGCTCCCGCCCGGCTTTGTGGTGACCAACCCCAAAGTGGTGGTACCCGGACAGGTCGCTGCGCTGGCCGACCTCTTCGATCAGCTCGAGGCGGGCCTCTCGCTCCCCTCCCGGTCGCTCAAGATGGAGATCATGATCGAGACACCCCAATCGATCATCGGCCCCGACGGCCGCTGTGCCGTGCCGGGTCTGGTAGCCGCCGGTCGCGGGCGCTGCATCGCGGCCCACTTTGGCGTCTACGACTACACCGCCAGCATCGAGATCACGGCTCATCACCAGGACCTCGATCACCCCGCATGCGACTTCGCACGCCACATGATGCAAGTAGCGCTAAGTGATACTGGGGTATGGCTTTCCGATGGCGCTACAAATGTCCTGCCGGCGCGCATTCACCGACCCTCTCCGGGATCTACGCTGACCCTCCAGCAGGAGCACGAGAACCGAGCGGCGGTCCACCGCGCCTGGCGGCTCCATTTCCACCACGTCCTGCACAGCTTGCGGCACGCCTATTTCCAAGGGTGGGACTTGCATCCAGCTCAGCTGCCGACCCGTTACGCAGCGCTGTACGCGTTTTTTCTTTCGGAGCGGGACACCGCCATCGAGCGGCTGAGTCAGTTTGTAGGGCAGGCTGCTCGGGCCACGCTGACCGGCGACGTGTTTGACGACGCCGCCACCGGTCAAGCGCTGCTCAACTTCTTCCTGCGGGGTGTCAACTGCGGTGCGTTCGATGCAAGCGACATCGAGCGAACTGGCCTCACGTTAGCCGAGATCGAAGCCCGCTCGTTCGCCCAAATCGTCGCCGCCCGTCAACCGAGCTGACGAATCAACTCCCTCGATAGGTCGAGTAGCCGAACGGATTGAGCAAGATCGGCACGTGGTAGTGCTCGGTCGGATGAGCTACGGAGAAGGTGACTTCGACGTACGGGTAAAAGGCGGTTATGCCCAACCGGTCGAAGTAGGCACCGGTCTCGAACCGCAGTCGATACTCCCCAGCTTCGAGCGTAGTCGCGAGCAGGTCGACGACCCGCCCATCGACATCCGTGGTGCCGCTCCCGATCTCATGCCACGCTCCGCTCGCGTCGCGGCTCGAGAGTCGAACATCGATGCCCACCGCCGGGCGACCTGCCGTCGTATCAAGTACGTGAGTCGTGATCGGGCTCGTCAACGAGCAGCTTCTCCAGTCGCAGAATCGTGATCTTGCGAAGCTCTTCGGCCGCCACCGCCAACTCCGTCTCTGCGCTGTTACCCAAACGCGCTTCGAGGTCGGTCACCGTGTCGTCGCCGCTCTTGCCGGTGGCGCAGATCAGAAAGATATAGCCGAACTTCTTCTCGTAGGCTCGCTGCCCCGCTGCTAACCGATCGCGTGTCTCGTCGCTCGCCGTCGCCACCCCCGATTGCTCCTCGCGCGACCAGCCACGCGTGCGCTCCCCGATGCGTGGGTGGTGTTTGATCGCCTCGCGCCAATCGTATTCGTCCAGCACGTGCCACGCTTCGTTGGCCGCCTGCCGCAGCTCCTCGACGCTGTCGTACGGTCGACCGTTCGCGACCTGTTTCGCCCATCGCTCGGCTGCACAACAACGTCGGAGCTCACCACATGCCTGCGCGAGCGCAAGCTCGTTGAACCGTTCCAGGCCGGTCACGAGACGCCGGGCTCGGCCAACTTCCCGAAAACCCGAAAGCGGGCTACGCCCCCGTCCGGATAGATGTTGAGTCGCAGGTGGGTCGCTACGTGCGGTGCGGTCTCCAACGGCTCGAACCGATGCTCGCTATCGGCCTGCAACTCGGTCCGTGGCACGAGCTCCGCCCACTCGCCGTCGGGTACAGTTAACTCACCTGCCTCGGTTTCGACGTCCAACACCTCGACCGAGCAAGCCGCCGGGTAGTTCCCCTTGAAGTGATCGGTGTCGACCTGCACGGTGGAGATCGCGCCGCGCCGGCCCAGCCGAACCACAACCCAATCGTGCCCCGGTCCGCGGCGGCGACGGGTCTCCCAACCATCGAACATGCCGGTCGACTTTCCGGGCAGCAACAAGTTTCCGGGCTGACTGAAGAACGCATCCGAACAGTCGACCGCGCGACCACCGTGATGCGTAGCAACCAGATCGATCTCGCCGCTCACGCGCTGCCAATCGGGCCGCACGAGCCCGTGGACACGCAATCGAGCCACGCCGCCGTCGGGGTAAATGTTGAGCCGCACGTGCGTGTACCGCTCGGTCGCGTCGATCGCAAACGGGTTAAGCGTATCGGGCTCGAGATCGACCTCGCTCAGTATCGACGCCCAATCGGCGTCCTCGAGGGAATCCGTTTCCAAAACGCACGCTTCGAGCGAAGCGCGGGCCGGGTGGTTACCGCGAAAGTGGGTCGTATCGATCACCACGCCGCGCGGTTCGCCCGGAGCGCCGAACCGCACGACACACCAATCGTGACCCGGTTCGCGACGACGACGAGTCTCCCACCCGTCCATCCACTTGCCGCGATCGGTGTAGCGATCGGGATCGAACACCGGCGGGCCGGGCTTGAGCAGGTTCTCAGCGGGTGCGAAGAACTCATCGTTGAACGCCACCACCTCACCACCCAACCGCTTGGCCACGAGATCGTTGTAGCGCTCGAATCCAAATTGTTCCGGTTTTTGATTCATCATCCCTCCGGCTCGAGCCACTCTCCCGACGGCGCGGCGAAAGAACCGCGGTCGTAGACGCACCGGCCACGTACAAAGGTCTGCTCGACGACACCGCTCAGCGTTCGACCCTGGTACGGCGTTAACGCATGGCGATGGTGCAGCTTCTCGCCATCAACTTCGAACCTCTGGTCGGGATCCCATATCACAAGATCGGCATCGCGGCCGATCGCGATCGCTCCCTTTCGGGAGCCGAGCCCCGCCAACCGTGCCGGCCCATTGCACATCCACCTCGCGATCGCATACTGCCAGGCTTAACTCGAGCGACGCGATCCCGCCCCACGCGGTCGCGAAGTTACCGCTCACGCTCTGTTTGAGGTCAGGCGGGCACGGCGAGTGATCGGAAGCCACTAGATCGATCATCCGGTCCGCCAACCCGACCCACAGTGCCTCTCGATGAACGCCTTCACGAATCGGTGGCGCGCACTTGCACGCCGTGTCACCGTCGTCGATCTCCTCGGCAGCAAACATCAGATAATGGGGACACGTTTCGACGGTGATACGAGTCCCGTCCCGCCTTGCGGCCCGTATAGCGCCGAGTGGTGTTCCGCTGGCTAGGTGCACGACATGGACTCGGCACCCAGTCGCACGGCTCAGATCGATCATCCGCGCGATGGCCCGCTCCTCGCACACCGGGGGTCGCGATGCCAGGTACTCGTCGTAGGGCTGCTGCGAACGGCCTCGGATCGCGGTCAACGCGGGTTCGTGCTCGGCGTGGACGAGGAGCACCGCATCGCGCCGGGCCAACGTTTCCATCGCGTGGCCCAGCTCCGCGTCGTCGATCGCCTCGAACTCTGGCACCCCGGACGGTACGAGGAACGTTTTGAACCCGAGCACGCCGGCGTCGAGCAGTGGCCCGAGCTGGTCTCCGTTCCCTGGCACGACGCCACCCCAGAACCCGACGTCCACGGCGCACTTTCCACGCGCCGCCGCGACCTTCTCGCGCAGCGCGGCGACCGTAGTCGTCGCTGGAATCGAGTTCAGCGGCATGTCGACGATCGTCGTCACACCGCCGGCAGCTGCGGCGCGCGTCGCAGTCTCGAACCCCTCCCAATCCGCGCGCCCGGGCTCGTTCACGTGAACGTGGGTGTCGACGACTCCCGGCATGACGACGTGATCACCGGCATCGATGACCTTTGCATCTCCCGGGTCGTCATCGTAACCGAAGATCGACACGATCACGCCGTTGCCGACTTTCACCATTGCCGGGCGGACCCCATCGGGAAGCACGATCCGTCGACCACGGACGACGAGCCCGGGTTTCTTCACGTCGCTACCTTTTTCGAAGCACCGCTCATGGCGCCAATCTAGAACGGGGATCGATCTTGCACGCGCCAACACAAAAGGACTCGCCCGACAAACGAGTCCGACTCGATCGCTGGCTCTGGGCAGCTCGGCAATACAAGACGCGTTCGCTGGCCTCGAAAGCGGTCGGCGGCGGCAAGGTCCGACTCAACGACCAGCGCACAAAACCCGGTGTGGCGATCCACGTCGGCGACCGGGTGACGGTTCGCAAAGGTCCATACGAGTTTCGGCTCATCGTAGAGGCGCTTTCCGAACAACGCGGCCCGGCGCGCGAGGCGGTCAAGCTCTACACTGAAACAGCCGATAGCATCGCCGAGCGCGAAGCTCGCCGCGCTCAGATGAAGCAGTCTCTCGTTCAAGGCTATGAAGGCAAGGGGCGGCCAACAAAAAAGGAGCGGCGCGAGCTCGAGCGGCTACGCCGACGCTCGCTCGACGGCCCGCATGAAGGCGAGTAGGCTGCCCTCGTCGAGTTGACCATCGACGCGGATCCCAGTGCATAGATCGACCGCGTAAGGTCGGACCGCGGCGATCGCCTCGCCGACGTTCTCGGGATTCAATCCACCCGCCAAAAACACCGGCACCGGCACCGCATCGCGGATGGCGCGACTGACCGCCCAATCATGAACTCGACCGGTTCCTCCCAACTCCTTGACCGACTCGTCGGGACGGCCCGAATCGAGCAGCAACGCATCGACCTCGGATGCTACAGATAACGCCTCGTCGATCGACTCCTGACCCAATATGTGAACGACTTGTACCAGTCGAATGGTGGGCATCGCCCGACGTAGCTCGCGACGAGCAGCCGACTCCAGCCGGTCGACGAGCTGGATCCCGGTAACTCCACACCGTTGTTGCTGGTCGATGATCGCCGCCGGATCGGTGAGCGCGGTCAGCAATAGCGTCGTCACCCCGGGTGGGACGTGGGGCGTGATCGCGGCGATTTCGGCCTCGTCAATCGGGCCGGGACCGCTCGGCATGGCCGATACCAGCCCGAGCGCGGCGGCACCATGCCGGACCGCAAGCTCGGCTTCGGCCAGACTCGCGATGCAACACACCTTGACCCGCGTCATCGGGGCTCGCTTTCGATCGTCCGCGCGATCGACGCCGCCACGCGCGCATTATTGACCAGGAGTGCCCTGTTCGCAGCCAACGATCGACCCTCGGTGTGAGCCACGACGCGGTCGAGCAGAAACGGTGTCAGGCTCGGGCCGCTCACACCCTCCGTCCGCGCCTCGGCCAAAGCCCGCTCGACGGCATGCGCCGATTCCTTCTCGGTCAACGCCTGTTCAACCGGTGGTGGGACACAGACCAACACTGCTCCCGACCGTGCCAGCCGAACGTGCTCGCGCCAGATCGCCGCTACCTGACCAGCGTCATCAACGGATTGTCCAAGTTCGAGACCACTAGAACCCGTCCAGAACGCGGGCCACTCGTCGGTTCCGAAACCGATACACGCGACGCCCATGGTCTCGAGCGTCTCGACCGTCGCCGGCAGGTCGAGAATCGCCTTCGCGCCCGAGCACACCACGACCGCGGGCGTCCGGGACAGCTCGCGTAGATCGGCTGAGACATCGGGCGGTTCCGTATCCCGGTGCACACCGCCGATCCCGCCAGTCGCCATGACGGTGATCCCGGCGCGGTGTGCCAGGAACAGCGTCGCCGCCACGGTCGTGCCCCCGCTCCCGTTTGCGGCCATCGCAAACGGCAGTTCCCTCGTGCTGAGTTTTGCGCCCGACTCGGCGAGCTGTACCAGCTGCTCGGACTCGAGTCCTGTGACGGGCTCGCCTTCGAGGACGCCGATAAACGCCGGGCTGGCACCCTCCTCTCGAACGGCGGTCGCCATCTCCTCGGCCACGGCGAGTCGAACATCGGCCGGTAAGCCGCTCGTCAAGAACGCCGTCTCCAGCGCAACGCGAGCGCGCGCGCTGGGTGTCAAATCACCGCCGTGCTGGAGGGCGCGTCGGCTACCCGCACGAGGCGACCCGTTTGCGCCGACGCGATGCAGGCCAACGCCGCCTGCACGGCACGCATCCCGTCCTCCAGGGTGCACATCACCGATTCTCCGTGCCGCACGCAATCCGCGAAGTGACGCCATTGATCGCGATACGATTCGGCGAACCCGCCACCCCGGGTCAGGGTGCCGACCCCCCGAGGCAACTCCTTGATCGTGTGCACCAGGCTCTGCAGCCGGTCACCGGGTGACCCCGGGAGTTGCGTGCTCGGCGCGAACTCGAGGCCATCAAATCGGCAGAGCGAAAGCCGAAGCCGGCCATCCTGACCAAACACTTCGATGTCATGACCGATCGCGGCGTACTGCGAGAATGCCGACGAAGCGAGCACTCCGTCACCCATGCGCGCCATCACGGTCGCCGTCAAGTCATCTGCCTCGCCCGACCGGCTCGACGCGAAGACTTCTTCGATCTCGCTACCGATCAACCAGCGCCACAGGTCCAAATAGTGAACCGCCAGCTCGAACAACGCGCTGCCGCCTGTCGCGCGCCGACGGCGCCAATCAGGAAAATCGCCATCGATCCGGTAACGGCTGCTCCAAACAGCGTGCACAAACTCAATCGATCCTAGATCGCCTTGCCGAATCCTCCTCCGCGCCTCCACCGCGTGATGGTGGTGCCGCAAGTTATGACCAACCAGCACCGTGCGATCGGAGCGATCCGCGCGGGCGATCAAGCGTTGAGCATCGTCGAGATCAAGCGTCAGCGGCTTCTCGACAAACAGATGCTTACCACCATCCAAAGCGGCCATCGCGAGTGGCACGTGATGTTCGGGCGGGACACAAATCGCGACCGCATCGACGTCTGGATCGGCAATTAATGCCTCAGGATCTGTATACCGACCAGCAACCGAGAACTCGTCTGCCGCTTGCTCCAGCCGCTCAGCATCGGTATCTGCCAGCGCGACGACATCGATATCAGTGTGCGGTTTGATGGCCGGAAGATGCAGTCCGCGGGTGGCGTGTCCGCAACCCACGATGCCCACCCGGATCGGCTCGATCTGGTCAGGCATCGGAACCCAGCGAGCTGGCCGCGGGTCGATCGCGTTCGGCGACGTGCCGAAACCTCTCGAGCTCGATGCTGCGCCGACGCTCGGCGGCTCGTCCTTCGCCCAATAAGTAGCCGGCCACTTCCCCGACGGTGTGCGAGACCAGCCCGAGAAGGAGCGGAGGCAGAACCTTAGGTATGAGCTCGTGCTGCCGTCCGCAGCGCCGAATCTGGCTCACCACACGCTGCAATCGGACCAGCGAGATCGCAGGTGCTGCGACGGAGTAGGCCACGCGACGAACGCCCCATCCATGCGAGCGCGCTCGCGCCGCGCCGAACAAACGACCGCCGAGAAACTCCCCCTGTATATACGACCTCGCTGCGGAAACGTTGACATGGCTTGAGATCGCCTCGGGTTCGAGGTAGAGCCCACCGCCCTGCTTGTTCAAGTTGGCAATCAACACCGTCTCTGATTCGAGCAACGGCGCCAGTCGCGATCCGTACTCCTCCAAGACCGTCTTCTTGTATGAAGTGTGATGTGGCGGCAAGCGATCGACTTCCCCACCCTGGACCGGGGCAACCCATGGCCCGAAATCGGTCAGCATGCTGGCCCAGCTCACCATGCTGCGCGGATTGGCGTTCAGGATGACGCCACCGACGGCGTCCCACGGACCGTCATGGGCCTTGATCAACGCCTCCGCCCACCCCGGCTCAGGGTAAGAGTGCTCCTCGACGTAGATCACGACTGGCGCGCTTGCCGCGCGGACTCCCGCGGCGTGTCCCTCGCCAGTGTAGTTGATCGATCCCGCCTCGATGACCCGCACGCTGTGAAACCCGGCCACTAGTTTCGGATCGTACTCCAGGCCTTTCGCAGACGGTGTCACAATCAGCAGCTCGATCTGATCGCGCCCTGTTTGATCGTGCAGATGCCGAACGGTGCGCCGGATCACGTCGAATCCGCCAAGCGTGATCACGATGGCGGAGAGCGCTGGTGTCCTGGATCCGGTCATTGGATCTCGGTTGGAATCCGGGAGTCCTTTGAGAATACAGAAGCGACATCCCAGTCCGGCTCGATGTACCGCACGCGATCAAATTCGTACTGGCTGAGCTTTGCGCGCGCGTTGCCGGCGCCAAAGAGACAGCCGCAAAACTGTCCGAGCGCATCCACCGTCAACCCATAGACAAGGTTCGGCAAAACCTCAAAAGACGCCCGTGGATGGTTGTGCACGATGCGCCATAGCCGAACGAACGGTACCAACGGCGTGCCAACCGCGAACAACCACCGGCCAAGCACAGACCAGTGTTGGTGACGAGCGCGGATCACAGCGAACATTCTGCCACCGTTAAAGTGGACGCGTGTGAAAGGTCCGAGTTGCGCGAAGTTCAGATGTGTGATTCTCGCCCTCGGCTCGAGGAGCAAACGATGTCCCGCGGCGCGCAGACCCCAGTGCAGGATCGTCTCGGCTTCCATTATTGTGTCCAGATCTCTTCCGTATTCGAGCAGCACCGACCGTTTGTAGCTGGTATTGTGTCCCGGCAGGAAGTCTACTTCTCCGCGACTCACCGGTTCGATCCAAGGTCCGTAACCGATGAGCATGTCGGTGCGACTCGTCCGCGTGCGCGGGTTGCCGTTCCGCACTGCGGGTCCGACCGCCGCCCACCCATGCTCATGTGCCTCAATCAACACCTCGGCCCAGTCTGGGTCAGGAAAGGCGTGATCCTCGGTCAGCGCAACAACCGGCGCACGAGCGGCGCGCACACCCGCAGCGTTGGCACTGCCGCAGGATTTGAACGAACCGGCGGAGACCACTTCAACGTTGGAGAACCCTTCAAGCTCATCTTGATCGAGGGTAATTGCCGACGGAACCACGATCACGAGCTCCAACCGGTCGGCAACGGTCTGCGCGCGTAGGAAACCGATCGTACGGCGAATCGTCTCGTGGTCGCCGGGTGTGGCCAGCACCACCGACAGCGCCGGTGTAGAAACCATCACCCTGAGGAACCCCCGGCAGTCACAGCCTTACGACGAGCCCTGCGCTCCCAAAAGAAGCCGGTCGCGTTCGCAAGCTGAGCGACTCCCAACAGCGGCGCCACCTTGAGCGCCATGGGGACTGGCAACTGCGTAAAGGGGTACCGGAAGAGATTCACGTAAAACGCAGGCGGCTCAATTTCCAAAGACGTCTCTCCGCGTTGTGCGCGAGTCAAGTGAAAGTAATACGCGCCCCGACCGTAACCGAACTGCTGACGCCAGAACCTGCGTGGGGTCAGGTCGTGATAGTGATACACGATCGCCTCAGGGGCATAGAGCATCGGCAATCCGTTATACAACCAACGATCGCATAGCTCCCGATCCTCGGCCGCCGGACGAGGAATGCTGGTATCAAACCTGCCGACCTCATCGAACCGCCGGCGTGCAAACGCCATATTGTTCGAGGTGAGGAAGCTCGCCTGTTCGGGAGGCGCGTTGTAGTAGGAGTAGAGATACCCGATCAATGTCTGACTGGCGGTCGCGTACGGATTCCGGGTCAGGGAATTGATCGTCAATCCGCCGACAAGCAGATTCGGCTCTGCGGTGAGACGCGCAGCCAACTTGGCCAACCAATCTGGGGCGGGGATGCAATCGTCGTCGGTAAAGGCGACGTAGGTCCCACTCGATTTGGCCACACCCGTGTTGCGCGCGGTCGCCGGTCCAGACTGGGGTTGGGTCACCAGCTCAACGTCGAGCCGGTCTGACACGCTTTCGACGATCGAGTCGAGTGGCGTATCGCCCCCGTCGTCGACGACGACCACCTCCAACGCCTCGCGCGGATAATCGAGTTGCGCTAGCGAGCGCAAACACCGCTCGAGCGAAACCGGCCGGTTGTACGTCGCCACAACCACCGAGAACAAAACCACAGCGTCCGTCAATCGATTCGACCCTCAACAAGAAACAGCGCCCCGCAGCCGGATGGCCCGGGGCGCGTCGAACTCACCGTCGGTACCCGTTCAGAATCTTACTCTCTGATCACCTCGCTTCAAGCCGTTTCGACGGTCGACCTAGTGGCTTCCTCCCACCGCTGCCTCCGGGACCACGCTGGGGATCCCACGACCGGTCATGAGCGCTTCGATGTCCGCGATCTCGCGCGGCGCACCATCTGAGAGAATCTCGTATCCGTTCTCGGTAACCACGACGTCGTCTTCGATCCGAACCCCGATGTTCCACCATTTGGGGTCAACGCCCTCGCTCCCCTCGGCGATGTAGACCCCGGGCTCGATCGTCAGCACCATGCCCGGCTCGAACGTCCTCGGTTGCACCGAGTCCGCCTCGGCCGAGACCTTGTACGCGCCGACGTCGTGAACGTCGAGCCCCAGCCAATGACCGGATCCGTGCATGAAGAACTGCCGGTAGGCGCGCGACTCGATGTTCTCCTCCACGGTGCCTTCCAACAGTCCCGCGTCCACGAGCCCAGCGGTTACCACCTCGATAGCGCGGCGATTGATCTCCGCGACGCTGGCACCCGGTCGAATGACATCCATGGCCGCTTTCTGCGCGTCGAGTACGATCTGATAGACGGTCGCCTGCTCGACATCGAAGTGGCCATCCACTGGGACAGTACGCGTGACATCTGCAGTGTAATAGCGCCACTCAGCCCCGATGTCGATCACCATCATGTCATCGGCCTCAAGCTTCCGATCACCACCTACGTAATGGAGGATCGTCGAATTGGGACCGGCACCCACGATCGAGCCAAACCCCAGCCGGGGGCTACCTGAAACCTTGAAGACGTACTCGATCAGCGCTTTGACCTCGTACTCGTACATCCCCGGCTGGATGGCGGCCATCGCCGCTCGATGCGCATCGGCGGTGATATCGATCGCGCGTTCCAGTAGCTCGACTTCCGTCGGCGACTTGATGAGTCGCATTTCGTCCAGGATGCCGGCGGTCGGCATGATCTCGGTGCCGTTTGTGTCGGCCCACTCACGGAGTGTCGCCACCGTTCCGGTCTGCGCCCACGGATGGTCGTTCGAGAAGTCGAAGAAGACGCGCGTCGCATCGGATAGGTAGCGCGAGAGAACAGCTGGCAGCGAGTCGATCGGGTACGCCTCATCGGCTCCATACCGTTCGAGTGCGCCCGCCACACCAGCCCGGTGACCGTCCCACGTTTCGCGCAGCGGATCGCGTGGCTGGACAAAGAGGATAAACTCCGCACCGTCATCACCCTGTGGCGCTAGGATCGCCGCTGCGCCCGGCTCTTCGAAACCGGTCAGATAGTAGAAGTCCGAGTCTTGACGGTAAGGGTACTCCGCATCGTCGTTGCGTGGGATCTGCGGCTGGCCCGTGAAGATGGCGATGCCGCCGGCCATCTGTTCCATAAACGTCGCGCGGTGCTCGGCAAACAGGTCTGTGCTGACGAGCTCGACCTCCTGGGCTGGTAACAAACCCGCCCACCCGATCGATATCATCAACGTGGTGATCAGCGTCTTCATCGTTTTTCGTCCCCGAATCGTAGTCACGCGTGGTGTGAGGAGGGTTCTCTCGTATTCTCTACCATAGGTCGGTGCAGATAGCAGTGTCTGTCGGGAGGAGGTTACATCTCGTGTAGGGCGGTTCCCCTCACTTCGCCGGGACCGCCAGCTGAATCCTCACGAGATTGACCGCCATCTCGTGCCCGCTCACGCCCACCGTGTTGATGCCGCCGCGAACCACGAAAGGCCAGGTGCGCTCGATCTCGAAGCTGTGCAGCGGTCCCATGGTGAGCTCAGCGGCCTCGCGCAAGCTCTGCGGATCGCTGCTGTGGTTGATGAGCCAAGTGACACCCCACTGGTCGACGAGCCGGCCGGCAGTGCCGGCACGGAGGGCCTCCTTGTAGGCCACTGAGTTGACCACCCCGTCGAGGTTGACCACCCGCTGGGTGGTGAAGTAGGCGACCACCCCTGCATCCCAACTCCCGAGCACCGCGTCGGCGGGCAGGTGAGAAGAGACCCACCTACCTGCCTCGGCATTGGCCATGCGGCTGTGGTGCACCCCCGCCGCGCCCAGACTGTGGCCTACGGCAGCGGCGAGACCCAGCGCGCCCATGAGGAGCACCGCGATGGGGGCGATGGCTCGCAGGGGCGCCACCTCAGGGTTGGCCTCACGCCGCTCTGCCCAGGCGAGGCACAGCAGATCGGCGGCCACTGCACAGAAAAGGACCAGCAGCCACAGCACGACGGGCACGAAATACCACACCCGCGGAAAGGTCTGAAAGCCGAGGTAGTACGCGATCACTGCACAGCTGAAAGCACCAAAGGGCCAGGTGCGAATCAACACCTGTCGCGTGCGTGGAAATTTGGCCTTCGGACGCACGCGGAGTAGCACGCCCGCCGCCAACAGCATGGCTACGATGAGCAGCCATTGGGCCACCGAGGGAGTCACCCGCTTCAGATCTCCCGAGACTTGGGTAGGCGCACCGAACATCCACTGATTCACCACCAGGAACACTCCGAGGACCGTTGCCGGAAGTGCGGCGACCTTGAGCAAGTGAACGCCAGGCCCGCCGCGAAGGAGGCCCCACACCAAGATCGTCAGCGTGAGCAGGCCCGCGTCGGTGCGCGCCAGGAACGCGAGTGCGAGCACCACGGACAGGGCCCACAGACCCTCGCGCTTGGAGAGCGGTTGGTCGGAGCGCAGCAACCAGGCGAGCACCGTCGCCTGAAGAAGCAGCGATAGCGGAGCCTCAACCCCGTTGACGAAGACTTTGGCGATCGATGGATTGATCGCGAGCAGGCCCGCTATGACGAGCGTCGACTGCTGCACGGCTAGCGGTTGATCGGCAAGATGTCGGCGCAGGTAGGTCAAGCCGACCAAGGCGAACGCCCCATACATCGCAACCTGAAGGGTGAGCAGGACACGAAGCGCGGGGACCCCATCGAACCCAAGGCTGTAGACGATCGTGCACACCGCCAGCCAGAGCGGGTGGTACCCATTGGTTGTGGTGAGGCGATCGAAGGAGGGACCATGGCCCTGGGCCAGGTTGCGCGCGATCTCGAAGTAGTAGTAGGCGTCGTCGAAGGTCCACACGAAGACTGCGACTTCGCTCGTCCACAGCCACCCCAGCATGGCGAGGAGCCAGAGCACCAGCCCGATACGGGCCACGGGGAGGCTGAGCGCGGCCGTTCCTACCCGCCGCTCTCCCGGGCTTGCCGGACCATCTCGACTAAAGCATTGCGGCAATCGTCCGGTGATTTGACCGCGGACGGGAAGCCGATGCGTACGCTGCGTACGCGATCCGCGGTCTTTAGACGAACGTGGAAACCGAGGCGATCGACTGCAGTCATCTTCGCGTCCTCGGCTTCGATCCCCTTGATGTGTCTTGCGATCAGGACGAGCGAGTCGGCATGATCGGCGTTCATGTGCGCCAGTATTCCTACCGCGGTCTCAGCCAGCGGATCCGGGCGGGCCTGGCTGAACTCATGATTGTCCACCCAACCCATGACCGCAAACCCGCCCACGAAATAGAGTTCCACGACTTTCATCAGGTAAAACGCGAAGTCCTCGAAGTCGACCCAGTAGCGGGCATTCTCGTGACGACTCAGATACGCTTCCCGCGCAGCATCGAGATCCGCCTTCCCCACCTCGGTCACGTTGCCGATCACGGTCACCCGTTCGGCTCCCAGAGGGTCGTGGGCAGCCTCGAGCGCGGTCACGAGCAAGCTGGCCCGCGGATCGCGCACGAGGTTCTGAGTGTGCATCGCCATGCTGCTAATGAGGAGCAGTGGGTTCCCGTCTGCATCGAGCGCGTACGGCATGACCGAACCAAAAGGGAACCCTTCGTGTCTGTGTGAATGTGTCGACAGCACCCCGACCTTGGTGACGTGCAACAAGGTGCGCGACCGTTCCGCGTAGCTCGTCTCCGGCGCCGGGTTGGGGTCGGGTTCGGCGGTGGTAAAGGCGTGTTGTCGCGTGCTCACGTCTCTGTTCGTGTCACGCTGATCACGTTGCCGACGAGGTACTCGAGGCGAATCCGGTCACCCGCCTCGAGGCCCCGGACTACAGCCTCGGGGTCGACGCGCGCCTTATGGACCGGACCATCGGGATCCTCAGGGTCGCTGAAATACACGTCCCACGACAGTTGGCCATGGATGCTAACCGACTCGACCTTGCGGAAGATTGCCTCCCGG
>JBDHIC010000026.1:0-12678 GCA_039589035.1 Gemmatimonadota bacterium | reverse complement strand
GATCCTACTGAGTTGCGTCAGCTCGGAAGCCACGCGGTCCATGGCTTGGTTGAGACCCAAACCCGCCTCGACACAGACGACCATCATGTCGAGCATGTCAGGCAGCGCGATCTGGATTTCAAACGACCGCTTGCGCTTCCTTCGCGACACCAAAACCTGCGGCAGGAGCCAGCCGAACGCGGCGAACACCAACATGCCAAACAACGAGGCAAGGACAGGCGCACCAACGATCGTCGCCAACACGGTAGCACCAAAAGCGAAGCCGGCACCCAGCAGGATGCGGACCGTGTAGTACACGGGAACCGCGTTAGCACCTCTGAAACCCGCCCGCAACAGCGACAACCGGGTCTCGCTCACATTCGAGCGACGGGTAACGACCCGATCGCCCAACGCCTGCGCGAGAGCCTCCAGTTGCTCACGCTTTTGTCGGTTTCTGCGTTGCCGTCGCGGTGTCGAGCGATCTCGTTGGTCGTCGATTGCCGCCAGTCGACGACGTATCGTCCTCGGACGTGCGGGTACCGCCACGGCCGCGACAAACACCGCCATCGTGACGGCAGTCATGATGAGAACTGCGATTACGTATACCATCGGGCCCCCTATACCTTGATATCCACGATCCGGCGGATCGTGAAGAACCCAACGATCTGCATGATCGCCGCCATCGCGATCAGCACCCTGCCGATCGGCTCTTCGACCAGGATAGTGATGTACTCACTGTTGAACGTGTAGATCACGAACGCGAGCACGAGCGGAAGGATCGCCAACAGATAGCCGGTCATCCTTCCCTGGGCGGTGAAGACGCGAACCTGGCGCTCGATCACGAACCGCTCGCGAATCGTATCCGCCAACGTGTCTAGAATCTCTGCCAAGTTTCCACCCACCTCGCGCTGGATCAGCACCGCGGTAACGAAGATCTGGACGTCGACGAGATCGATCCGATCGGACAGCCCGAACAGTGTCTCATCAAGCGGGAGCCCGAACTTCTGCTCCTCGAAGACACGACGGAACTCCCCGGCCACCGGCTCGCCCGTCTCCTCGGCCACCATCTGGAGGCCGGTCGAGAACGCGTGTCCGGCCCGAATCGCGCGACCCAGCAGATCGATCGCATCGGGGAATCGCTCGAGGAAAGCTGCCATGCGCTTGCGCTTCTTCCATCGGACGAAGAGGTACGGCAGCGTTCCGCCGAGCAGCGCCGTACCGATCGCGATCAGTGGGAAATTGGTAAAGAGCATCCCCGCGGTGCCAAAAGCGACCGCGGCGCCGATCGTCAGGATCACGAACGTCCCGAAATGCCACCGGAGATCCGCCTGATCGAGCAGGATCTGGAGGTCGTAGATGCGCGGTAGCCGCTCCGCGAACGGCCCCAACAAACCACCACCCCGGTCATCGGAACGTTTGAAGAGATCGTCGATCGTTTCGCCTCCCGAGCTAGCTCTCCCCGGATCCATCCGGCGCTTGAGCTCCCGGTGTCGGCTGCGCTCCCGCACCCACTCCCACAACAACGCCAGCGTCAACACCATCAACGCGACCGCGACAAACGCCAGTAGGACCGGGATCCACTGTCCCGGTTGAATCTCCATTAGCTCATTCCTCCAACGGCCACGTAATCGGTGTTCGAGAACAGAGTCACGGGAAGGTTGACTCCGGCGGTCTTCAATCGGTCGGTGAACCGCGGACGGATCCCAGTCGCATGGAAGTGACCAACGACGATGCCATCCTCGCTGATCCCCTCGCGCTCGAACAGGAAGATGTCCTGCATCGTGATCACGTCGCCTTCCATCCCGACCACTTCGGAGATCGACGATATGCGGCGCGTGCCGTCGGCCAGGCGACTGACCTGGATGACGACGTCGATGGCGCTCGCGATTTGCTGGCGCATCGCCTTCTCCGGGAGATTCAGGTTGGCCATTCCGATCATCGTCTCGAGACGACGCAGGCCGTCACGGGGGGAGTTGGCATGGAGCGTGGTTAGCGAACCATCGTGACCGGTGTTCATAGCCTGCAACATGTCCACCGCCTCCGACCCACGCACCTCACCGACGATGATCCGGTCGGGCCGCATACGCAGGGCGTTGATCACGAGCTGGCGCGCAGCTACCTCGCCCAAGCCTTCCACGTTTGGCGGCCGTGTCTCCATCCGTACCACGTGCGGCTGCCTCATCTGCAGCTCGGCCGAGTCCTCGATCGTAACGATCCGCTCGGTACCGGGAATCGACGCCGACAGCATGTTAAGCAGCGTCGTCTTACCGGCGCCCGTGCCACCCGAGATCAACACGTTGAGCCGAGCTTTGACGATGCCTTGGAGTAGCTCCAGCATCTCGGGCGTCAAGCTCTCAAAGCGCAGCAGATCCTCCGCCGACAAGGCGTCCTTCTTGAACTTACGGATCGACAAGTGGGGTCCATCGATCGCCAGCGGCGGGATCACCGCGTTGACGCGCGACCCATCGGCCAGTCGTGCATCGACCATCGGGCTCGAGTCGTCGATCCGCCGCCCGACCGCTGACACGATCCGGTCGATGACCTGCATCAGATGGCGATCGTCCTTGAACCGCACATCGGTTTTCTCCAATCGCCCGTCGCGCTCTATGTACACCTGCCGATAGGTGTTGACGAGGATATCCGAGATCGTCGGATCGTTTACGAGTGGCTCGAGTGGACCCAGCCCGAAAATCTCATCGATGACCTGTTCGATCATCGCCTCCCGCTCGTCGTAGTTCAGCGGGGTGGACTCTTCGTCCAGTAGGTCCTGAACGACCTTCCGGATCTCGACTATGACTTCGTCGCGTGCGTACGCCTCGAGATTCGAGAGGTTGAGCCGCTCCAACAACCGCCGATGGATTCGGCTCTTGATCTCCAGCGCGTCACCCGTCTCTTCTTCGTGGCGAACGGGCAGGGGTTCCATCCCACCAACCCCGTTCTGGCCCTCGTGATCGAAGAGGGGGACGGCGTATGGATCTTGCCGTCGGTTCATGATCCCTCACTTTCAGCCGCGGTCGGCGGCATTAAGTACGCTTCTGATGTCTTCGATCCGGGGGAAGACCCAAGGCGGCCACGCAGCCGCCCAAAGACGGAGCCCAGGATCCTACCCTTCGAGTCGGATCCGCCGGTGACGCCAGCGATGCGGGCCGCCAAGCCCTCGAGCTCGCGTGCGCACACCGATCCCGGCCGCATGATCAATGGCTTGCCGGAATTGGTCGAGTACGATACCGAATCGTAGTCGTTGGCCACCGTCCAAAAGACCTCCATCTCGACAGAATGCTCGAGATCGTCAATCGTGATTTCGCTATTGGGATCGTACCGGTTGACGATCAACCGCACCGGCCGACCCCGGCTCATATGGGTAAAGAGAGGTTGAGAGCGTTGGATGTTCTGGATCGACGGCACATCGACCTGCGATACGATGTACACGCCGTCGGCCCGCTCGAAGACCCGCGTCGTCCGACTCGTGAGCGCCTTTGGGCAGTCGACGATCACGTAGTCGTAGTGGCGCTTGAGGAACTTCAGGATCTCGGTCACCTGTTGGTCGGAGATGGAGTCAGCCTTGCGCGGATCGTAGGGCGCGGACAACAAGTCGATGCCCGACTCGTGAGTCGCCATGTAGGAGTTGAGCAGGTCTTTGTCGACGCGGTGCAGGTTGCCCGCCAAGTCGACGATGCTGTAGCGCGGCTCGAGTGCGAGAAAGAGCGCCGCCCCACCGAGCTCGAGATCGAGATCGACGAGCGCGGTTCGCCGCCCCGTCAACCGGTGCAGCTGGATCGCCAGATTGGTGGCGATCGTCGTCGCCCCACCGCCGCCCTTGGGACTGAAAAACGCGTACAGCTCGCCGGCGTGTTCAGCTGCCTCACGCGGGGCGAGCGCGCGGCGCGAGCGTTCGACGGCAGCAATGATCTGGTCTGCCGTGACCGGCTTGCTCAAGTAGTCGGCGATCCCCGACTGCATCGCAGCGAGGAGAAACTCGGGCGACTGCAGCGGCCCGACGCCGATCAGACGACGGCCGATCGCGGCATCCGTAATTACCTGCGCCAGCTCGCAACCCAGGTCCGGCTCGTCAGCCAGATCGACGAAGATCAGGTCTGGTGCTCGTTTCTTTAGGTCCTGGGTATGACCCTCGCTGACGTCGGGGATCGGGACCGGCAGGTCGAGCACGACCTCCATGCCGGCCTCGGCCGCGGCTTCGCGGAACGTGGTCCGGAACTCCTCGTCGGTCGAGATGATCGCGCTAGTGATCGGCGCGTTGGGCGTCTTCTCTTTTGCCACTTGTCTCCTTACCGGGGGCTATTCAACCAGAACGACCATTTTGCCAGCTGCCGATTCGTCACCGCCGGGGATGCCAAACGCGTACATGATATGGACCTGGACCTCCTGGTCCTGGCCCGTGCCGACGACCCCTTCGAACCACATCGCGATGAAGTTGGTAAACACGATCGGCTGCTTGCCGGGATCGAACGGACGCGAGGGGTCAAACACCGGCACGATGCCGACCCGCGGGCTCCCGTACCAGGGGTCAAAACTGCTCCCCTCGACCGAGTTCACGCCCGGGTCCGGGTTCCAGTACGCCCCCGAGTCCTGACCGATGAGCTCCTCTACGCCCTGATTGGTTGGACCGAGCATGTTGCCGTTCTCGATCCAGTATTCATCGCCAATCGTTATCACCGATGGGTTGCAGTTGCCGATGTTCCAGCGGTACTTGTCACCACCGACCGCCGGGCTGCCGTCCACCTGCGGGATGTCCCACGGGTAATACCACCCCGGTTGTGGCGGGTCCGATGGCCCGCCTTGCTTGACGTTCATCGGGCGACCGAAGTCGTTCTCGTAGTTCAAACCGTCGTCACCGAAGTTGCCGGGGTTCCGCCAATCGCTCCCGTACCCGTGATCCGCCGCGACGTAATCGTCGCCGGCATCAAAGATGCCATTGCCGTTAGCGTCATCGAAAGCGTCGGGGATCGCAAACGGCTTCAGACACCGGGCCGACCCCGTGGGCACCGCTTCGGCCGCGGCGCGGGCCTCGACATCGACCTCGCTTACGCCAAACACGTTGGCAAACCACGTCGGCACGGCTGTACCTCGGGCACTAATCCGACGCACGGTGACGGTGACGCGAGCCCGCGCTAGGTCAACGGCGACGTCTTCGGGCAAGACAACGACCGGTATGTCCATTACCGTGTTCCGGGCGCCGTACTCGATCGCGAGGGCCGTCGCCTCTCCCGCGGAGTCGTCGGGGTCGGTAATGAGCGCCGCGGCACCGGCTAGAGCCGACGCATCGGCTGCCCGCTGCGCCTCGGTTCGAGCGTTCAGCAGCATACCGATGTCGATCGCCAGCGCCACGGCTGACATCGTGGCCACGATCGTGATCGCCATCAAAACGATCGACACCCCGCGCGTGTCTCTCAAGGTTTCCTGACTCCACCTGTCACTCATCTCCTCACTCTCTCCCTCCGGCCTGCCTTCTGAAACGTGCCTTTCATTACTCGACCAAGACAACAGAGGCCGCGTTCGATTCGACGTCACCGCCACCGCTCACGCCGGTCGGGTACATGACCCGGACCACAACCTCCTGGTTTTGGCCGTGTCCCTCCACGTATTCGAAGAACATGGCGATGAAGTTGGTGAACTCAATTGGCTTCTTCCCGGGATCGAACACGCGCCCCGGGTGGTGCGTCGGAACGATCCCGATCCGCGGGCTCGCCTCCCAGTTGGGGTCGGCGACGCTGCTCTCGATCTCGTTGTTACCCGGGTTCCAGAATGCGTTTGGGTCCAAATCCATCAACCTTTCCGCGCCCTGAACCGTCGGACCCCACATGTTGCCGTTCTCAATGAGGTATTCCTCGCCGATTGCGACGGTGTACGGGTTACACATCGCGATGTTCTCCCGGTAGTTGTTGCCACCGGCCGCCGGACTGCCATCGACGTGGGGAATGTCCCACGGCTGGGTCCAGCCCGGCATGGCGAGCCCCGGCCCGCCCTCCTTGATATTGATCCGCCGGCCCAAGTCGTTGATGTATCCCAAACCGTCGTCGCCGGGTTGACCGGGATTGCGCCAACTCGACCCGTAACCGTGCACGGCTGGATCATACTGGTCGATCCCCTCATCCCACTCACCGTTCTCGTTGACGTCGAAATAGTAGTCGGGGATCGTGAACGGTTTGACGCAACGCGCCAAGCCCGTGGGCTGTGCCTCGGCGGCCGCGCGGGCCTCGATATCGACCTCGTTCACGCCAAACACCCTGGCGAACCAGGTAGCAACAGCGTTTCCACGGGCATCGATTCGGCGCACCGTCACCGTCACCCGTCTCTGCGCGAGGTCAACAGCGACATCCTCGGGAAGAACCGTAACTGGAATGTCAGTCACGGTGTTCAGTGCGCCGTACTCGATCGCCTTGTCTTCGGCTCTGGCTTCGGCATCTGGATAATTGTCCGGGGGAAAAACGATCAGGTTTCCGGCACCCGCCAATGCGGCCGCGTCGGCCGCTCGCTGGGCTTCGGTACGAGCGTTCAGCAACATCCCGATATCGATCGCGAGCGCCGTTGCCGACAGCAGCGCGACCATGGTGATCGCCACGAGAACCATGGATGCACCCCGTGAGTTGCTCAGAACTCCGTTGCCAGACCCAAACCGATGCATGTTTCCTCCTTGTCTCACCCTAGAACGTGGTTACGCTACGCTTCGCACCGTTGTAGACCTCTACCTGTGGCCGCGGCGCGCGACGTGTCCCGGTCTTCTTAACCACCGGCCGGTCGGCCTTCTCGATCAGGTTCCCGGCTCGGATCGCTGTCGTGTCAACTTCCTCCATGTCGAGTGTGTTGCGGAGCGCCAGCTGGATTCTCCCCTTGGTCGAGGCGAGCGTCAGCTTCTGTGCCTGGTCCGGCGTTACCAAGAGCGTGATCACGGTCACCGTCTGTGGCGTGCCGTCCTGGTCACGCTGAATCGTCTGGCCGGCGGCCAACGTTTGGACGTTCTGCAAGATGACCCGCGTCGCCGCCAACTCAGCCTGGGCGCTGGGGTTGAGCGTCACCAGGACATCGACCCGGGTGCCCGGCAAGACGAACCCCGCCACGCCGATCACCTCGTCGACTTTGACGCTCACCGCGCGCATCCCCTCCGGAATGACGATCGGCAAGCCTCCACCGGCTTCCTTGCTGGCCAGTTTGGAGTTAAGCAGCGGCTCGCCCGCACTGACCGTGGTGATCAATCCCCGACCGACGACCTCGTCGGCCGACCGAGCGTAACCGACCGGCACCGCAGAGGTCGGCCAGTCGACGATCTCGACGTCGGCCGGGTCCAACACGGTACCCATCGCCAGATCCCGCGCCGCGACCGCCACCAGGGTGCCCGACGAAGCCACCGCCGGCGTCGGCACGATGTTCGTTCGCTGCAGGTAGCCGAGCGCCAAGTATGCTGCGGCGACACCTGAAACCACCGCCAGCACCAACGCAATAAGGATTCGTCTACGTCGCATTTGTCACCGCCTATTCGTGTCGCATGGTCGAAGTGGTCGTCATCATAATCGTGCCGGGGAAAGCCCCACCGCCGCCCAGCAAATCGACGATCGGCCCCATGAAGACGAAGTCAACCGGGTAATCGACCTGCACCGAAACCGGATCACCAACGCAGGTTAAGGGGCAGACCATGCCATTGATGGTGATTGTGGCAAGGCCGGGGTCGAGGCCGGCATCGCTCAGCCGACCTTCGATCTGTGATTGAACGACCAGCTGGTCGGCTGCCTGGATCACCGCCAACCGCGCCCCCTCGCGGGCCGCATTGGTCGTCACTTGCCGGATGTTCCAGGCGCGGCCGAACTCGAAGATCCCGATCACCAGCCCGAGCAAAATCGGCAGCGCGATCGCCAACTCGACGAGCGACTGGCCCGAGTTGGATCGCAGCCAACGACGCCGCGCGATGATCGTCCTAGAAAAGTGATTAATCATGAGCACCCCCCGTGCGCGAGCTCAAACCTATCCGTAGAAGAGACCTGCCAGAGCACCGACGGCGATCGCTACCGCGTATGGAACAGTCAAAGCTCCAGCGGTACCGAGCGTGCGGCGCGGTTCAGATTCATGAGCCAAACCCACCGACTGGCCGACCAGCCTCCACGTGTGACGAAGCGTCTCGTACATGACCCCGCGTCGGATCGCCACCACGACCGTCAGGGCACCGCCGACCAATGCCATCGCGAGTAGCGCGATGACCAACCGTTGGGGTCCCAAGAACGCTCCCACCGCGGCCAGCAGCTTAGCGTCACCACCACCCAGCCCACCGGCAAATACGAGTGGCAATGACAACGCGAGACCCAAGATCACGCCGAGCACGCCAAACCAAAACGGTTCGAAACCTTGAACGCCGCGCAGTACCAGCGCGACCCCACACGCCCCAACGGTCAGCCAGTTCGGGATGCGGCGCGTGCGGAGATCCCACACCACAGCCACCGCGAGGACGAGCACGAGCGCGATCAGACTAGCGTTTGCAGTCAATGATAGGACCTCTCGGCCAGGCGGGGGTCCTGGAGAGTTAGGGTTTCAAGCAATGCTTCCGTGGAGTTCGGGGCTCCCGCAAGAAGCGAGAACCCCGATTCCACCGTCATCGGACCGTGTTTACGATCCACCACCGAGGTTAAGCTTGCCGGCGATGGTGTTGAACACGGTACTGATGTTGGTGCCGAGCAACGTCACGGCTCCGATCACGACGAGCGCGATCAGCGCGACCAGAAGCGCGTACTCGGCCAGGTCCTGGCCCGAGTCATCGGACCAAAAGCGAGTCCAGAGGCTCATTGGGATGGGTCCCTCCGGTTTGAGTTCCGGTTGTTTCACGGGTTAAGAACCGCCGAACGGCAGCGTCCCGGCGATGTTGTTGTACGCCGCGACGAGCTGCGTGCCCAGCAGTGTGACCGCCCCGATGACGACGAGCGCGATGAGCCCGATCAGGAGCGCGTACTCCGCGAGATCCTGTCCGCTTTCGTTCAAGCCACGCCCGTCATCGACGGTTTGGCTTTGTGCGCCGTCCTTTGGCTCCCACAGGAGCCGGCTGGCCTGACTCAGCAAAAACTTCACGAACACCAGCCTTTCCGGGTTCGGTTTGGTACTGCCCCCTGCGGGTCCATCCCGCCGCCTCGCGGGCCTGTGCGCGGAGATCATCTGGGGACAATGCGGGTTATCTACGGTACCACGTCGAGAAACTAGAGTCAACGAAAGAGTCCGACAATTCCAATCCATAGCAATTCTGTTCCAAAAAAGTGGAAAAGAGTTGCCGCCGCGGGAGGCCGGGGCCGGTGTGAGGATGGGGGCGGCCCCGGCTCCGCGACGGCCGGGGGTAGTCGAAAACCCCACGGTCAATCAGCTCCCGCCGCCAGCCACGCCGGCTATGGCAGCGGTAATCGTATTGAAGGTGGTGCCCAAGGTCGTACCGACCAGGGTGACGGCAGCGATGACGACGATCGCGATCAGCGAGGCGAGAATCGCGTACTCCGCCAGGTCCTGACCTGATTCGTTACGGTGAATTGACTTACATGAATCTACCAGGTACTTGATTCCAAGATTGATCATCCTTCGCTACCCCCGTAGAGTACACTGGTTTCTCTATGCAGGCTCCAGCCTACCATTTATCAATCCGGATTGTCAATGAAAATGAACTGTGATTCTCAATTATGGAAAATTGATTCACAGGAGCGGCACCCGGCGTCACATTGGGCCGGCCGCTTGGCCTCGAGGGCAGGCAGGTTCTCAAGGCCTCGGAGCGTCGCCCTCGACCGGGACAGATGGCAGACGAACGTGGATTGCGGTGCCCGCCTCGGGGCGGCGCTCGTACTCGATCGTCCCCCCCCACGCCTCGACGATCCGGCGCGTGATCGCCAGGCCGAGCCCGGTGCCACGCGTCTTGGTCGAGAACGACGGCTCAAAGAGCCGATCGACCCCGTCCGCGGGCAGTCCGACCCCGTCGTCGACGACCGAGATCCATGCCCACCCCGTTTCACGGTTCCAATCGAGTTGCAGGCTCACGCTCCCGCCGTTTCCAGCCAACACCGCTTCGCGACTGTTTTGAAGCAGGTTGACCAAGATGCGGCGGAAGCCTTCGGGGTCACCGAGTAGATCCCGTGGCTGCCCGATAACGTCGAGTGAGTAGGCCACGTTATCCTCGCCGGGCTCAAACAGCGCCACCACCTCCTGGGCCACCGACCCAGCGTCAAACGGTTCGCTGACCGCCGGATCGGGCACCGCGAAGCGAGCGAAGTTGCTGGCGATTCGCTCGAGTCGTTCGACCTCGGCTAAGATCAAGTCCAGGTTGGAGTGAAACACCTGCTGGAAATCGTCCGGGCGATCTTCGACGGTGCGCTCAAGGTGTTGCAGCGACAGCTTCATCGGTGTGAGTGGGTTCTTGATCTCGTGTGCCACTTGTCGGGCCATCTCACCCCACGCCAGCACCCGCTGTGACTGCACGTTGGCGGTGATGTCCTCGAACGCCACGACCAACCCCCGCTCTCGCCCGACGGCGTCGCGCAGTGCCGTTCCCACCATGTGGTAATGCCGCTCCTCGCCATTTCGGCGAACGACCAAATCGTGATCGTCTCCCCCCCCACGGTCGAACTCTATCCCCACCGCGCGCCAGAACGAGCTCGCTTCACCGTCGTCATCGACGAGCTCGCCCACCGGGCGATCGACAACATCCTGTGGGTCCAGACCGAGCAAGCTAGCGGCGCGATCGTTGAGCAAGCGGATCCTGCCGCGCTCGTCGAGCGCTACCACGCCGGCGCCGACCGAAGCCAGGATCGCCTGAACCCTGGACTTCTCCCGCTCGAGCGCTCGCTGACCGACGTCCAGCTGTTCGGCCATCGCGTTGAATGCGCCCTGTAAGCGTCCGAACTCGTCGCGCCGAGCGGGTGACGGAAGACGGTATGAGAGCCTCCCGGCGGCGATCTGTCGAGTACCGCGCTCGAGCGCTGACAGCGGCCGCGCCATGTACCTCGAGAGCCCACCACTTACGATCAACAGGAACCCCAGCGAGAAGGCTGACAGCAGGAACACCCCCTCACCCAATCGCTGCAAGTCGGCACGGGCGCGGTCTTCACGGATCAACAACGGCGTCGCGAGCACGTAGCCCGCCGGCGCCTCGGGTTCCACCAATGGTTGGTACGCGACATACACTTCGCCCGGCATACGATCGGCAAACAGTCGCGAGGCAAAGATCTCAGGCCGACTGGACGCCACCGTTCGACCGCGCCAATAGAGAACCAGATCCTGCTGCAGAACCTCCGCGATCCCCTTCAACCGGTCGGTCAAGAGGCGCGGCGTTCCGCGTTCGAGCGCGGGGTCGACAACGACCATGCGGCTGGCGGCGGCTAGCGCTTCGGCGGCGGCACCGCGGGTCGCCTCTTGCAGTTCTATACGCGTCGCGCGGTAGCCCAGCACCGCGTATAACGTGAGCGGCACGGCAGCCACCGCGAGAAACGCCAGCAACAGTTGTAGGCGAAAGGAATGCAACAAGTTCTCGGCCCTGAGGCTGGCCCACCATCGACCTCGGGTACGCACGTCCCCCCAACGTTCGATCAACCCCAATAACATGCCGCAGATAACCCCGACGAAGGCGAAAACGGCGTACGAGCGCGCGGTGGGCAACAGTGGTTCGAGCGGCATCGCGAGCTGGACCGGCTCCTCACCGTCGCGGACGACGGTCGTCAGCAACGTCCCCGGCGGCGGCACCTCATCGGAACTCAGCGCGGTGATTTGCGGCGCGTTGGTCGGCGGTCCGGAACCAGCCAGGAGATCCGTAAGGACGAACGCCGACCCGGTTGCGGGCTCCCGGAGCTCGAGCGCCCCAGTGGTCATCGCGACCGCCGCGCCGACGCGTTGCTCCACCTCATCGACGACTTCGTTCACAGGAACGATCGCCCACCAGATGCCGCGGTCGCGCGGCGCGCCTTCGATCTCCACTCTTGGAACCGGTGTTTCGCGCGCGTAGCGGCGCGCCCGACCGGACAAATCGACGGCCGACAGCGCGAATTGACTGACCGTCGAACCTTCCGCATCGAACAGGTACAGCCCGGACGCGAAGTCGAGTGTCCGGAGCGGGCTCTGGTTCCACAACAGCAACGCGGCGTCGCGATTCGAGTCCTGAATCGCTCGCTTAACCTCGGGCGACGTCGCCAGATACTCGATCGTCCGCGTCATAGTGTACTGAAGCCACTGGGTTGAGGCCTCGCCGATCCGCTCGGCACGCTCGACCAGTAACTCGTGCGCCGCCTGGACTCGGGCGAAAGCCACGATCGGAAACGTGAGCACACACGCCAAGCCCAGCGCTACCAGCGAGAAACGGACGCTGGACGCGGAGTGGGCATCGTCCCGCCGCCGTCCGGCAGCATCGATGAGCGCTGCGGCACCAACCGCACCCAAGCCGAGCAACGGCCCGATCGCCGAGAATCGGCCCGCCATCGCAGCGCTCTGGAGATTGAAAGCAGCCAAAGCGAGCATCATCGCGGTCACCGTCGCCGCGCCCAGCACCCATCCCTTCCCGGTTGGGATGTTGAGCCACCGGAAGACGATTGCCAACGCTCCGATCGCCGCCGCTCCCAACAACGCGAAGCTCAGCAACACCATCAGATAGGGCGGCGAGAACAAGAGGGTCGAGCTAAAGAAGACGGTCGGGCTCATACTCTGCAGCGCCCGCTCGACGACCGTCCCAGTAGCTGGCAT
>JBDHIC010000025.1:0-23150 GCA_039589035.1 Gemmatimonadota bacterium | reverse complement strand
GGGTGATTCGGTCATGACGCCACGCTCGAGACTGTCGTCGTACGCCTGCGGATGATGAACCAGGAATGATCCGCCACGATGATTGAGCAGCCAATCCGCGGTTCCGCCTTGCCGCAACGCACGATAGACGACGCCGTAGGCACGCAATGGTTGCGGTTGGGCGTCGTCCATGGGGATAACGAAGGGCTGATACGCGACGGGTCGATTGCGTCCGATGCTGAGCCCGGGCCGCGCCAACCCCGGCACCGCGGTAACCGTCGCCAACCCGGCTAGCTGGAGAAACCGACGGCGGTTCATGATCGTCCATCGTCGCCATTGGTCGCGGCGAGCAGTCGTCGCGCCTCGAGCGCATACGGGCTAGTGGCGTGTTGAGCCACGATTTCGCGCCACAGCGCGATCGCGCGCTCGGTATCGTCGGCCACCGCTGCCCAGCGGCCGGCCGCCAACAACAAGGCCGGAGCTTCGCCGCTCGACTCAGACCGCCCTACGGCCTGGGCGAGCATCTCGCTGGCCCCAGTCGCATCGCCAGCCCGACCGCGCCACTCACCTGCCAATCCGTACAGCAACGATCGTGCGATCCGGAGGGAGTCCGACTCGCCAATCGAGCTCGCCAGCGAATCGAGTCGGGTCGATGCCACCGCTGGTTGTCGGGGGGCTTCGATCATCGTCCGACCGAGCACGGAGTAGAACGGGTCGGTAACTCGCGCCCTTAGAAGCCACTGGACCAATCGCGCACGCTCAAGCGCTTCGAGCGCCTCCGCTGTCGTATCATCTTCGTTGATCGCGCGTGCGTAGGACGCGATCGCGCTATCCGGTCGCTGCCGGCTCAGCCACAGATCGCCGAACGGAACGCCGAGCGCGGCTGCGTCTATGCCCTCGGCGCGTGCGCGCGCGAGCGTTCGCTCGACAGCATCAAAATCACCGGCAACGCGAGCGGCGGCGACTTCTGCGACCCACGCACCCTGGTTGGCACCGGGCACACCGGCCCGTGCCGCCGCTCTGAGCTCGGCGGCCACCCGGCCATGGTCACCGGTCGCACGGGCGATCTCGGCTGACAGCAGGCGGTCGGCCGGCCGCGTCGCTGGCGGTCCAAGATCGACGAGCGTATCCAATGCACGGCTGGCAGCAGCCGGCGCTACAGGCAGCGCCGCCACCGCTACACGACGTAGTTGCTCACCGCGGGCGGTCGGTCCAAGCGCCGGATCGTCGGCTGCTGCAATCGCTCGTACCCAGTCGCCAGCCTTGATCCACGCCTGCACCACGAGCGGCCCGAGTAGCCCGGCCGCTTGTTCATCCGCGTCCGTTTTGGCCGCTTCGAGCCGCGTGACAGCGACTTCGGGCGCCAAGCTCGAAGACCATGTCTCGAGCAATCGTTCGATCGCCGCGACCGCTCCGACGAGGGTCGCACCCCCGTAACCAACTGCGTCCAGGTACGCGGTCAACGCAGCAGCGGGATTCAGTCGGTCCAACTCCAGCTCTCCGCGCAGCATTGCTACCGCCGCTGGATCGACACCCCGATCAAGAGCGCGGTCGAGAAGCGCGCTCGCTGCGACGTGCACGCGGTGCCCGAGCAGGACACGAAACAACCTCGCAAAGGGACCCATTTCGCCCACTCGTCGATCGAGATATACGTCGAATCGATCGACGACTCCGATCGGCTCCACACCGGCCTCGAGCGACAGCGCAGCCCAGTATGAGAGCCCGTTCGGACCCATTTCCTCGTTGCCCACGAGGCTGTCGAGCACGGCGCGAAAGCGTTTGGTGTCGTCCAGCTGTGCTGCTGCCCGCGCCATCCCGGCCAGCGCCATCGGGTGGTCCTCCAGCGGCTGGTATGCAGCTCTAAAGTGAGCGAACGCCTCGGCATGATCGCCGCGGTTGGCCGCCGCCCGTCCGGCCTCCAGTAACTCGAGGGTCTGGGACCCCCCGGGGGAGGCGATCAGTAGCCCGGCCAAGACCATGATGCCCGTCGCGAAGCGAATCGGACGACGACGATCGCTCACTCGGACCCCGACGTTGATCGCACGCCCGCTTCTGCGAGCGATTCGAGGTACACGCGTACGGAGTCGAGGACGCCCCTAGGCAAGACGCTCCGCCAAGGCGCGAGCGCCGTCTCAGGGTCGAGGCGTTGAGCGCCGGCGCGGGACGGCAGCGGCGGGGGCATCTCGGGCACGAAGTCACGAGCCGCCTCGGCGCGGCGACGATCGGTCGTCTCGCGCTCGACCATGCGGCCGACATCGGCCAACCGACGCGCTAACGCTCGCAGGTCGGTGTCGGCGCGGGCGCCCGGGATACCGCGCTCCAACTGCCGCGCCAACTCCTCCACCGCGGTCTCCAATCCCTGGACAGTACGCACGTCGATCCCCATCTCGAGTAACTCCGCCGCGATTTCGTCGAGCTGTCGACCGACCTCCCGCTGAGCCGCCGCGGCTTCGGGATTGCCACCCACCGGTTCATCACTGCTCCCGAGCGCGTTCGCCAACGACCGCTCGGCTTGCGCCATCGATTCCAGTTGCCGCGCGATCTGCCCTGAGCTGCCGGCTGCGCCTTCGGCACCACCGGCCGCTCCCTCGCTCTCCGGTAGCAGAAACGCGCGAGCGAGCAACATCAGCGCCGTCGCGGCGTCCTCGGTGGCGGCCTGCACTTGTGCGTTGCCAATCCCTTCGCCTGGGGGCGCAGCAACCGCTTCCCCCGCGTATCGAACGCTGAACACCGCTTGCGCCAACCGTGCGGCCAACTCGACCCCGGCCGGGCGCCCGCCGATCGCCTCGACCAGCGCACCCAGCGCGGTCTCCAGCCCGCGCCCTACCACCGCCTGTCTGGCGACCCTGGCGGCGTGTTGGCCGGGGCCACTCGGCGGACCGACCATCGTCACGGCCAGCTCACGCTGTCGCCGGGCCAGGAACAATACCTCTGCACCCGCGCGATCGATCGCGATGCGTCGCGCGGCAGCGGCACCGGCGGCCCGGTCGACCTCCGCCCGCGCCCCATCAGCCGCCCATTCGAGCGCCTCCGCGGCCTGCTTTTGCGCGCTCGCCAACGCTGCCGGGTCCCGTTCCGCCATCTGCGCATCGACGTTCTCGAGCGCCGCCTCAACGGATGTCCTGAGAGAGTCGGGAAGTGTCTCCGCCGCGGCCGATGCGGCCGCATCGATCTCCGCCTGCCGGGGTTCGATCTCGGCACTCAACCGATCCGGATCCGCTCCGCGGGTGTCACTCGCCAACTCGTCCTCGGAGCGGGCCAGGCCGGCCAGCGTATCCGCGGTCATCGATAGCTGGATCAGCGCCTCGGTCTCAGCCAATCCCTCACGGATCGCTTCCAGCATCAACGCACGGGCGGACAACTCGGCGTCGGGTTCGTTGGGCAAACCGAGCTGGGGTGTCAGATCGGTCTGCGACGTTCCCTCGAGCAACCGCCGATACGCGGCTAATCGCTCGGCGAGGCCGGGGTGCAGGCCGGGATCCGCCAGCGTCCGATCGAGCGTCTGAGCGAGGCTGTCGGCGGCCGCCCGCAGCCGCGCGTCGAGGTCCCCCTGATCGCCCGCCGAACCCTCGCCTCGCACCTCACGCTGAGCGGCTTCTAGCGCGCGGTCGATCTCACGCCCGGCGACCGCCCGATCAGCAGCGACATCCGCGCTGAGCGCCGCCCGACTCGCCATCACCGCGGTTCGCCATTCCGTGGCCGCCGACCCACCGCGGAGCGGGCGCGCCACGACGCGGAACCGAAAGCTGTCACCGGGAGCACGCTCGGCACCGAGCCGAGCGATCGCCATCACGGTCGTGTCGCGAGTCCCACCAACGGCCCCGATGGCCCCGCCTCGGCCGTCGTCGGTCTCCCACCGCAACCCTTGCAGGCCGGCGGCAGCCCCGGCCCTGACTTCCAGCCAAACCCCGGCGCTGCCGAGAACCGTCGGGTCATCGTCCGGCTGTAGCAGCTGAACAAAAGCGTATCCGGCCCCAATTACAGTAAACGGCGTCGGTGATGTCTCATCGCCGCTCAGCGTCCGAGCCACAACCCAGGCTTCGCCCGCCGCGAGCTGGACCCGACCCGCGAATGTCACATCCTCGATCTCGAGCGGAGTCTTGCGCCCGTCGGCCCATTGCACCCATGCCGCATCGATCGGGTGGCTTGCCGCGCCCCTAATCTCCAGCGTTTCGCCCGCTGACACGGTTCGCCCAGCCAACGGAGCCCAGGCTTCACCCTCGAACCGCGCCTCGACCCTCACGATCGCCACCGGCACCCGAACCGTTACCCGATAGGCGGGGCTCGTGAAGGGCCCGAACGTGACCCGATACTCGAATGGACTGGTAATCTCTGACCAGTGCCAGGAGCCGGTCGGTCCCAAGGCCAACGTCTCGGCGCGCCAAGCAGAGGCGGGCGGGCGGGACTCGAGCAACAGCGGCCCCCTTGCCGGCGGACCGACGATCGTCGCCTGGCCCGCCAATGGCGAGCCATACGCGACATCGACATCCCCCGGAACCACCGTCCATTCGACCGTCGGCGACCGCCACACCTGTTGTGGTCGCTGCAGGGCTCCGGCGAGCCTGCTAGCGGCGGTCGGTTGGCTAATCGCGGTCAGCGCCGCGAACGCCACCATTCCCAAAGCCAGCCATCGCCGACGGGCGATCCCCGAGCGATCGGCGTACGCCAGCGCGCGGTCGAGTCCGGAGCTGCCACGACGTCCGAGCCACGCCGCCGCCGATCGCCGCCGCGCAGCCGCCAGGCCGGTTCGTGGGTCATCGAGCAGCGCTTCGAGCGTGCCCCTCGTCTGAGGAAACAATCGTCCCAACTCGGCCACGATATCGGCGCTTTCGATGGCTGACCCCCGCCAGCCGTGAACGAAGCGCCACCCGGCGACGAGCGCAACGATCGTAACCGCCAGGTATCCGAGCCAACGCAAAACGCCCGCTGGCCCGATCACGATCTCCCAAGCGAGCAACGCAAAAACGAACGCCGCGGCGACAGCCGCCGATGTCCAACCCTGTCGTTGATGGCGGCGGCCACGCGCGGCGGCGCAGAGCTCCCGGAAGACGACTTCCGGCTCGCGGTGGCTGCTCATCTCATCCCAATACTCCCACAACTATAGGTTCAGGGTCGAAAGTTCATACCCAGGGAGTAGACATTCTTGGTATAGAAATCATCCACCGTAATCGACTCGTTCCGATACCGTCCGTAGCGGACCTCGATCGAGTACTGCGAGTTGACATCCTTGACCAACCGTAACAGCAATACGTTGTTCGAGGCGCCGCTGGTGTCGAGCGTTCCCGCGCCGCTCAAATTCGGAGCCGGCTCCGAGAACGATCTCAACTCGACGAGCCCGTACACCTGCGCCAACATGTCCCATGGCAACCGTCGGATCACCTGCAAACCGATGTTGTGGCTCAGGTAGGAAAGCCCATACGAATTCGAGTCGTTGTATCGGAAGTAGTACTCCCCTTGCACCGAGAACGGCCCGAGCCACACCACCTGACCGCCCAATTCGTGCAGATAATCGACTTGCCGGGGCCGAGTCAGGCCGCGAAACGCGTTCGCAGGATCGTCGTCGTCACGCCTTACGACGCCGCGGCCAGGGTAGCGAATACGATCCACCGAGTACTGCCAGGTGACCGACACGTCTTCACCAAAGTCCTCGGTAAGCGACGTGAACCCACCGACCGATCGTTCATCAAACGGCTGATCCAGATTCTCGAAGTCAACTCGGCCGAACCGTGTCCCGATCTCCAGTCGAGCGGGACGATCCGGTGCCAACGGTCGCAGATTCAACGTCGCACTGGCCTCTCCGCCTACGCTCGTGAATCCATCCTCGTTGATGAAAAAGAAATCGTCGGTCCATTTCCGGTTCTTGATTGCGAAGGCTCCACCCAATGCCAGGTTCGCGCCGACTCGACGCACGTAACCGACACCGCCCTCGTTGACGAACTGATTAGCCAGATCGAAGTCATTGCCGACCAAGCCGAAGTGGCGCTTGAAGCCACCCTGGTAGGAAAGCGACAGACGCTGCGCGCCAGCCTCTCCCCATTCCAGTCCCCCGCTGTACGCGAGGCGAGCGATCTGCGCACGCACAGGATCGCTGAGCGCCTCATCGACGTTATCGTCGAACTCGTACGTCACGTGAACGTCTTGGTCGTAGTTCCACGCCGCCTGGGCGTGGAGTACAGTCGGCAACAGCGTCAACAGCAACGCGACCGCGAGCGCCGACGTACTCCACCGCGGCGGGTGGACCCGCGGTTTCCTACGGTGGCACTTCATAGGTGACTCCTCCTGACACAGGTTAACGATAAAATGCTGCTCGTCTTTCAGCGAATAGTTCTGCCTTGTTTGAGTAGTCCTCGCGTCGCTGGACCAGGTCGAACCTGCGCTGCTGCAGCGCATTCAACCGGGCATCCGGGTCCTCGAATACGTCTCCGGGACCTGTACGACCTCCAACACCTCTGTCGCTCAGAATCGCCTCGATCACGCTGCCAGCCGGCGACGCCTGTCCATCGCGCTCGATATCGTCCTTTATGCGTTGAAACTCCTCAAGATCGCGTTGTTTCTGAAGCGTTTTGTTGATCTGGTCTTCGATCGCGGCGATCCGCTCATCGATCTTGTCCACGGCGTCACGCGCAATCGCCTCCTTCACACGGAGTTGCGCCGGTCCATCGCGAGGATCCAACGCCAGTCGAGGCAAGAAGAGGTCTTCTTCCACCTCCTCGATCTCGGTCGTCAGCGCCTCTCGAGCACGTACGTAATCCTCGAGCAATGCGACTAGGCGCCGGAGCTCGCGATCGGTTTCCTCGGTTGGCTCACGACTCGTGACTGCATCGATCTCCTGCTGGACAATCGGGATCTGCTCGTTGTAGGCGAGGAACAACTGGGTCCTGAGATCACGTACTTGCTCGTAGAGCACCCGGAGCTGACGGGTGACATTTGTGATCTGCTGTGACGATTCGAGAATCTGATTGGAGATCGATACGAACCGGGCGCTGCCAGGTTCAGCCTCTCGCTTGGCAGTGCTCAACGAGTCGCCGCGTTGTTCGAGGGATCGAAGCCGCACCTCGAGTCGTGCGATCTCCGTCTCTCGCTCGTCGACCAACCGCTGTAGCTCGACGATGCCGGGTTGCTGCGCGCTGACACTCGTGGGGCTCAGTGCGGTCGCACCGAACCACACGAGGAACACCAGCCCCAGCCTAGTCGTCGCGCGTGAGACCATACTTTTCCAACTTGTAATAGAGCGCACTGGTCTTTACTCCAAGCAGCTCGGCCGTCTTCGTCTTCACACCATTAGCCTGCTCGAGTGCGCGCACGATCATCGATCGCTCGAGCTCCTCGAGCGCGTCGTCGAGCCTGACGCTTCCCACCGGGGGTGCAGTGATCGCGAGGCCCACCCGAGGCGCCGTTCGTTCATCCAGGGGGAAGGCTTCTGGCTCGAGTATCCCCCCGTCACACAACACGATGGCGCGCTCAACCATGTTCTCGAGCTCGCGGATGTTTCCAGGCCAGTCGTAGGTATGCAGAAGCTCCAGCGCACGATCACTGATCCCGTCGATCGGTTTACCGATCTCCCCACTGATCGTCTGGATAAAATGTGTAACCAGCGGCGAGATATCCTCTTTTCGGCTCCTCAAGGGTGGGATCTCTATAGGGACGATGTGGAGGCGATAGTACAGGTTTGGAGCACCCGGAGCAGCTTGACTTGAGTCGGTGCCGGGATGTCGGCGATCTCATCCAGGAAGAGCGTGCCCTTGTGAGCCAGCTCGAAGCGTCCTTTTCGCTCTTTGATGGCGCCGGTAAAGGCTCCCTTTTCATGTCCGAACAGCTCCGATTCCAGCAGGCTCTCGGCCAGCGCTGAGCAATTGACTTTGATGAAGGGACCCCCGCCACGAGGGCTCTCTCGATGAATCGCACGCGCCACAAGCTCCTTGCCGGTCCCGCTTTCACCGTAGATGTACACCGAAGAGCTCGTTTCTGAGATTTTTCGCACCGAATCGAAGATCTTCTGCATCGAGCCAGAGCTCCCGATGATCTCGCCAAAATGATGTTCGACCTCTCCACGCAGGTATTCGGTCTCGGCTCGCAAGGCGTCGCGCTCCCGCTTGATTGCCCGGGTCGCGAGTGCACGGTCGACCTTGACGCCAAACTCTGCCGTGTCAAACGGCTTGGTTATAAAGTCGACCGCCCCTCGCTTCATAGCTTCGACCGCGATATCGATCGTTCCAAAGGCGGTGATCAACATGACCTCCGGTTGCCCGGGATACGGCTGCCCGCGCAACGCGTCCAGCACGTCGATACCACTCATCCCATCCATCTTGAAGTCGGTGATTACGAGATCCGTGGCTCTTTCCCTGCAAAGCGCCAATGCATGCTCGCCATTGGGGGCGACGGCGACGTCATGGCCCGCGCGGGTCAACATCGCTTCCAACCCCTCACGCATCGTCGGGTTGTCCTCAACAACCACGATTCGCGCCACTGATCCGTCCTTCGGTTCCGACATCGTCAGCGCCCCAAAGCCGCGGGCTTTTCGACCGCCCGGAATCTGCCCCCGCCGGTACCTGACGCCGGCAGGGAGATAAAGAAGATCGTCCTTTCATGGGGGACGCTCTCAACCCAGATATCGCCATCATTCTCCTCAATGATCGATCGCACAATCGACAATCCCAGACCGACCCCGGAACCCTTGGTCGTAAAGAACGGGTCAAAGACCCGCTTGACCTGCTCGGGCTCAATCCCAGACCCGTAGTCCTTCACCGTGACCCGTACCTTGTCGTCTACCTGGTGCCCCCGAACTTCGACCGTCCCACCTTCCGATGACGCTTGTATCGCGTTCTTTATGAGGTTTAGTACCGCCCGCTTTACTTGTTCGACATCCGCGTGAACGCTGATTTCATCGTCAACCAAATCGACTGAAACTTTGACATCCCGCGCCTCAGCGTCCGCCGTCAGCAAGAAACTCACGTCGTCGAGCAATTCCGATAGTGAGAACGGCTCGATGATGGGACGACGCGGGCGCGCGTAGATCAGAAACTCATTGATAATCGTCTTCAGGTGCTGAACTTCGCGAATGATCTTTTCCAAGTGTGAGCGACGGTGATCGCCGGTCGGCAAGTCATCTCGCAGAAGGCCGGCGAAAATCTCGATGCCACCGAGCGGGTTTCGTATCTCGTGTGCAACGCCGGCGAGCATCGTCCGCAGATGACGGTCTCGTCTCACGATACCCTTGCGCATGTTCTCCAGGGCATCGCCGAGGTATCCGATCTCGTCCTGTGTCTCGACTGCAACCGGTTCGGCCATCTCGCCGCGTTCCATCCGCTCAGCGGATTGGACCAGTGCGCCGATCGGTTGCGAAAGTGACCGCGCGAAGACCACGCCGACGATGACCGCAAGCAGGATCGCAATCAGCGAAAGCAGCACCGTCAACTGTCGGAAGTCATTGAACACTTCGAGAAATGCCAGTGACAGGTCGACCCCAAACACCGCCACCACATCGCGTTCGGTGCCTTCCGCGTCGCGATACCCGATGAGCGGGGCAAACGCGGTTTGATACACGACCCCTGATCGATCGGTGAACGGCACGGTGAGCACGGCTTCGCCGGCGAAGGCGCGGTCGATCTCGGCACCGTAGTTGTCGAGCTGTGGCGCGACAACGCCGACGTCCATGTCCAGTGAATCGGTGGAGGCCAGGATTCGATGCTGACGATCGAAGATGTAGGCCTCGCGAACCCCTAGCCGATCTTTGATCTGTCGCAACTGTCCCTGCGCGATAGCTCGCGTTCGGGGTCCGAGGTCACCCACCAACACGGTCGTCAGCTCAGGGTCAAAAACGAGCCCCCCCGCTTCGGCTACCGCCAGCAAACGGTTCTCCATCTCGCGACGAACGTGTCCGGTCGCGACCCGGTACCACACGTAGGCGCTCGCCACGACGAGCATCGTGACCAACGCTATGAACGTCACGATGAGCTTGCTGCGGATCTGTCTTCGGCGTGATCCTGGCATCCCTAAATACCTGCTATCCCCCAATGATAAAATTACTTAGACCGTCTGGCGTGTCAAAACGCGTGAAGTCGGGCGCTGGGTCGAGGTGACTAATGTGTGAGGGCGTAAACGAAGACGTTGGCGCCCATCTCCAGCGCTGCCCGCCGGACATCCGCTGGATCGCCGTGCACCTCCGCGTCCTCCCAACCGTCCCCGAGATCGGTATTGAAAGAGTAGAACACCACCAGTCTCCCGTCGTAAAACACCCCGTACCCTTTGGGGGGTCCGCCAGCGTGCTCGTGGATCTTGGGCAAACCCTCCGTGAACTGGAACCGAGCCCTAAAGATAGGATGCTGGGGAGGCAGCTCGATCAGCGGCTCGTCGGGGAAGATGCGCGCGATCTCTCGTCGCAGCGACGGGTCTATACCGAAGTTGTCATCGGCGTGCAGCATGCCTCCGGTCGTCAGGTAGGCGCGCAGCGCATGGACTTCTTCATCGGTCAGCCGGATCTCACCATGACCGGTGAGATATAAAAGTGGGTAGCGATCCAGGTCAGGATCGGTGGCGCGCACGATAGCTTCGCGCTCGGCGGTAGGGAGCCCGACCTCTTCGCGCACGAAGGCGAGCAGGTTGGGCAACGACGTGGGGTTCCCGTACCAATCACCCGGTTCGTACTGCAGGCGAGCGATCGTCAGCGACGTTGGCGGCGGCGTCAACGATCGACCGCCAAGACCCTGACCGTGAAGCGGAGAACCGGCGACCACCGCAGTTGCGATGACTATGATCGCCAACGGTTTCACTCCCGGTCTTCGACCTGGTCGTCCGTCCCGTGCACGGCGCGGTAGATTGCGTTCCGAGCCGCCGGGTACGCGCAAGCCATCACCTCGACGCGATCACGCGCGCTCATCGCGTGTCCGGCCCGCGATGCCTCGAGTCGCGACAGCGCTTCGGACCACGGCACGGCGGCAGTTTCACTTGCGGCTGCACCGCCCACGACCAGCACACATTCGCCCTTGATCGGCGTCTCGCGGGTCTCGAGGTCTCGGCTGACCTCGGCGGCGGTTCCCGTCACGAACTCTTCGTGCAGCTTCGTCAACTCGCGAGCCAGACAAAGAGGACGGTCCGGGGTCAACTCGGCAACCGCGGCCACCGTCGCGGCAACTCGTCCTGGTGCCTCGTAAACGACGATCGTCTCCGAGCGGGCGAGCGTCGCTCGCCACCACGATTCCCTTCCGCGGCGTGGAGCGAAACCCAAGAACACAAAGCGATCGGTCGGCAAACCACTGGCTGCCAGTGCAATCAAGAGCGCACTCGGTCCGGGGATCGGAATAACTTCGATCCCCCGCTGTCGAGCGGCGACGACCAGTCGATACCCGGGATCCTGGATCGCCGGCATCCCCGCATCGGTGACCAACGCGACATCGTCCCCGGTCTCGAGCCGAGCGATTACCTTTGGAAGTGCCGTCTCGAGATTGTGATCGTGATAGGCGATGACATCTGGCAACGGAACGTCAAGCCAAGCGTAGAGCCGGCGACACGTCCGAGTATCTTCACAAGCTACCGCGGCCACGCCAGCCAGAACCTGGCGAGCTCGAGACGTCATATCGCCACGATTTCCGATAGGGGTGCCGACCAAGTACAGCTTCGCGGGTTCGCCAACCGTCATTCCGGTTCGCGACGGATCGCCGCTCCAAGCTGGAGCAAACGTTCATCGATGCGCTCGTACCCGCGATCGATTTGTGCGATGTTCTGGATGATGGACTCCCCGGAGGCCGCCAACGCGGCGATCAACAACGCCATCCCGGCGCGGATGTCGGGGCTCGATATGCGCTCGCCAACCAGTGGTGTGGGACCGCTGACCACGGCTCGATGGGGATCGCAAAGGACGATCCTGGCACCCATCGTCAGGAGTCGATCGACAAAGAAGAGCCGGCTCTCGAACATCTTCTCGTGGATCAGAACCGTGCCTTCGGCCTGCGTCGCCACGACGAGAAGGATCGACGTCAGATCCGCCGGAAGCCCTGGCCACGGAGCATCATCGATCTTCGGGATCGCCCCGCCGGCGTCATCGACGACCTGAAGCTTCTGACCCGCCCGTACATAGACATCATCGCCGTCTACTTCCATCTCGACACCCAACCGTCGATAGCAGAGCCTGATCATAGCTAAGTTGGCGACGCCGGCGTTCTTGATCGTCAGCGCGCCGTCGGTGACCGCGGCCAACCCCACGAACGAGCCGACCTCGATGTGATCGGGCTGCAGTCGGTGGCTTGTTCCGTTCAATCCATCGACGCCGCTGATCTCCAGATGATTGGTGCCGATCCCTCGAATATCCGCACCCATCTCGGTTAGCATCCGGCAGAGCCCCTGCACGTGTGGTTCCGAGGCGGCGTTCGCGATCCGGGTCGTTCCCGCCGCGCACACCGCTGCCATGATCGCGTTCTCGGTCCCCATGACACTGGTTTCGTCGAGAAAGACATCCGCGCCAGTCAGGCCGCGCGGGGCCCGGATCACGTACTTCCGGTCCTTGACCTCGACCTCAGCGCCAAGCGCACGGAACGCCAACAAATGAGTGTCAACACGGCGCTGCCCGATTCTGTCGCCACCGGGCGCAGGCAGATGCACTTCGCCGCGGCGTACCAGCAGTGGCCCCGCGAGCAGAAACGAGCCGCGTATCCGCCCCGCTAGATCACCCGGAATCGGGCCTTCGTAACCGGGTTGAACGGTGCACTCATTGGCCGTCTTATCCTCGACTGTACAACCCACAGCTTTGAGCAATTCGACCATCGTCCGGATATCGCTGACATCGGGGATCGAGGTCAGACGTACGGGTCCGTCTGCCAAGAGGGTCGCTGCTAGACACGGTAGCGCCTCGTTCTTGTTCCCGGCCGGGATCATCGTTCCACTTATCGGCCGACCACCGGTGACGATGAACTTCTCCACGTGTCTTCCCTTTCGATCAGTCGGCGAGCGCCAACACGCCGCGCTCGATCCCACTATAGTCGCGATAGGTTGAAAGATGCTCTAATCCAGCGCTGGCGGCGATCATCGCGCACACACCACCTGCCTGACCGGCACCGACTTCCAGCGCCAGCAATCCCGCTGGACGAAGACGATCGGCCGCCGCCGTCACAAGCACGGCCAACGCCTCATCCCCACGTGGCCCGGCAAAGAGCGCCGCTTCCGGCTCCCAGTCGACCACCTGTGGCTCAAGCGATGCCCGCTCTTTATCGGCAAGGTATGGTGGGTTCGCGACTATCGCATCCAAGCGAAGTCCGCGGTCGAGCGCGGCTAATCCATCCGCCACAACCCATCGCGTCCGCTGGATGTTGTTTCGCTCGGCGTTTCCACGCGCAACGGCGATCGCACCGGGACTCGAATCAATCCCCAAGACCCAGTCGAGACCCTTCAGCTCTTGCGCCAGAGCACACGCGATCGCGCCTGACCCGGTGCCCACGTCGATCAGCCGCCAGCCGCCACTTGGAGCTCTGCCGTGCCGGCTTTCCGCGCGCGCCCAGTCGAGCACCTCATCCACTAGCTGCTCGGTTTCGGGTCGCGGGATCAAAACGCGTGGATCGACCGCCAACTCGAGGTCGCGAAACCCGGCTTTGCCGGTTATGTACTCGATCGGCTCGTGCGCCGATCGGCGTCGGACGTGTTCGCGGTAGGCGTCGATCTCGCTGGCGCCCAGCGGACGATCAAAATCGAGATAGAGATCCAGACGTCGGCATCCGAGCACTTCGGCCAGCAAGTACTCCGCGGACAGTCGGGGCGCAGGGACGCCGCGTTTCTGAAAGTATTCGCTGGTGGTGCGAACCAGCGTCAACACCGTCCAGCCCGCCATCAAACGAGCCGAGCTCCTAGGCGTGGACGGCTAGGATCGCGTCCTCTTCTCCGTCGTCGTCTTCGAGAATCCACTTGATTTCCAATGGGTGGTCGGGATCCTCGTTGACGTAATCCTCCAAATCGGGAATCTGCTCATCGTCAACCTGTATCGCGATCAACCCGCCCGGCCTAAGCCGAAGCGCCGCCTCATCCAATAGATGTCGCACTAGCTCGTCGCCGCTCGGCTCACCAAAGAACGTCTTGAGCGGCTCCCATTTGAGGCTCTCCTCGGTCAAGAACTCCTCGTCACCGGGGTTCAAGTATGGCGGAACGGCACAAATGATGTCGAAGCACGGTTCCGGTCGAAACGCCGATAGCCAATCTGCCGCCAATGGCCGGACTCGATCAGCGACCCCGTGCCGCACCGCGTTGCTCCGAATCAGCTCGAGGGCCAACGGATCGATGTCGACACACACCACCTGATCCGGCTGGATCGGGCCCATCGCCAGCGAAACACCGAGCGCTCCGCAGCCGGCGCCGAGATCGGCGATCCTCCAACTGTCGCGCGGGACAGCGCGCTCCTCGACCCATTCCTCGATTTCGTCACACAGCTCCTCGGATTGAAACCGTGGCAGGAACACGCCGTGCTGGATCTCCATGAGATCATCACGAAAGTCGGTTACTCCGATGATGTATGGGTACGGCTCGTGTTGTTCGCGCCGCTCGACCAGCGCCCAGAATCGTTGCGCCGCATCTGGCTCAACCGTTTCGTCTCCGAGCTCGTCGAGTTCGTCGGGATCCTCGACCCCCAACACGTGTGCCAGCAGCCATAGGACGCTGGTGTCGGGGAACTCGACCTTATGTTTCTTCAACCGAGCTTCACCTTGGTCGAGTAGTTGATCGACCGTGTTAGCTGGGGCGACCTTCATCCCGAGATCCGCTCGGCCTGATCGGCCAACACCAAGGCTTCGATTAGCTCCTCCAGATCGCCATCCAAGACACCGTCGAGCTTGTACAGTGTCAGATTGATTCGGTGGTCGGTCACCCGGCCCTGCGGAAAGTTGTAGGTCCGGATCTTGGCGCTTCGGTCACCGGTGCCGACTTGTGCCTTACGACTCTGGGCACGCTCAGCCTGTTGTTCTGCGATCCGGCGATCGAGCAGGCGACTCCTCAGGACCTTGAGTGCCTTGGCCTTGTTCTTGTGCTGGCTCTTCTCGTCCTGGCACTGGACGACCACGCCCGATGGCACATGGGTGATCCGCACCGCAGAGTCAGTCGTATTGACGCTCTGCCCGCCGGGACCAGACGAACGAAACACATCGATCTTTAAATCGTTTTCGTCGATCTCCACATCAACCTCCTCGGCCTCAGGCAGCACCGCGACAGTCGCGGCAGAGGTGTGGATGCGGCCCTGCGACTCGGTTTGGGGCACGCGTTGAACCCGGTGGACGCCGCTCTCGTGCCGAAGCACGCCGAATGCTCCATCACCGTGGACGAGCGCCACCGCCTCGCGCACCCCACCGGAATCAGAAGACGAGACGTCGATCAGCTCAATCCGCCATCCATGCCGTTCGGCGTACCGCGTGTACATGCGCAAGAGCTCGCTCGCAAACAGCGTGGCCTCCTCGCCACCGGTGCCAGCTCGTACCTCTATCATCGCGTCTTTGTCGTCCAGCGGGTCACGGGGCACCAAGAGTCGGCGCAGCTTGTCGGCCAGCTCCTTGACCTCGGATTCGAGCTCGGGGATTTCAGCCCGAGCCAGTTCTTTCAGGTCCGGTTCCTCGGATTCGCGCAACACTTCACGATCTTCGTCCAGCCTGCGGCCTGCGTCCTCCCACTCCTGCGCGGCTGCCAAGATCGGTTCCAGATAACGATACTCGCGAGCGAGGTCACGCAGCTGATTGCGATCACGGCTCACCTCAGGGTCGGCCAGCAGCCGCTCCACCTCTGCGTGGCGCTCTCTCAGTTCCTCGGTCCTCTGTGTCAAATCCATGTCGGCTCTTTGCCATCAGCATAAAAACGCAAAAGAGCAGGGTCCCCCCCTGCTCTCGCATTCGGCGGGTCGAGCGTCAGCGTGGCTTCCCGCCATCGCTTGGCGTCGTTAGGCGTCGGCTGTCGCTTCGGTTTCCTCGGCCCCGGTTTCGGCCGAGGTGTCCTCCACCACGGTCTCGCTGTCGCCATCCGCCAATCCATACTTAGCGCGGAACTTCTCGACTCGTCCTGCAGTGTCCACCAGCTTCTGCTTACCGGTGAAGAAGGGGTGGCAGTTGGAGCAGATCTCGATATGGATCTCGGGCATCGTGGACCGCGTCTCAATGATGTTGCCGCAGGCGCAGATGATCCGAGACTCGACGTACTCGGGGTGGATTCCGCTCTTCATATTGGCTCCGGTTTTCTATGGTAAAATAACAAATTCGAGACTACAAAGTACGGCCCAGATCGTCAGTCGACAAGCGCGCGCCGATCAGCCCAAACCCTTCTTTCGCCTTCGTACGCACAGTCCCGCCCACAGGACAAGCGCCCCCAACGGAGCCCAGTTCCCCCAGCGTGTATACGGTGTATCTACTCCGGGGATCGGCAGGTCGGCGACGACAACCGCGAACGTGTACAGCGAGGTCGCGACGCGAACTCGCCCCATCGGATCTACCCAGCCTGATATCCCGGTGTTGGCGGCGCGCAATACCGGCACACGACTCTCAACCGCTCGCAGCGCCAAGTGGCTCGCGTGCTGGTGCGGCGCAGCGGTAGGCCCGAACCACGCATCGTTGGTGATGTTGACCAGCATCTCGGCGCCGTTTCGCACAAGGCGTCGCGACACGTTGGGGAACACGGACTCGTAGCAGATGGTGGCGGCAAAGCTGTACCCATCTACGGTCCACGTAGGCCAGGTTCGACCCGGCGCGAATTGGCCGGTCCAGGATGACAACCGCTCGAAGAACGCCGTCGCAGCCCCAGGGACAAAGGGCACTCGCTCGGCGACTGGAACCAACCGTCGTTTGGCGTAGCGCCCATCGTCGATCGCTCCCGGCCGCACCAGATAAGCGGCATTGTACACGCGGTAGTCGGCGACAGTTGCGCCGCTTCGTCCGCTCAGCGTATCAGCGTCGTTGGTCCCCGTGAAGATGGGCGCGTCGATCTCCGATGCTAGACCCGGGACCAAGACACGCGCTCGCGGATCGTAGCGCAGATAAACCGGCACTGCGCTTTCGGGCCACACCACAAGTTGTGGATCCTGCTCATCCGCACGTCGAGTGAGCCGAACGAGCCGTTCAAGGGTTTCCTCGATGAACCCTGGGTCCCACTTTCGATCCTGGGGCACATTGGGCTGAATCGCCGCTGCGCGCAGCGTGGGCCAGTCGCTCGAATCGTGCTCGAGTTGCCCCAATCGAAATGCGCCGTAGGCCGGCGCCGCAACGGCCAGGGCCACCGCCACGAGTGCCACACGAATCGGGCGTGTGCTCGGCGTCGGCCGAATCAACCTATAGAGCGCCGCCGACACACCCATCAGCCACAGCGATACAAGGTACGCGCCGCCCAGCTCGGCGGGCTGAATGAGAAGTGGATAGCCGGCCACCGCGTCCGCCGCGATGGCCCAAGTGAAGCCGAGATCACCGAACGAGCGCAACCACTCGACTGCCGTCCATGCCAGCGGAAAGGCGAACACGACCGACACTTCGCGTTGCCGCGCGACCGCCACCGCGAGGGCCGTCAAGCCGCCGTTCAGCGCCATGACCAAAACCGCTGCGATGTAGGCCGGGACCGCCATCGCACTGAAACCGCTCAGGCCAGCGATCCAATACAGAATGGCACCAAAAAACGCGAGACCAAAAAGAAAGCCACCAGTGAAGGCACGTCGCGGGCGGTGAGCGTCCTCGGTTTCCAGGAACGCCAACAACGGCCACGGCGCTACCAGTGCCAGCGGCAATAGGTCCAACGGTGGAAAAGCCAGAGCCAACAGTAGCCCCGACACCGGCGGCCACCACCACCGGGCGGCGACCGGCGGACGATTGGCGGTCAGATTCACTGAGCGCTGGCTTTGGACACCGGCTCCACCATCACCTCGCGCCCTTCCCCGGCAGATCGCTGGATCGCCGCCAACGCGCGAGCGAGCGTAAGCTGCTCGTCGAGCGGCGGGGCCTCCTCGCGCCCCGCGGCAACCTCCCCAAAGAAGGCGATTTCTCGCTCGTACGACTCCATATAGATGTTCCCGATCGACGGCTGTCCCTGCGGGGTCACGTTCACGAGGCTGTCGTGCATTCGCTGAAACACGCGAATCGGATTCAACAACCCCGAACCATCAGTCCCGAACAGATTGAGGAAATGATGGTCCGACTCCATCAAGAAATGCCACGAGGTTTCGAGGGTGATCGTCATGCCGCCGGCGCATTCAAGCATCGCCACGGCCGAATCCTCGACATCGACTTCGGGCCGCAGGCTAGAGAACTGCGCCACCACCCGTTCTGGCTCCGGGTACCCGCATAGCCACAGCGTCAGGTCGAGGAGTTGAACCCCCAAATCCATCAGCACCCCACCACCAGCCCGACTTCGTTGATAGTGCCAAGCACCTTTCTTGAATACGTCGCGACGTTTGAGCCAACCCGCTCGGGCGTAAAAGATCTCGCCCAAGGCATTGTCTTCGATGAAGCTCTTGAGCAAGATCGAATCGCCACGGTAGCGGTTGTTCATCCCGACCAGCAGGATCCTGTCACTGCTGCGTTGGGCATCGACGATCGTCCTGACATCCGCGGGTGTCAGCGCCAGCGGCTTCTCGCACAGCACGTGACGCCCTGCTTCGAGACAGCGAATCACAGCGTCTCGGTGAAGATCGCTGGGGAGACAGATATCGACCGCGTCGACCTCATCGATAGCGAGAAGCTCGTCGATCGACGAAACCGCGTGCGTTACCCCGGTCCGGTCTTTGAGCGCTTTCAGCTTGGTTGTCTCGTTGTCACACAGAGCGATCAAGTCGACGTTGCGCAAGTGACGATAGGCGGGCAGGTGCGCCACTTGCGCCACAGCACCGGCGCCGATTAGTCCCATGCGAACAGGTCTAGGCGGCGCGGAAGTCATCATCCGATGAGCATTACAGTTCGTCTTCGATCTTGCGAACGAGGGCGTCAACGAGTTCTTCTTCGGGTATGGTGTGCTCCTTTTCTCCCTTGAGGTAGAGCAACCCTTTCTGAACGCCCCCGGCTATACCGATGTCCGCCACAACCCATGACTGCGATGGTGAGGTTCTTGTCCAGATGGGCGGTGCGCGCCTCGACCTCAGCCGCCAGCTTGTGAACGTCGACATCCGCGCGACCGCATGAAGGGCAGGCGATCACGTTGATCCCGCTTGGCCGCAGCTCGAGCACCTGAAGCAGCTTCTTCGCCACTCGCGTCTCGATCAGTGGGTCGGCGGCGAGCGAGATCCGAATCGTGTCTCCGATGCCCTCACCCAGCAGCGTCCCGATGCCGGCGCACGACTTGATCGTTCCGGCCTCGACGGGACCGGCCTCGGTTACACCGAGGTGGAGCGGATAATCGCGTAGATCGGCGAAGCGTCGATACGCGTCCACCATTCTCGGGACATGCGACGACTTGAGCGAAACGACCACGTCGCGGAAATCCATGTGCTCGAGTATCTCGCAGTGCCGGATCGCCGACTCGACCATTCCCTCGGCGGTTGGCTCCCCATACTTCTCGAGGATATCGCGCTCGAGCGATCCACCGTTGACCCCGATGCGAATCGGGACCTGATTCTCGCGCGCTTTCTCGACCACCGAGCGAACCCGTTTCTCGCCACCGATGTTCCCCGGGTTGATGCGTAGTTTGTCCACCCCTGCATCGAGAGCCAACAACGCAACCCGATAATTGAAGTGAATGTCGGCCACCAGCGGGATCGAGATCCCCTCTTTGATCTCGGGCAGCGCCTCGGCACTCGCCTCGTCAGGAACGGTCACGCGTACGATGTCACAACCGGCCACCTCCATATTCCGGATCTGGTTCAACGTCGAGTCGATATCAGTCGTCTTGGTCGTGGTCATCGATTGCACGGTGACCGGAGCGCCGCCCCCGATGGGGACCTCACCGACCATGACTTGGCGCGTCGTTCGTCTAGGTAGCATTTGTCACGCTTGGCTGAATCCTCGAAATGCCTATAGAATATAAAGTTAAGCTCGCAGCACCGGTTTTCAAGCCACCCCGGCTAAATCCTCAGAACAAGTCGATCACGAACGCGCCGCCCGGCCAACCGTCTTCCGAGTTCACTGAACGCCTGGCGATCGCGCCGTCGACGACAGCTCCGGGCGCTACATAGACGATCCCGTAGTAACGTCCCGGTGAGCTCAATCGACCGAGCGGCAAGACCAACTCAAACGACCGGCTCGTCGGTTGCCACTCGATCGCCCATGGCGGCACGATCGCTCCCTTACCCTCACCGTCATGATACGGTCCACTCGGTGGGGGCTGTCCGGCTGCGACCCACGCTCTCTCAACGGGCTCCTTCCGCAGAATGACTACCAGTGGCCGCCAATCGGCGAAACGAACCCGACCGCGGACGACGGTAGCTGAGCGACGCCAACCTCGAGCCGGAACCTCCAGGTCGATGTGCTGGGCCACGAAGTCTTGCACCACGAAGACGGTGTGCCGCGTTTGATCGACTGCGATCCCGATCCCCACACCAGTGCGATGCGCATCTACGATCGACTCACGGTGACCAGCCGACGCCATCAGCCACTCTTCGGCATCCTCGACCTCGAAATCAAACCACGGGTCGGACCTGGTCAATGCATCCGAGTTGCGTTCCACCCGCCGGAAGATGTTCTCTCGGACGTGGGCGGTTCCGCCGGCTTCAGCCACGCGCTCGTAAGGCGAATCCCCACCCCACCCATAGTGGCTAAAGAAATCCTCAGCCGCCATCGCCTCGGCATGAGCTTGGGCCACCACGGTAGCCAGCGAGTCCAGCGTGACCGACGGCGCACCATTGGCGCTTCGATCCTGGTTGATCAACCTGAGTAACTCGAGCCGCCCGCTTGCATACCGATCTGCGATCGGCACTGGGTCCACAACCGGCTCGGGCGTCGCGACGCGAGCTGACCTCGACGCCCCACACGCCACCCCCAGCAGAGCGAGCGCGTAAAGCAGGTGCTTGATCTTCACGGACCGCAAAACTCAGTGCCGCTCAAGATGGTGGACGTCAAGGCGCGCGACGAGGGAGGGTCGAGGCGTACGAAACGTACGCCGCAGATAAAACCGAGGAGTGCAACGCCGACGTTCGCCATCTTCAGCGGCCCTAATAGAGGCGAGTGATGGTGGTGCCTGGGTAATACCACCCCAACACCTCCTCATACCTCTGCCCAGCGCGAGCCCTTGCCATCGCGCCGACTTGGCACATCCCGACTCCATGTCCCCATCCACCCCCAACCAGCGACAACTCAGCCACCCGACCCGCCGAGTACGTCGGCCGTGCCAGGAACATCGTGCTTCTCAGCCAACGACCCTCGGCGTCGGCAAACAACGCCCGGATGTCGTTCTCACTGATCAGATAGCGGCCGGTGTTCGTCGTGACGGCGACCGTGACCACGCGCCCTTCCGGGGTCGTGTTGAGGATCTCGACGTCCCGAACCGTTCCTGCCCCGGCCGGCGGCAGTGGCAATAGCTGCGGTAGGTTACGAGCGACCATCTCATCGAGTTGATCGGCATCAAACGTCGTCGTCCAGCGAAAGTACTTGGACTCTTGACACCAGAAACCCTCACCGTCAGGATGCCTGTCACTGACCGACACCAAATACGGCGCTGGGGGATCATCGAACACCAGTTCAACCCGTGCGGTGTGTCCGCCGCAGGTCGAGTGGTAGTAGGCATCGATCAAGGCATCGTTGTACAGCAACGCCTTCCCGCGGGTTGTCTCGACGGCACGGACGGCTAACGAGTCGGCAGCATCAGGCAGTCCCTTGTACGCTTGATCGAGCACGGTTCCGTAGATGTCAAAGCCAAAGTCGGCTCGACTCCCCATTCGCTTGAGCGCATATGTCCGGGCCGCCACCGCCTGGGCGCGCAGCGCTTCAAATGCGTCACTCCCAGGCTGACCTAGCTCCTTCGCCACAACGCCCTCGAGGTATTTCTCGATTGGCACGATGTTGATACCGGTGAGCGTGCCATCGGGCCGCAGCTGAACTTGCACCGAGCCGGGAAACGGCTTTCCCCCCAATGAGATCGGCTCAGGGCCTAGCGGGTCGACGATCAACGGGCTGGTGTGGGGTTCAGAAAGATGGCCGTCCGGGCGCACAGCTCTGAGAGCACTCTCAAACGGCAGTCGGATGATCCGCCACGATTCGTCCCCCTCAATGGCGGCGATCGGAGTGGAGTTGCCCTCTTCGTGAATCCACCATCGACCAACCCCTCCGATTTCCAGCACCGAGTCACCCCACGCGATGCCGACGTGGAGCGTCGGTTCGCTCGCAAACCACGGCTGTCGAGTCTCGCCGACGCGGGGCGTGGTACGCCCGCCTCCGCAGTCGATGACGACCACATACGACAGAATTGTGATCAACAAAAAAAAACGCCCTCTTGGGGCGCGGCCCGAGGGTGCGATCACTCGGTTACTCCAGCGGTCGGCTCACACGGATTCCGAACCTTCCCTGTGCGACATTGTCGACATCAACACCCATGTTGAACCCGTTTCTCTCGAAGCGAGTGGAGGACTGAATCCGCGTGTAGGTGAGGAGCGCGCTCTGAGCCCAATTGTCGAACCGACTGTCGCTCCACTGTTCCGTCATCCACAATCCCACGTCATGCATAAAACCACTGCTGACGCCAGACCCAGAAGCCACGGGAAAACCGAAGGCAGCAGCGAGCTCGCGCTCAAAAGCTGCATGACGGATCAGGATCTCGAGTTCGGGACCTGGTCCCAACGTCAGCCCATGAGCGGTCACCGCGCGTGAATCGAGCGTCGGACCCAGCCCGTTTGACGATACGGGGTCGGGCCCCGCTTGCTGCGCAAACAGCTCGGATTCGATCCCCAGCGCTAGGGCGACAAGCGCCAACAACAGGCAGTTACGGGCGGCATGCATGGAGGTCACGATACCCTACTCCCCACACCACTCTCAAGTTCCGTGCCGCCGCTGGCTCAGAAGGGAAGGTCGTCGTCCTGATCGTCGGTGTCGGGCCAATCCACACTGCGATCGTCCCCACCGGCTGGACCCGGGGCCGCCGAGACCCGCGAACCAAAATCAGCCCGACCAGCGCCGGCTTGGTCGAGCATGATCATCTGGTCGGCAACGATCTCGGTCATATACCGCTTCTGACCGCTCTTTGCGTCATCCCAAGACCGGGTCTGGATCCGCCCTTCGATGTAGACTTTGCTGCCCTTTGACAGGTACTGCTGGCAGATT